>NZ_JAMOKF010000027.1 GCF_023656545.1 Micromonospora phytophila | reverse complement strand
GATCGACCCGCAGTAGAGCACGTCGGCCCCCTCGACCAGCGCCACGTCCAGGTCGTCGGCGCCGAGCAGCGCGTACGAGGGCGGCTCGCCGTAGAACCGGAAGTCGGGCTCGGGGCCGGTGTAGGTGGCCACCGCCAGCGCGGTCGGGGCGGGTACGGTGACCGACCCGGCCAGCCCGACGCCCGCGCCGGTCAGGAAGTCGCGGATCCGCCCGGCCAGAGCGTCGTCGCCGAGCGATCCGACGAACTGCACCGCGCCGCCGAGCCGGGCGACGCCGACCGCGACGTTCAGCGGTCCGCCGCCGACGGCCTGCCGGTAGACCGGCTCGCCGTCGCACTCGGTGTCGAGCAGGTCGACCAGTGCCTCCCCGAGCACCACCGCGTATCCCATTCCCCGGTCCTCCGTCCGTCGGTCCCGCCACGCCCTCGCCGGTCGATCTTGTCGCACCAGGCTGGCACAGTCCGCGTCCTGATGGCGCTGAAGCCACGGTATTGGCGTACCGGCAGGGGTGCGAGGCGAGGGGTCGGGCACGGTTCGCCGCGCTCCTCGCCGACCGGGTGGACCACCACGCCGGTCGTGCGGTCCGAGCCGTACGAGTCGCCGAGCGGGCACCTCGTCGAACGCTACTGACACATCGAGCAACGGCTATTGCGTCCGCGTCCGCCCCGTGGTGGGATGGCGCATGCCGGGCGGTGCGGGGGCTGCCGCGCCGCCGGCGCCGGGTTCTGATCCACGCGAGGGCGACGGTCCGCGGGCCGGACCGATGACGGCGCACGTCCCGCCGGCCGCCACGCCGGGGCACGTCCGCCGCGACCGTATCCGCTCGTCGCAGCGGGGCGGGCTGCTGCCACCCCGCGTGTCGTCCGCGGGGCGTCCGCGTCCCGCGAGTCAGGAGAACCCGTGTCCCATCGTTCCCGTACGGCCGCGTTGCTCACCGCGGCCGCGACCCTCCTCGTGGGCGCCGTCGCCCTGGTCAGCACCCCCGGTCCGGCCGCCGCGCACGGCGCCGCGATGAACCCGGGCAGCCGGACGTTCCTGTGCTGGAAGGACGGGCTCACCGCCACCGGTGAGATCCGGCCGAACAATCCCGCCTGCGCCGCCGCCGTGGCGCAGAGCGGCACCAACTCGCTCTACAACTGGTTCAGCGTGCTCCGCTCCGACGCCGGGGGCCGCACGGTCGGCTTCATCCCCGACGGCAAGTTGTGCAGCGGCGGCAACCCCGGATTCGCCGGCTACGACCTGGCCCGCACCGACTGGCCGGTGACCCACCTGACCGCCGGCGCGCGGATGGAGTTCCGGTACAGCAACTGGGCCCACCATCCCGGCACGTTCTACTTCTACGTCACCAAGGACAGCTGGAGCCCGACCCGCCCACTGGCCTGGAGCGACCTGGAGGAGCAGCCGTTCCTGACGGTGACCAACCCGCCGCAGCGCGGCGCGGTCGGCACCAACGACGGGCACTACTACTTCAGCGGCAACCTGCCGACCGGCAAGAGCGGGCGGCACGTCGTCTACTCCCGGTGGGTCCGCTCGGACAGCCAGGAGAACTTCTTCGGCTGCTCGGACGTCGCCTTCGACGGCGGTAACGGCGAGGTGACCGGGGTCGGCCCCGGCGGCACGCCGCCCCCGACGACCCCGCCGCCCACCGCGAGCACTCCCCCGCCGGGCCCGACCACGCCGCCGCCGCACTCCGGCGACTGCATGGCGGTCTACAAGGTGGTCAACGCCTGGCAGGGCGGGTTCCAGGGCGAGGTGATGATCATGAACCACAGCGCGTCGACCTGGTCCGGATGGACGGCGACCTGGAACTGGCCCAGCGGCCAGTCGATCAGCCAGGTCTGGAACGCCACGCAGTCCACGTCCGGGGCTGCGGTGACGGCGGGCAACGTGTCCTGGAACGGCACGATCGCCCCGGAGGGCACCACCACCTTCGGCTTCCTGGCCACCACGACCGGCACCAACACCCCGCCCACAATCACCTGCTCCGGCCGCTGACCCGCCACCCGGTACCCGGACGGGCCCCGCCCGGGCCCGGAACGATCAGGAGGCCCGCGTCATCCGGAGCGGTTCCGGTGACGCGGGCCTCCTGGCCGGGACGGGTCGGTCGGGGCCGGCACGGAGCCGGCAGCGGGGTCAGCGGACCATGGAGCCGACCACCGGCTTCGTCAGCAGCGCGGACTGGTTGCGCTGGATGCCCGGGTCCAGGGTCTTGGCCACGAAGATGGCGTGCCAGATGCAGAAGATCAGCACCGTCCACACCTTGCGCGAGTGGTCGGCCTCTTCCCGCTTGTGCTCCTCCAGCAGCCGCATCGCGTACGACAGGTCGAGCAGGTCGCCCGCGCCGGAGGTGGCCAGCACGTGCCGGGCCCACTCGTACATCTCACCGCGCAGCCAGACCCGGGTGGGCGTCGGGAAGCCCAGCTTCTTGCGGTTGACGATGGCCGGCGGCACCACGCCCTGCAGCGCCTGGCGCATCGCGTACTTGGTGGCGTCGGAGCGCGGCGGGAGCTTCAGGTCGACCGGGATCTTCGCCGCCACGTCGAAGACCTCGCGGTCCAGGAAGGGCACCCGCACCTCGAGCGAGTGGGCCATCGAGATCCGGTCGGCCTTGACCAGGATGTCGCCGCGCAGCCAGGTGTAGAGGTCGACGTACTGCATCTTGGTCACGTCGTCGAGCTCGGTGCACTCGGCGTAGATCGGCGCGGTGACGTCGGTGTAGCGCACCGAGGGGTCGTAGCGGCGCAGCAGGTGCTGCTTCTCCTCCTCGGTGAACATCCGGGCGTTGCCGTAGTAGCGCTGCTCGATCGGGGTGGTGCCGCGCTCCAGGAAGCTCTTGCCCTTGACGCCCTGCGGGATGGCCTTGGAGACCGCACGCAGCCCCTTTTGCACGCCGCCGGGGAGGCCGTTGACCGTGCCGAGCGAGAGCGGCTCCCGGTAGATGGTGTAACCGCCGAAGAACTCGTCGGCGCCCTCACCGGAGAGGACCACGGTGACGTGCTCGGCGGCCTTCTTCGCCACGAAGTAGAGCGGCACCAGCGCCGGGTCGGCCACCGGGTCGTCCAAGTGCCAGACGATTTTCGGCAGCGCGTCGATCATGTCCTGGGGCCCGATCTTCGTCGGGATGGTGGTCACGTCGAGGTGCCGGGCCGAGTCCTGGGCGACGTCGATCTCGGAGTAGCCCGGAACGTCGTAGCCGACGGTGAAGGTGAGGATGTTCGGGTTGAACTCCCGGGCCAGCGCCACCACGGCGGTGGAGTCGATGCCGCTGGAGAGGAACGAGCCGACCGGCACGTCCGAGCGCATGTGCATCCGGACGCTCTCGCGCAGCGTCTCCCGGATCTCGTGGTAGAGCTTCTGCTCGTCGTCGACCGGGGCGGGCCGGAAGACCGGCCGGTACCAGCGGCGCACGTCGATCCGGCCACCCGGGGTCCAGGTGAGGTACTCCCCCGAGCCGATCCGGTTGATCCCCTTGTGCAGGGTGCCGGGCTCCGGCACGTACTGCAGGGTCAGGTAGTGGCTCAGGTTGGCCGTGTCGATGCCGGCGTCGCCCTGGTAGTTGGAGTGCGCGAAGGGCAGCAGCGCCTTCTTCTCCGAGGCGAGGTAGAGGCCGTCGGCGGTCTCCAGGTAGTGCATCGGCTTGATGCCGAAGTAGTCCCGCCCGCCGAACGCCCGCCGCTCCTGCCGGTCCCAGATGACGAAGGCGAACATGCCGCGCAGCCGGGTGAGCACCTGCTCGCCCCAGTAGTGGTAACCGGCGACGATCACCTCGCCGTCACCGGCGGTGGCGAACTGCGCGCCGAAGTTGCGGACCAGTTCCTCGCGCAACTCGATGTAGTTGTAGATCTCACCGTTGAAGGTGAGCAGGTAGCGGCCGCCCGCGTAGGGCAGCGGCTCGTGGCTGGACGCCACGTCGATGATCGCCAGCCGCTTGTGCGCGAACACGCCGTCCGCGTACCGGCCGGAGGCGTCGCCGACCACCTCGACACCGGTCTCGTCCGGGCCGCGGTGGTGCAGGCATTCCAACGCCCCGGCGATGTTGTCGCGGTGGGCGGCGGCATCGCCGCGGGCACTGAAGAAGGCCAGGAGTCCGCACATGGTGGTCATCTTTCCACGCGGCCGGAACGGACGTCGCGGCACCGCAGGCACTCTTCCGGCCGGCGCACGGCACACCATCCGGACCAGCGACGACGCGGGCGGGATCCCGGGCGCACCGGCACATCGACGAGCCCCCTCCGCCACCGCGCGGGCGGGAGCCTCGCTCGTCGGGGTCGACCGCGCGACGCGGCAGGCGAGCCTCCCGGCACCGCGGGCTCCCTCCGGCTCGCGGTACCGTCGGGACCAGCAATGACACGGAGGGAGCGGGGCATGACCGAGGAACGCACCGACAGCAAGCCGGCGGACGGCACCGAGTCGCACGACCCGGACTTCCCGGAGGCGTTCCTGGCGTTCATGCGGCAGGGCTGGCGGGACACCACGCTGCCGGTCGGGCCGCGCCCGGAGGTGCCGAACCACGCCAAGCGCCGGGCCGCGCTGTCGGCGGCCTTCCCGGGCGAGACCCTGGTGATCCCGACCGGCGGCGAGAAGGTACGCGCCAACGACACCGACCACCCGTTCCGGCCGGGCAGCGACTTCGCCTACCTGACCGGGGACCACGACCCGGACAGCGTCCTGGTGCTGCGGCCGAACGGCTCGGGGCACGACGCCACGCTCTACATGCGGCCCCGCTCGTCCCGGCTGACCGACGAGTTCTTCCGCAGCCGGCAGGGCGAACTGTGGGTCGGTCGCCGGCACACGCTGGCCGAGAAGTCGACCGAGCTGGGCCTGCCGACGGCCGACCTGACCGAGCTGGAGGGGACGCTGGCCGACCTGGCGCCCGGGCGTACCCGGGTGCTGCGCGGCTTCGACGCCCGGGTGGACGCGGCCGTGCGCCCGTACGACGGGCCCCGCGCGGAGGGCCAGCCGGCCCGCGACCGCGAGCTGGCGATCGCCATCTCCGAGCTGAAGCTGGTCAAGGACGAGTGGGAGATCGCCCAGCTCCAGGACGCCATCGACGCCACGGTGCGCGGCTTCGAGGACGTGGCCCGGGCGTTGCCGGCGGACCGGAGCGTCTCCGAGCGGCTGCTGGAGGGGATCTTCGCGCTGCGCGCCCGGTACGACGGCAACGACGTCGGCTACAGCTCGATCGTCGGCGCCGGCGAGCACGCCACGATCCTGCACTGGGTGCACAACCACGGCGCCACCCGCCCGGGTGAGCTGCTGCTGATGGACATGGGTGTGGAGAATCGGCACCTCTACACCGCCGACGTCACCCGGGTGCTGCCGGTCAACGGCCGGTTCACCGCGCTGCAGCGCCAGGTCTACGACATCGTGCACGCCTCGCAGCAGGCCGGCATCGACGCGATCAGGCCGGGAGTGAAGTTCCGCGACGTCCACCTGACCTGCATGCGGGTGCTCGCCGAGGGACTGGCCGAGCTGGGCCTGCTGCCGGTGAGCGTGGACGAGGCGATGGACGAGAAGTCGACCGTCTACCGGCGCTGGACGCTGCACGGGTTCGGGCACATGCTCGGCATCGACGTGCACGACTGCTCCAACGCCCGCAGGGAGGTGTACCGCGACGGCGCCCTGGGTGAGGGTTACGTGCTCACCGTCGAGCCGGGGCTCTACTTCCAGCCGGAGGACGAACTGGTCCCCGAGGAGCTGCGCGGCATCGGCATCCGGATCGAGGACGACATCCTGGTCACCGCCACCGGCGCCGTGAACCTCTCCGCCGGGCTGCCGCGCGCCGCCGACGAGGTGGAGACCTGGCTTAGCGAGCAGCGCGAGGCCGGTCCCCGCCTGCCCGGCTGACCCCGTACGCCCCGAAGGGCCCCTTCCCGTTCGCGGGAGGGGCCCTTCGTCGTCTGCGGGAGATGGGCGTTTGTGCTGGTCACACCCCTTCCTGTCGACCCCGGTCAGTTGCCGAGCACCTGGCTAGACCTGAGCGGAATGCGGGCTTTTCTCGGATAAGTCCGCATCGCGAGGATCGTTCTCATACGGTGGGCGTCAGAGGCTGCAACCGATTTGTAGCTGGTCGCGCCGCCTGGTGCGGTGCGGCCCCGTCTGGTAGCAGGAAAGGGCGGAAGGCTCTGATGTCCAACAACCAAACGACTCCCGACGATTGGGCTACCGCGGCCACATCGAGTACAGGGCGGCGCAAACTCTGGGTGGCTGCCGGCGTGGCCGGACTGACCGGCGTGGTCGGCTTGGCGGCACTGGGCGGCCTGGCCGCTCGTGACGACAAGCCCGGTGGCCCCGACAGAACCTCGGGCGCTCAATCGTCCACGAAGCAGCCCGTCAGCGACGCCGGCAAGGCTGACGACGAGAAGTCCCACGTCGGTGCCGACAAGCAGGGCGGTCAGGGCCCCGACGTCGGCGATTGGGACAACGATTGGGACCAGGCCTGGGATGACAAGGGCCGGGGTGAGCGCGGTAAGGATGACAAGGGCAAGGACGGGGACCGGGTCAGGGAGGTGGACTGTGACGAGGAGGATCTGGTCGAGGCCATCGATCTGCTCAACCGTGGTCACGGGGGCACCCTGAAGCTTGCCAAGGACTGCACCTACGAGCTGGACGAGTTCGACGACGAGGACAAGAAGGACGGCAAGAAGCACGACGGCAAGAAGCACGACGGCAAGAAGCACGACGGCAAGGACGACGACAAGGACGACGACAAGGACGACAAGAAGTCCCGCACGGGCCTGCCGGTGATCAAGCAGGAGATCACCATCAAGGGTGAGGGCGCGACGATCAAGCGGGACTCCAAGGACGCGTTTCGGATCTTCAAGGTCGCCGACGGCGGTGACCTGACCCTGAAGGATCTGACCCTCAAGGACGGCAAGGCCGCCGACGACGAGGACAAGAAGGACGACGACAAGAAGGACGACAAGGGCGAGGAGCAGAAGGAGCGGCTGAAGGATCTGCTGGCCTCCGCGCTCAAGTCCCGCGGAGCCAACGTCTCCACCAACTCCTCGCGCAACGACAACGACAAGAACAAGAACAACGACAAGGACAACGACCGGGACAGGGGCGAGGACGGCGGTGCGCTGCTGGTCGAGAAGGGCGGGCGCGCCTACCTCGAGAAGACCACCCTGACCCGCAACAGCGCCAGCGGCAACGGCGGCGCGATCGCCAACCACGGCAAGGTCACCCTCAAGCTCAGCAAGGTCGACCACAACCAGGCCAACGACAACGGCGGTGGCATCTTCAACACCGGCCAGCTCGAGATCGAGAAGTCGAAGATCACCGACAACACCGCCGGGAAGAACGGCGGCGGCATCGCCAACGGCAAGGACGACGGCCGCCACGACGGCAAGGACGACGGCCGCCACGACCGCGACAAGGCCGGCAACGTCGAGATCGAGAAGAGCCTCATCCAGGGCAACAAGGCCGACGAGAACGGCGGTGGCCTCTTCAGCTCCGGCGGCTACGTCGAGATCAGCTGGGCCTTCGTCAAGGACAACACCGCCTGCAAGAACGGTGGCGGCATCTACGCCCGCAACACCGACCTCAAGCTCGACCACGTCACCGTCGCCGAGAACGACGCCAGCAAGGACGGCGGCGGCATCTACAACACCGGCGGAGACCGCGAACACAACACCGCCACCAGCAACAACCGCAAGGACAACGACCGCAAGGACAACGACAGGGTCGGCCGCGCCACCATCACCGACACCCTCATCGCCGCGAACCACGCCGGACGCTTCGGCGGCGGCATCTTCAACGGCGAGCCCAAGAACGACAACAAGAACGACAAGAACGACAACAGCAACAAGGGCAACAGGGGCAACGACCGCAACCACGACGACTTCGACGCGGTCCTGGTCCTGCGCGACAGCCTGATCAAGGAAAACATCGCCGGCGAGAACGGCGGCGGCATCTTCAACAACAACGGCAAGGTCACCCTGGACAAGACCAAGGTCAAGAACAACAAGGCCAACGGCGAGAACGACCACCACCGCAAGATCGCCGGCGGCATCTTCAACAACGACGGCAAGGTCGAACTCGACGACAAGTCCACCGTCACCGACAACGACCCCAAGAACTGCGTCAACGTCAAAGACTGCCACGCCTGAACCACCACATAACGCGGGAGTCCCTTCCGCCGCGCGACCAGCGGGCGGAAAGGGGCTCCCGCCTTCGGTCGCCCGCCTCGGAGGAGGTCCGACAGGACGGCGTCGGGTGGTGGCGTGAGATCTCCTCCGACCTGACTGTCACGGCTGACCGCTGTGCGACGTCGCGAGGAACTTCGACCCCGAAGCCCGGTATGGCGCCTTCGGCGCCCTCCCACGACGCCCGCACCCGGCGTCCGCACTCCTGCCTACCCGACTCATCCATGTACCAAATGTGGGTTTCCTTCGGATAAATCCACATGACGAAGAACATTCTCATACGGTGTGGTTCAGCAGCTACAACCGATTTGTAGCGAAGGCCGCTCGCGAAGGCGAAGCGACCTTGTCTGGGTACAAGGAGAGGGCAGAGAGCTCAGATGTCCAACTACCTTCGCAGTAACGATGACGCCGTTCGCCAGACCACGTCAGCGGCGGGCCGGCGCAAGCTGTGGCTCGCCACCGGCGTCCTGGGCCTGACGGGAGCGGTCAGTCTCACGGGAGTCGCGTACGGGGGCGGCGGCGTCAATGGCCTGGCCGATCCGACGTGGTCCACGGCGCAGCAACTCAACAAGGACGACAAGCGTAACGAGGAGGGTCGTGACTGGCATGAAGGTCAGGGCCCCGGCGCCGGCAACTGGAACGAGAAGGCCTGGGGAGACGAGCAGGGCTGGCGCGACGACAAGGACCGGGGTGAGCGCGGTCAGGACGACAAGGGCCGCGGTGAGCGCGGTCAGGACGACAAGGGCCGCGGTGAGCGCGGTAAGGATGACAAGGGCAAGGACGGGGACCGGGTCAGGGAGGTGGACTGTGACGAGGAGGATCTGGTCGAGGCCATCGATCTGCTCAACCGTGGTCACGGGGGCACCCTGAAGCTTGCCAAGGACTGCACCTACGAGCTGGACGAGTTCGACGACGAGGACAAGAAGGACGGCAAGAAGCACGACGGCAAGAAGCACGACGGCAAGAAGCACGACGGCAAGGACGACGACAAGGACGACGACAAGGACGACAAGAAGTCCCGCACGGGCCTGCCGGTGATCAAGCAGGAGATCACCATCAAGGGTGAGGGCGCGACGATCAAGCGGGACTCCAAGGACGCGTTTCGGATCTTCAAGGTCGCCGACGGCGGTGACCTGACCCTGAAGGATCTGACCCTCAAGGACGGCAAGGCCGCCGACGACGAGGACAAGAAGGACGACGACAAGAAGGACGACAAGGGCGAGGAGCAGAAGGAGCGGCTGAAGGATCTGCTGGCCTCCGCGCTCAAGTCCCGCGGAGCCAACGTCTCCACCAACTCCTCGCGCAACGACAACGACAAGAACAAGAACAACGACAAGGACAACGACCGGGACAGGGGCGAGGACGGCGGTGCGCTGCTGGTCGAGAAGGGCGGGCGCGCCTACCTCGAGAAGACCACCCTGACCCGCAACAGCGCCAGCGGCAACGGCGGCGCGATCGCCAACCACGGCAAGGTCACCCTCAAGCTCAGCAAGGTCGACCACAACCAGGCCAACGACAACGGCGGTGGCATCTTCAACACCGGCCAGCTCGAGATCGAGAAGTCGAAGATCACCGACAACACCGCCGGGAAGAACGGCGGCGGCATCGCCAACGGCAAGGACGACGGCCGCCACGACGGCAAGGACGACGGCCGCCACGACCGCGACAAGGCCGGCAACGTCGAGATCGAGAAGAGCCTCATCCAGGGCAACAAGGCCGACGAGAACGGCGGTGGCCTCTTCAGCTCCGGCGGCTACGTCGAGATCAGCTGGGCCTTCGTCAAGGACAACACCGCCTGCAAGAACGGTGGCGGCATCTACGCCCGCAACACCGACCTCAAGCTCGACCACGTCACCGTCGCCGAGAACGACGCCAGCAAGGACGGCGGCGGCATCTACAACACCGGCGGAGACCGCGAACACAACACCGCCACCAGCAACAACCGCAAGGACAACGACCGCAAGGACAACGACAGGGTCGGCCGCGCCACCATCACCGACACCCTCATCGCCGCGAACCACGCCGGACGCTTCGGCGGCGGCATCTTCAACGGCGAGCCCAAGAACGACAACAAGAACGACAAGAACGACAACAGCAACAAGGGCAACAGGGGCAACGACCGCAACCACGACGACTTCGACGCGGTCCTGGTCCTGCGCGACAGCCTGATCAAGGAAAACATCGCCGGCGAGAACGGCGGCGGCATCTTCAACAACAACGGCAAGGTCACCCTGGACAAGACCAAGGTCAAGAACAACAAGGCCAACGGCGAGAACGACCACCACCGCAAGATCGCCGGCGGCATCTTCAACAACGACGGCAAGGTCGAACTCGACGACAAGTCCACCGTCACCGACAACGACCCCAAGAACTGCGTCAACGTCAAAGACTGCCACGCCTGACCGGCCGCGCAGTGAACAGCCGAACCGTTGACGGCATCGGCTGAGGCGACCCCCTCCGGCCCGCCCGGGAACGGTCCAACCGGATCGGACCCGGCGGGCCGGAGGACCGCCGCCAGGAGAGACGAGCCGGCCCCCTTCCGCGGTCACCACGGAAGGGGGCCGGCCACTGCCGTACGACTGCCGCACGAAACCGCGACGCTCCGCGCCGGCACGGTGAACGCGTCGGTGGCCGCGTCGATCGTGGCCGTCCGTAGCACCTCATCGGCGGAGGCCCGCAGCACCGGGTGCAGCGCCACGTCCGCCGCCCGCAGCCCGGTCAGCTGCTGCGTCGCCCCGCCGGGGATGGCGTTGAAGACCGTCCCGGACTTCCGGCGCCCGTCGAGGCTGCGACCGTCCAGCGTCCTGGTGAGCGCGCCGGGGTCCACGCCTCGCCGCAGAGCGGGAAGGCGCCGGCTGTTGCACCTGCTCCGCGGTGGTCAGCCCGAACACCGGCGAGGAGGCGCGAAACCTCTAGCAGCTCGGCGTACCGGGCGTCGCGGCCGCTCGGTGCGGGCGGTGACGAAGCCGGTCCCCTGCCCATCACGGGTGCTCAGCGCGAGCACCTGCATCCGGGACCGGTCCGCCGCCGAGGTTGCCTGCGGCAGCCGGTGACCGCCTCTCCCGATGCGGCGGCGTAACCGGCCGGCCGAGCCGTTGTAGTCGACCTGGACGCCGGTCACCTCTGGTCCGACGGAGTCGGTGAACCGGTGGCCGGCGAGGTTGCCGGCCAGCCCGACTTTGATCAGATCGTGCTGGAGCAGCAGCCGCGCGAGCTGCTGGGCCGCGGTGCCGATGACCTCGTCGCCGGAGCCGACGCGCCAGGTCAGCCACCCGACGGGCCGGGCGGAACGCGGCCGACCCGGACCGACCCGTCCGGTCGGTGGGACGCGGAAGACGGTTGGTCGACAGCCGTCACCTGGCCTCTACTCACCGGCATGCCGACGCTGGCCCCACCGGGAACGGCAGGGTGCCGAGGAAGGAGAGCGCCACCGCGGCCGCGAGGTGAACGAGAAGCTGTAGGGCCGGCCACCACCAGCCCAGGCAGGGCGTAACAGCCGGCGATCGGGGGACGTCACCGGCGGTCGGCGCCACACCGTACCGGTTGAGAAGAACGCCGGCGCCGAGACCAGTGCCACTCAGCTCCTGATACTGATCGTCACGCAGGTCCGAGGCCGGGCGGCCGGCGATGTCGGGTCTCAGGACGTCCGTGGACAGATCGGTGTCGGCACGCGCGTGACACGTCCGGCTGGATGAGTTGTTGTGCCAGGTAGCCGTTCAGGGCTCAGGCGGGTGGCTCGTAACGCCCTAGGGATCGGCGGATGCTGGCCGACCGAGCAGGTCTTCCACAGTTCTCTGTGCCACAGGACCCGGTGGCGAAGGGTTCGGTCGTGGCGGCCGAGGTGGGTGTGTGCGTTCGCGGCCAGCGGCGGCCGTTCACGTATGCCGCCGATCGAGGCTCGGGCGGTGTTCGCCGGGATGGTGCAGGCGCCAACACCGGGCCGTACGTGGCCGCACCCGCCGCCCGGGTGCGGGGTGTCCACGGCACCGCGCACCGCCGGTTGGTCGCCGGGAGCCGGA
The DNA here is from genome assembly GCF_023656545.1 of Micromonospora phytophila. GTDB lineage: Bacteria > Actinomycetota > Actinomycetes > Mycobacteriales > Micromonosporaceae > Micromonospora > Micromonospora phytophila. The sequence continues at coordinate 20,397 of NZ_JAMOKF010000027.1, read as the reverse complement.
TCCTGCATGGTGAGCATCAGAAGTACGACAAAGAAGAGGCCAGCGGCACGCCACGGGAATCCGTGACCGCCGCTGGCGCTCCTGGCCAGGACGCAGCGGTGGGATGCCACCGAGCGCGTTGCCGGCATGCTGGCCCACCGCGAGCCGCACGAGCGGCCCCGCTGATGCCGGCACCCCTCGAGCGACTCGAGCAGCTCCTAGTCCTCCACGTCCACGTCCACGTCGATGTCGCGGATACAGACGATGATGTTGTTGGGCTGAGTCCTGCTGTCGTTCGTCTGGTCAACTTCCACGGACTGCTCGAAGTCGACTTCGCTGTCCTCGATGTCGTTGTCGCTAATGATGTTGGCGACGATCAGCTCGTTGATCTGCTCGTTGGTCGCGCAAACGAATCCGTTGCGGTCCTTCCCGTTGGAATCCCCGTACTCCCCGTCGGACGCGGCGAGCGCGGCGGCGGGCGCGCTGAGCAGCAGTGCGGCGCTGCCCAGCACCACCCCGCCGGCGAGCTTGGTCAGAAACTTCTTCGACATGTCCCTCACTCCCTCCTGGTCGGCTCCGGATGATGAGCCACTACGAACATAAAAGAGCTTCATGTTGGTTCGGAGCGCTTTTCAGGTTTTTGAGGGGAACATGCCGCTGGCTGCTATAGGAGGCCTAACGAAGCTCCTGCAACGTGTCGGACGTGGTGAGGCGAGGAAGGCTCCCTGGGCGTCGCCGACGCGTTCCCACCGGATACGTAGCCGTTTTCATACCTTGGTACCAGCCGCCGGTGTGCCGGTGCGCGGCGCGAAGGATCCCGAACAGCACTGCCGTCCGGAATCCGCCTGCGCCCCGGGTGCCGTGGGTTGCGCTGTGGTTCGGCCAGCAACGGCTCGATGCGCTGCCACAGCCCGTCCGGCCCGACCCACGGCGGCTGCGCACACGCATCGCGGCCGTGGATCGCAGGTCACCACCTACGAGGGACAGGGAGTCAAGGTCATGGCACGAGCGTCGCGAACACCACGATGTTGTCCCTGTACGACTTCGCTGCCTTGTCGTAGCTGCCACCACAGGTGATCACGCGGAGCTGCGCCTTGCCGGTGTGACCGTAGACCTGCTTCAGCGGGAGCTTGGTCTTCGGGTAGCGGGCCACGCCGTCGACGATGAACCGGGCCTTCTTGCCATCCTTGCGGAGCACCTCGATGGTGTCTTTCGGTTTCAGCGCGCCCAGGCGGAAGAAGACCGCTCGCCCGGTGGCGCGTGAGTCGACGTGGCCCACCACCACCGCGGTCCCGGTCTCGCCGGGACTCGGTCCCAGCTTGTACCACCCGGCCGTATCGGGCTGGTTGAACGGCGGGACCGCGATCTGCTGGTTCCGGTCCAGCCCGAGCGGAGTCGTCGGCGCGTCAACGCCGATCCGCGGGATCCTGATGCGGGTGGGTTGCGATCGCGGCATCCCGGCCAACGTCGGTGGGGAGGACGGGCGGGTCGCGGCGGGCTTCGAACCGTTCTCGAGGGGGCCGCGCGCACTGCGCGCCTCGCCGCGGGTCGCCCCGGTGGTCGGCGACGCGTTGGCTCGGCTCGGCGTCGGTGTGGTGGGCTCGTCCGCCAACGGTGACAGCAGGGACAGCGGTGCGGCGGCGGGGTCGGGCTGCGGTGGCGGTCCGACCGGATCGGAAGCCGTGGCCGCGTGCACGATCAATCCTGCTCCGGTGAGCGTGACGAGGACGACCATGACGAGGCCAGCGGCACGCCACGGGAAACCGTGGCGGCCGCCGGCGCTCCTGGCCGCCCTAGGCGACAGTGCCACTGGCCGACCGCCGACGCAGCAGTGCGATGCCACCGAGCACGCCCACGCCCACCATGCCGGCTCCGGTCGCCGTCAGAACACCGGTGTTGGTGTCGGAGAACGCGCCGCCGTCACCGGCCGCGACGCCAGCCGTGCTCGGGAGGATCCAGGCTCCGTCCGGACCCGCGTACGCGCCGCCAGCCGCGGCGGTGTTGCCGGCAGGCTGGCGCAGCGGCGACCCGGCCTGGCCGAGACTGGCCTCGACCATCCTGAGCAGGTCGCCGAGCAGGTCGGTCTCCACGTCCACCCCCACCTCGAGGTCGCGGATGCAGACCACGATGGTGTTGGGCTGCTGGGTTCTGGTGTTCGACGCCGACTGCGCGGCGCTCAGGTTGAACGTGACGACGCTGTCCTCGATCGTGTTGTCCTTGACGATATTGGAGATGTTCTGCTCGTTGATCTGCCTGGTGGTCGCGCAGGTGACCCCGTTCCCGCTCCTGTCCTTCAGGTCGAATGTCTTGGGCTTGTCGTCTGACTTCTTCGATTTCTGCCCCTGGGTCGAGGCCTTGGGCTGCTTGGTTGGCCCGTCGTCGGGCGCGGCGAGCGCGGTGGCGGGCGCAGCGAGCAGTAGCGCGGCGCTGCCCAACACCATCCCGCTGGCGAGCTTGGTCAAGAACCTCATCGACATGTTCCTCATTCCCTTCTGGTCGGCTCAGGAGGACGAGCTAAGACGAACGTTAGGCTGATTCATGCCGAACGAGAGGACTTTCCAGGTTTCGTAACATCTAGGACTTAAGGTGCGGTACGTAGTTGGTTTGTATCTTCTGGGGAGTAAGGGCCGTTCTGTCCGCCCGGCATCGGTAGCGGCAAGGATCGGCTGACGCAGAAGGGCCGGCCCCCTCCGCTCTCGCGGAGGGGGCCGGCCCGCGTTCGGGTCAGCGCTGCACGAAGACCGCCACGCTGCGGGCCGGCACCCGGAACGTGCCGCTCGCCGCGTCGAACGACGCCGTACGCAGCACCGGGTCCGCGGAGCCGCGCAGCACCGGGTGCAGCGTGACGTCCGCGCCGCGCAGCCCGGCGAGCTGCTGCGTCACCGCCTGCGGGGTGGAGTTGAACACCACCGTCACCGACGTCCACCGCCGGTCCAGGCCCCGGCCGTCGAGCGTCATGGTGAGCACCCCCGGCGTCTCCTGCGCCCCGGACAGCGGGAAGGCCACCCGCTGCTGCACCTGCTCCGCGGTGGCCAGCCCGAACACCGGCGAGGAGGCCCGGATGCGCAGCAGCTCGGCGTACCGGGCGTCGGTGGTGTCGATCGCCGCGCAGTCCGGGACCAGCTTCGGATCGGCCAGCAGCGGCTTGGCGTACGGCCACTTGTCCTTGTTGTCCTGCTCCGGCGGGAGGCCGACGCCGAACCCGTTGCCCTGGGCGCAGTCCCAGCGGATCTGGTTGAACCAGTCACCGGAGTTGTACGAGTTACGGTCCAGCGACTTCGAGCGCAGCCGCTCGGTGCCGGTGGTGACGAACCCGGTGCCCTGGCCCATCACCACGGTGCTCAGTGCGAGCACCTGCATCCGGGCCCGGTCCGCCGCCGAGGTGCCCTGCGGCAGCTTGTACGCCAGCGCGTCGTACAGGATCTCGTTGTCGTGGGCGTCGACGTAGGTGACCGCCTCCCCCGGCGCGGCGGTGTAGCCGGCGGGCGAGCCGTTGTAGTCGACCTGCGCGCCGGTGACCTGCCGGCCGGAGGAGTCGGTGAACCGGTAACCGCGCAGGTTCCCGGTAAGCCCCACCTTGATCAGGTCGTGGGCGTGCAGCAGCCGCTCGCGCTGCTCGGCCTCGGTGCCGTTGACCTCGTCACCGTTCGGGTCGGTGAACAGCCCGGAGGCGAAGCCCTGCACCCGCGGGTTGGCGTCGAACGGGCCGCCGCCGCGCACCGCGTCGCGGAGCCGGTCGTTGAAGGTGCCGACCCCGGTGCCGGCCATGTTGCCCTGGGTGGCCTGGACGAAGCGGGCGTCGTCGGCGACCTCGCCGAAGTTCCAGCCCTCGCCGTAGAGCAGGATCTTCCGGCCGTCGACGCCGTCCCGGGCGACGGTCAGCTCGTCCAGCGCCTTCCGCACGGCCAGGACGTTCGCCTTCGGGTGGTGGCCCATCAGGTCGAACCGGAACCCGTCCACCTTGTACGCCCTGGCCCAGGTGACCAGGGAGTCCACCACCAGCTTGCCCATCATGGCGTGCTCCGGCGCGGTGTTGGCGCAGCAGGTCGAGTTGGCGACGCTGCCGTCCTCCAGCAACCGGTGGTAGTAGCCGGGCACCACCTGGTCGAGCACCGACTTCGGATCGGCGCCAGCGGCGGAGGTGTGGTTGTAGACCACGTCCATCACCACCCGCATGCCGGCGGCGTTGACCCCGGCCACCATCTGCCGGAACTCGGTGGTCCGCTTCGCCCCGGCCGGGTCGACGGCGTAGCCCCCCTCCGGCACGGTGTAGTGCAGCGGGTCGTAGCCCCAGTTGTAGCCGTCGGACTCGGCGACGGCCGCGACGCACTTCTGCTGCTCGTCGGAGTCCGGCGGCAGCTTCGCCAGGTCGCAGGCGGGCTGCTGCTGGTCGGCGCGGCGCTCGGGGATGGTGGCGAAGTCGAACGCGGGCAGCAGGTGCAGGTGGGTCACCCCGGCGTCGCCGAGCGCCTTCAGGTGCTTCATGCCCGCGGTGGCCGGGTCGGTGAAGGCGAGGTAGGTGCCCCGCCGCTCGGCCGGGACGGTGGTGTCGGCGACCGAGAAGTCCCGTACCGACAGCTCGGAGATCTGCACCTTCGTCGACGGCACGGCCGCCGGCTTGCGCAGCTTCGCCCAGCCCTGCGGCGCGAGTGCCGGGTCCGACAGGTCGACGATCTGGCTGTGCGTGGAGTCCGGCGCGAGGGCCACCGAGTAGGGGTCGGTCACCGCCGCGGTGACCACCTTCTGCGCCGCCGGCTGCCAGGCCTCGACCTGGTAGCGGTAGTACTTCCCGGTCCAGGCGCGGGCCCCGCGCACCGACCACACGCCGGTGCGGTCGTCCCGGCGCATCCCCACCGTCCTCGGCTGCGCCGTGGGCGAGTCGAAGAGTTGCAGCGACACCGTGCGGGCGGTGGGCGCCCAGACCGACAGGGTCGGCACCTTGCCGGCGAAGGTCGCCCCGAGCTTCGCCCCGGTGGCCGGGGAGTAGACGTCGTCGAGCACGCCCGGGATCTGCACGCCGGTGGCGGCGAGCAGGGTGCCCTCGGCGTCCCGCTCGGTCACCAGGAGCTGCCCACGCAGGGCCGCCGGCACCTTGGCCAGGTCCCGCCGGTCGAGCGTGAAGCCGCGGTGCGCCCACAGGTGCGGGAAGGCCGCGCGCTGGGCCTCGGTGAGCCCGTTGCGCTGCGCCGCCAGCGGGATCGTGGTGTACGTCCCGGCCAGGTCCCCGTCGGCGACGGTCACCCCGCCGGTCGGAGCGGCGACCAGGGCGTACGTCTTCCCGTCGGTCTCCCCGGTCTGCCAGGCGACGGTGGAGCGGTCGATCCAGTGCGCCTTCTGCTTGGTGATGTCGACGTCCCCGCCGGTGCCGGAGGCGGTCGACGGCAGCAGCCGGCCCGGGGTGCCCGCGAGCAGCCACACCTCGCGCCCGGCGCTGGCGAAGTCGAGCCGCTGGTCGTCGGGCAGGTCCTTCTCGTCGCCGGAGTGGATGATGTAGCTCAGCCCGGTGGCCCCGGCCGCGAGCGGCACCCGGAAGACGGCCCCGAAGGAGTCGATGCGGGTGGGGGCGAGCGGCTTGGCCCAGTCGGTCGGGGTGGCCGCACCGTCCCACAGGTGCAGGCCCCAGCCGTCGTAGTTGCCGTCGGCCCGGCGGTAGTGGATGAGCGCGGTGCCCTCCTCCACGGCCGGGTCCGGCTCGCCGGTGGCGGCCTGCCGGGTCGGGTGGACGGTCGGATCGCCCTGCTTGATCCAGATCTCGCCGGTCTGCGTGACGTCGATGGTGCGGTCCTGACCGACGTCCTTGTTGCCGTTCTTGTCGACCACCAGGAAGCCGACGGACTTCGCGCCCGGCTTCAGCTTCACCCAGGCGAACCGGCCGTAGGAGTCCTCACCGGCGAACGGCTGCCCCTTGGGCCACTCGGTGACGTACGCCGGGTCGAGGTCACCCCAGGCGTACAGACCCCAGTCGTCGTACCCGCCGGCCGGGCGCTGGTAGTGCACCACCGCCCAGTCCCGAGAGGCGGACTGCGCCGGGGTGCCGACGGTGGCGGTGGAGCGGGTGCTGGCGGTGCGGCCCCTGCCGTCCCGGACCACGGCCTTGTACTCGATCTTCGTGCCGCCGGCCAGGCCGGTCAGGTCGTGGTGGACGGTGTACGGGGCCCGGTCGGCGGTGCCGAGCAGGCTCCACTTCCCGCCGGCGACCCGGGCGGCGACGGTGACGGTGGCCAGCGGGTCGCCGGTGACCTGGGCGGTGACGGCGGCCTTCGTGGCGACCGGGGCGTCCGGGGCGGTGATGGTGATGACCGGCGCGGCGGTCGGCAGCGGGATGGCGGCGCCGGCCCGGTGCACCACGGCGGACAGCGGCGGCACGGTGACGGTGAGCCTGCCGTCGGCGCCGGCGACGGGTGCGGACGAGCCGCCGTAGATGCCGGTGAAGGTGGCGCCGGCGGACCAGGTGTCCACGGTGACAGTCTGCGCGGTCGCGGCGTTGTTCACCGCCACGACGTACTCGGTGCGCTCCTTGGGGTCGACCCGGGAGAAGGCGAAGACGCCGGGGCCGTCCGCCGCGTGCCGGGTGACCTGGATGCCGTCGCGCAGCGCCGGGTGCGCCTGGCGCAGCCTGCCCAGCTCGGCGATGGCCCGGTAGAGCGGGTGCTGCGGGTCGAACTGGTCGCTGGCGTGCGTACGGGCGGTGCCGATCAGGTCGTCGTCGAGGTAGTCAGGCGTCCGCGTGGCGAACATGTCCTGGCGGGCGTCCTTGTCCCCGCCGGGGCCGGTGAAGCCCTGCTCGTCGCCGGAGTAGACCACCGGCTGACCGCGGGTGAGGAACATCAGCTGGTGGGCGAGCTGGTCGCGGCGCAGTTGGGCGGCGTCGTCACCACCGCCGGCGGCGACGAACGAGCCGATCCGGCCCATGTCGTGGTTGCCGAGGAAGGTGGTCAGCCGGCCGGCGTCGGTGTCCCGCGAGGAGTAGAGGTCGTCGCGGGCGTACACGTCGGCGAGGGCCTTGGCGGAGCCGTCACCGGCGGTGTAGCCGCGGGCTGCCTCCTGGAAGGCGAAGTCCAGGGTGGCGGGCAGGCCGCCGCGGCGCACGTAGGTCGAGGTGATCTCCGGGTCGGCGCTGTAGACCTCGCCGAACATGAAGAAGTCCTTCTTGCCGGCGGCCTCGGCGGCCCGCTCGATGCCCCGGCTGAACTGCGGCCAGAAGTCGAGGTTGGCGTGCTTGACGGTGTCCAGCCGGAAGCCGTCCACGCCGGTGCCGGCGATCCAGTCGCCGTAGACCTTGGTCAGGCCCCGCACCACCTCGGGGCGCTCGGTCCACAGGTCGTCCAGGCCGAAGAAGTCGCCGTACTCGCTGTTCTCACCGGCGAAGGTCGAGTCGCCCCGGTTGTGGTACATGGTCGCGTCGTTCAGCCACGCCGGGACCTTGACCTTGGCGTCCGCCGGGGTCTCGAAGGTCGGGGTGTACGGGAACGACGTCGGGTCCACGTCGGGGAAGTCCCGGGTGCCGTCGGCGTAGTTGCGGTCCTCGAAGGCCCGCCCCTGCGCGTCGGTGTACGGCGAGGTCTTCTTGTCGATGTACGCGTACTTGTCCTCGGCGTACTTGATGACGTCGGCGGTGTGGTTGACGATGACGTCGAGGTAGACCTTGATCCCCCGCTGGTGGGAGAGCGCGACCAGCTTCTTCAGCTCCTCGTTGGTGCCGAAGTGCGGGTCGACCTGGGTGAAGTCGGTGATCCAGTAACCGTGGTAGCCGGCGGAGACGTCCGCGCCGGTGCCCTGGACGGGCCGGTTCTTGAAGATCGGGGCGAGCCAGATGGCCGTCGTGCCCAGCCCCTGGATGTAGTCCAGCTTGTTGATCAGTCCCTTGAGGTCGCCGCCGTGGTAGAAGCCCTTGTCCTTCGGGTCGAGGCCGGTCTTGAGCCGGTCACCGGTGAGGCCGCCACGGTCGTTGCGCGGGTCGCCGTTGGCGAACCGGTCCGGCAGGACGAAGTAGAACTGCTCGGCGCGCGCCTGGTTGGTGCCCGCCTTGAGCAGCGCCTCGGCGGAGGGCTCGGCGCGCCACTGGGCGGCGTCGGCGGCGGCGAGCGGGTCCGTGCCGGCCGTCCCGTCGGTGGCGTCGGCACCGAGCTGGTGCACGGCGACCGGGGCGCCGACGAGGGTGAGGGTGAGCAGGGAGACGAGGGCGAGCAGGGCCTTGCGCGGTATCGGCGGGGGTTTCATCGACGGCCTTCCTCTGGTCGCTGATTCGCCCGCACGCTAGCTCTTGCCGAAACATTCTGCAATACGTTGCAAACCAAGTCGCAACAAAGCAGCCGACTTGCGTAAGGCATTCCTGACCGACGGTGCCGCGACCGCTCGGCGCAGGCCCGGGCGCCGCAGGCGAGGCGGCCCGCGCAAGGAGGCACCCGGGGTCCCGACCCGGGGTGGGGGTGGACTCAGAGCCCCTGGCAGGCACCGCCGTCGACGGTGCAGCTCGCCGGCCTGCTGTCCGCGCGTTCGATGTGGAAGCGCAGCGGCACCGACGCGCCGGGGGCCACGTTTACGCCGCTGCGGTAGCTGAAGCCGTCTTCGGTCTGGCTCATCGTCCCCTGTGGCGCGCCCTCCACCCAGGTGGTCGCCACCCGGCCGCCGGGAAAGGCGAGCCGGACCGTCCAGCCGCGGTCGGTCCGCGAGTCGTTGCGGACCAGCACCTCGCCGATGAACCCGCCGGGGAACGACTCCAGCACCCGGTACCGCCCGCTCACCGGCGGGGGCGCCGGCGGGACGGCCGGCCGGGGCGCGGGTGGCGCGGTGGCACCGCCACCGCCGGCCGGGACTGCCGGCGTGGCCGCGCCCGTGGTGGGCGGGACCGAGGCGCGCGGGGACAGTTTCGGCCGCACCGGCGGAGTCGGGGTCGGCGCCGCCTGACCCGTCGACGACGGCGGCAGCTCCGGCAGCACCAGGGTCGGGGCCGGCTCGGGTTGCCCGTCGACGACGATGCCCCGGCCCCGGTACGCGCCCAGCGCGACCACCAGCATGACCACCATGACGACGACGCCGATCGACACCACGATCCAGGGTGAGGAGGCGATGGCGGTCGAGGCGTGGGGCGCTCGCGCTGCGCGACGCGTGCCGGACATGTCCCTCCTTCAGCGGGCCGTCCGGGCAGCGTAACGATCAGCGGCTATGTCGGAAAGTGCTGGTCGGATCACCTGACCGTCCTGACAGTCCGGTGCTCAGCCGATGACGCAGTCGGCGCCGTTCACGGTGCACTGGCCCGGACGCTCCCCCGTGCCGTTGCGCCCCACGCGCAACGACACCGTCTGGCTCTCCCCGGCGTCCAGCGGCCCGGTGCCCCGCAGCACGTACCAGCCGCTGCCGTTGGTGGAGACGGAAACCCCGGAGTCGCTGGAGGCCTGCATGCTCTTGACGTTGCCGGTGAAGAGCAGCTCCACCCGCCAGTCCGAGGCGCGGTCGGCCCCGTTGCGGACCACGAGACTCGCCTCGAAGGAGTTCCGGTCGCTGTCCTGCACCGAGTAGCGGGCGCTCATCCGGCCGGAGCCGCGCACCACCGGCTGGTCGGAGGCGGCCACCGACGGGCGGGAGGTGGCCCGCGCTGACGGGGTGGCCAGGGTCGCCGTGACCAGGTCCTCCGGGGTCTCCGACGGGCTGGGCGCAACGGTGGCGGGCAGGGTCGGCAGCATCAGCGGCGGCGCGGGCGCCGGTACCGCCTGTTGCTCCGAGCCCCGGAACGACACCAGCGCGAACAGCAGCAGCGCCACCAGCAGTCCGACCCCGAGCAGGACGACGACCCACGGCACCGACGCCAGCACCCTGGACGCGGGCCGTTCGCCGGGTTCGCCGGCAGGCCGTACAGACATTGAGGTCCCCCCTCATCGGAGCCGACGCGCCAGCCTAGCCACCGGTCGAGCCGACCGGAACCCGGCCCGGTCCGAACGGGCCGACCGGCCGGCGGCGGCGGAAAACGGTTGGCCGGCCGGGACCGGTTCGGCTTCCATGAGCACATGCCCGCGTTGATCGCACCCGCCGAAAGGGTGCACGCCAGCTTCCTCGCCGCGATGGCGGAATTCCGCGCCGAGGGCCGCGGCGACCGCCAGGACCACACCATGGTCGGTGCGGAGATCCGCCGGTACGCCGACAGCTGGCACCGCCCGGAGGCCTTTGCCGGCTTCGTGGCCGACCTGCGTGCCCAGGCGTTGCCGGAGACCCCCCGACCCGACGGCTGGGTGCCGGACACCACCCTGTGGTGGGTCGCCGGGGAAGAGTACCTCGGCCGGATCTCGATCCGGCACCGGCTCACCCCGCACCTGCGCGAGGTCGGCGGGCACATCGGCTACGACGTCCGCCCCACCGCCCGGCGCCGCGGTCATGCCACCGACATGCTGCGCGCGGCGTTGCCCGTGGCCCACCGGCACGGCATCGAGTCGGCCCTGCTCACCTGCGACGTCCACAACGTCGCCTCGCGGCGGGTGATCGAACGCAACGGCGGGGTGCTGGCCGACGAGCGGGCCGGCAAGCTCCGCTTCTGGGTGCCCACCACCCGGCCCTGACCCCGGCCACCCGGCACCGCACCGCCCACGCGTCCCGGCCGCGTGGCGGCGCAGCCGTCTTCGCCGGCTCAAGCGGTGCGCAGGACCGTGCAGATGACCGGCCCGTCCTCGGTGGTGCGCAGCAGGTAGCGGTAGCGCTCGCCGGGGACCGACCGCCCGCGGCTGTCCAGGAACTCCCACTCGACGGCCACCATGGTCAGCAGCGCCGACAGCGGCTGCACGTCCTCGATCGCCGCGTGCGCGGCGACCAGCTCGCGCTCCTGGTAGTCGGGGGCGGCGCCCACGAAGGACAGTGCCACCGCCGCCGCGGAGGTGAACGAGAAGCTGTACGTGTCGGCGACCACCAGGCCCGGCAGGGCGTAACAGCCGGCGATGGCGGGTACGTCGCCGGCGGTCAGCGCCACGCCGTACCGGTCGAAGAAGTCGGCCAGCGTGTCCAGATCGGTGGAAGCGTTCACGGGAACAGCAATTGCCGGCCGGCCGGCGGGCCAAACCTCAGCGCGGCGGGATCCGCACCTCAATCTCGGCACCGAGCCGGGCGTCGGCGGCGAGGCCGAGGTCGTCGCCGCTCCAGAACCGGCCCGGGTCGTACCAGTTCGGACGCCGACCGGCCGGGAGCAGCCCCATCGCCTCGTACGTCACCGCGACCACCTCCGCGCAGTACGCCGTCTCCAGGGCACGCTCGCGCGCCGACGAGGTCGGGCGGTTTCGGTCCCCGCCGGGCAGCGCCGGCATCCGCACCGCCGGCACCCGGCCCCGCACCCACCGCCAGGCCAACTGGGCGGTGGACGGGAACGGCGTACCGTCGAGGCGGGCGATCGTGCGCAGCACCGCCTTCTCCATCTCCCCGTCCGCTGGCGGGTCGAGCTGGCGTAACCAGGCCCGCTGGCCGTACCGGTTGGCCCAGACGCAGACCGCGTCGCGCAGGTCGTGCAGCTGCACACCGCGCTGGTGGCCGCCCGACCACATGTCCGGCAGCGACCTGCCCAGCTCGGCGTGCCACATCAGGGGCGGCATGTCGTCCAGCACCACCGCCATGCCGACGTGGTTGACGGGACTGTTGGTGGTGAACTGGATGGCCCGGTCGGGCACGCTGCGTCCCCGGAACACCCACACGTCTCCGGTACGGGTCAACTCCACGGCCTCGTCCAGGCTGATGCTCATGGGCGTCTACCCTAGGCCGATGCGGCAACGGATGCGGTGGTGGAAGGTACTCGGACTGGCCGGTCTCGCCGGGGTCGCGGCGTCCGGCGTGGTCATCGCCCGCGCGGAGCGGCGGCGCCGGGCGTACACCCCGGAGGAGATCCGGGCCCGGCTGCGCGACCGGCACGCGGAGGCCGCGGGGAACGGCACGTCGGCCGGCGGGCAGGCCTGACCCGGCCGCCTCGGGTCAGCGGCCGGCGCGGCGCAGCGCCTCGTCGAGCGCCTCGGGGGTACGACCGACCAGCGCGCCGCCGTCGTCGAGCAGCAGGATCGGCCGCTGGATGAGTTCCGGATGCGCCACCATCGCCTCGATCCAGCGGGGCTCGGTGGCGTCGTCTCGAGGCCAGTCCGCCATGCCCGACGCCACCGCGGCCGGCTCCCCGGTGCGGCACACGTCCCAGGCGCGGGCGTCCAGCCGGCCCAGCACCTCGGTCAACTCGGCCGCGCTCGGCGGCTGCTCCAGGTACGCCCGCAGCCGGTACGGCACCCGCGCCTCGTCGAGCCGGGCCCGCGCGCCGGCGCTCTTCGAACAGGACGCGTTGTCCCAGATCTCCATGACCGACATGGTGGCAGACCACCCGCCGGCCCGCCCACTTCTCTCCCCTGTGGACGGTGCACGGGGCCTCGGAGCAGCGTTTTCCCGGCTACCATCCCGGCATGGCCACGTCGTTCGACCAGACGCCGTTCGTCCTCTCCCCGCCGGCCGCGCCCGTCGAGCGGCACGACCGGGTGGACCTGCACCTGCCGACAGGTGACGGGCCCCGGCCGGCCGTCGTGCTGGTGCACGGCGCCCCGCTGCCGCCCGGCGTGGCCGACCCGCGCGACTGGCTGCTCTACCGGGGCTATGGCGCCCTGGTGGCCGAGCAGGGCCTGGTCGCCGCCGTCGTCAGTTACCGCGTCGACGAGCGGACCGGCTTCCCGGGCGCGGCCGAGGACGTCGCGGCGGCCGTCGCGCAGGTCCGCGCCGATCCCCGGGTCGACGCCGACCGGCTGGTGCTCTGGTTCTTCTCCGGCGGCGGGCTGCTGATGGCCGACTGGCTGCGCGCCGCGCCGTCGTGGCTGCGTGGGCTGGTCGGCACCTATCCGCTGCTGGTGCCGTTGCCCGGTTGGGAGGTCGACGCCCGGTTCCGCCCGGTCGACGCCGTGGCGTCCCCCGGCGACCTGCCGATCCTGCTGGTCCGGGCGGGTCGGGACATGCCGCCGCTGCTGGCCGGGCTCGACGCATTCACCTCGGCGGCGGCAGCGGCTGGCCGGTCGGTGCGGGTCCTCGACGTACCGGACGGGCGGCACGGCTTCGACGCGCTGGACCACACCGACCAGTCCCGGGACGCCGTGCGCGCGACCCGCGAAGCGGTGGTCGCGCTGCTGCGCGAGGCGTAGCGACCTGACCGCATCGCTGCGCGGTTGCTATCTGAACGTCCGGTTTCACTCGCGGTGTCGCATGCCTGGGGGATCTCTGGGCGGTGGAATGGCCGGCGGGTCGGGGTCGTTGTACATGGGGTAGGGCCGCGGCTTGCCCGGTCGGCCGGACCCCGGGACCGAGGCCCGCGGAATGCACGGCCCGCCGGGTCGGTTGCATCTCCGGTACGGAGCCGGACCGAGGCAGGAGCAATGCCGGCCCGGGTCGGCAATCCAGAGCTGGAATGCCCAGCCCCCCGGGCTGGTTACATCCCCCCGGTACACCCGAGCAGAGCCCCTTGGCCGCCGGGCAGATCACCTCTTCTTGACTTCCCCTCGCGTGGCGTCGTCCCCCCGACGGCATCTGCGCGCACCCCCGATCGAAAGGTGCAAACCACCATGCGTACCGATCTGATCCGCAAGACCGTCCTGACCGCTGCCGGTATCGCCGCGACCGCCGGTGGGATCGCCGGCCCGGCCATCGCCGCGCACGCCGCCCCCGCCGAGCGCGCCGGGCAGGTCAGCACCGACCGCAAGCCGCACGGCGAGCGCGAACTCAACGTGCGCTACCAGGCCCAGCCGAACTTCTACTACTGCGGCCCCGCCGCCACCCGCAACGCCCTGTCCGTACAGGGCAAGGAGATCGACGTCGACGCCATGGCCAAGCAGATGGGCACCACCGAGGCCGGCACCGACAGCATCAACGACATCACCCCGGTACTGAACAAGGAGACCGGCAAGAACAACGCCTACCGGTCGGTGGAGATCCGCGACAACCGCGCCGACGGCAAGCAGACCGACAAGCTGCGCGCCGACATCGTGCGCACCATCGACGACGGCCGCGCCGTGGTCGCCAACATCGCCGGCACCGCCACCGACACCGACGGTGTCACCCACTCCTTCGAAGGCGGGCACTACATCAGCGTCATCGGCTACCGCGACGACGGCAACACCGTCACCATCGCCGACTCCGCCAACCCGGAGCAGGCCTCCTACCGGATGAGCGTCGACAACCTCGCCGACTGGATCGCCACCCGCGGCTACGCCACCGCCTCCTGACCCACGACAAACGCGAAGGGCCGGCCCCCACCAGGGGCCGGCCCTTTCGTCATGCCCGGGTGAGGGACGGGCGGCGGGTCAGCCGGCGACCGGGGCGACGAACTCCAGGCGGTTGCCGTGCGGGTCCGCGGTGTGGAACCGCCGCATCCCGGGCAGTTCGTCGTCGCCCCAGGTGACCGGGTGTCCGGCGGCGACCAGCCGGGCGGCGAGCTCGTCCAGGTCGGGGCGGAGCAGCGCCGGGTGTGCCTTGCGGGCGGGGCGGAAGTCGTCCTCGACGCCGAGGTGCAGCTCCGCGCCGTAGCCGGTGAACCAGCAACCACCGCGGGCGGCGAGGGCCGGTGGTTTCGGCTTCTCGGCCAGGCCGAGCAGGCCGGTGTAGAACGCCCGGGAGGCCTCCTCCGAGCCGCGTGGGCAGGCGAGCAGGACATGATGGATCATGGTGGCACCTCCTCGTCCCGAACCCTGGCACGAGGTTGCGCTAATAGCAAGACGGACGTACGGTTTTGTTGATAGCGGAGAATCGGCGGTAAGTGTCACCTAAGCAGGGCGGCACCCCGGCCGGTGCGACAGACTGCTCAGGACTACTCACGGTCGCTGGTGTGAAGGAGTACGACGTGGCGAGCCTCGACACCTTCGGTGCGAAGACCCAGCTACGCGTCGGAGACGCGAGCTACGAGATTTTCAAGATCGACAAGGTGGAGGGGCACGCCCGGCTGCCCTACAGCCTGAAGATCCTGCTGGAGAACCTGCTGCGGACCGAGGACGGCGCGAACATCACCGCCGACCACATCCAGCAGCTCGGCGCGTGGGAGGCCGCCGCCGACCCGAGCGTGGAAATCCAGTTCACCCCGGCACGGGTGCTCATGCAGGACTTCACCGGCGTGCCCTGCGTCGTGGACCTGGCCACCATGCGGGAGGCCGTCCGCGACCTCGGCGGCGATCCCGCCAAGGTCAACCCGCTCGCCCCGGCCGAGCTGGTCATCGACCACTCCGTCATCGCCGACCTGTTCGGCCGCGAGGACGCCTTCGCGCGCAACGTCGAGCTGGAGTACGAGCGCAACAAGGAGCGCTACCAGTTCCTGCGCTGGGGTCAGACCGCGTTCAACGAGTTCAAGGTCGTCCCGCCCGGCACCGGCATCGTGCACCAGGTCAACATCGAGTACCTGGCCCGCACCATCACGGAGCGCGGCGGCCAGGCGTACCCGGACACCGTGGTCGGCACCGACTCGCACACCACCATGGTCAACGGCCTGGGCGTGCTGGGCTGGGGCGTCGGCGGCATCGAGGCCGAGGCCGCGATGCTCGGCCAGCCGGTCAGCATGCTGATCCCCCGGGTCGTCGGCTTCAAGCTGCACGGCGAGATGCCGGCCGGCACCACCGCCACCGACCTGGTGCTCACCATCACCGAGATGCTGCGCAGGCACGGCGTGGTCGGCAAGTTCGTCGAGTTCTACGGCCCCGGCGTCAGCGCCGTGCCGCTGGCCAACCGCGCCACCATCGGCAACATGTCCCCGGAGTACGGCTCCACCGTCGCGATCTTCCCGATCGACGCCGAGACCGTCCGCTACCTGGAGCTGACCGGCCGCGACGCCGCCCAGGTCGCGCTCGTCGAGGCGTACGCCAAGGAGCAGGGCCTCTGGCACGACCCGGATCACGAGCCGGAGTACTCGGAGCGGCTGGAGCTGGACCTTTCCACCATCGAGCCGTCGCTGGCCGGCCCGAAGCGCCCGCAGGACCGGGTGCCGCTGGGCAGCGCCAAGACGCTGTTCCGCTCCGCGCTGACCGACTACGTCGCCGAGGGCGACCTCGGTGGCGAGAAGGAGAAGGACGTCAAGCCGGGCGTGCCGCGCGAGCGGCTGCCCCGGGGAGTGGCCGGCCCGGCCGACGAGGCCAGCGCCGAGTCCTTCCCGGCCAGCGACCCGCCCGCCAACGACTACAGCGACCCGAACGACGAGCCGCGCGACCTGGAGACCGCCGCGGTGGGCTCCGGCGGCCGCGCCAGCAACCCGATCCGGGTCACCAGCGCCGACGGCGTCGAGTACGAGCTGGACCACGGCGCGGTCGTGATCGCCGCCATCACCTCCTGCACCAACACCTCCAACCCCCAGGTGATGATCGGCGCCGCGCTGCTCGCCCGCAACGCGGTCGACAAGGGCCTGGCCCGCAAGCCGTGGGTCAAGACCACCCTGGCGCCGGGCTCCAAGGTCGTCATGGACTACTACGACCGCGCCGGCCTCACCCCCTACCTGGACAAGCTCGGCTTCAACCTGGTGGGCTACGGCTGCACCACCTGCATCGGCAACTCCGGCCCGCTGCCGGAGGAGGTCTCCGCCGCGGTCAACGAAGGCGACCTCGCCGTCGTCTCGGTGCTGTCGGGCAACCGGAACTTCGAGGGCCGGATCAACCCGGACGTCAAGATGAACTACCTGGCGTCCCCGCCGCTGGTGGTCGCGTACGCGCTCGCCGGCACGATGGACATCGACCTGGCCAACGAGCCGCTCGGCGAGGACAGCCAGGGCAACCCGGTCTTCCTGCGCGACATCTGGCCGAACAGCGCCGAGATCCAGGACGTCATCGCGCAGGCGATCGGCGCCACCGGCTTCAGCGCCGCGTACGCCGACGTCTTCGCCGGCGACGAGCGCTGGCAGTCGCTGCCCACGCCGACCGGCGACACCTTCGCCTGGGCGGACGACTCCACCTACGTCCGCAAGCCCCCGTACTTCGACGGGATGCAGCGGGAGCCGAAGGCCGTCGTCGACATCGCCGACGCGCGGGTGCTGGCCAAGCTGGGCGACTCCGTGACCACCGACCACATCTCCCCCGCCGGCTCGATCAAGGCCGACTCCCCCGCCGGCAGGTACCTCGCCGAGCACGGCGTGCCGCGCCACGAGTTCAACTCGTACGGCTCGCGCCGGGGCAACCACGAGGTGATGATCCGGGGCACCTTCGCCAACATCCGGCTGCGCAACCAGCTCGTCCCAGGAGTCGAGGGCGGCTTCACGGTCAACCACCTGACCGGCGAGCAGAGCTCCATCTACGACGCCTCCATGGCCTACCAGGAGGCCGGCGTCCCGCTGGTCATCCTGGCCGGCAAGGAGTACGGCTCCGGCTCGTCGCGCGACTGGGCGGCCAAGGGCACCATGCTGCTCGGCGTCCGGGCGGTCATCGCCGAGTCGTACGAGAGGATCCACCGCTCGAACCTGATCGGCATGGGCGTGCTGCCGCTGCAGTTCCCGGTGGACACCACCGCGGAGTCGCTCGGCCTCACCGGCACGGAGGCCTTCTCCATCACCGGCGTGACCGCGCTCAACGACGGCGACACCCCGCGCACGGTGCAGGTCACCACCGACACCGGCGTGGAGTTCGACGCCGTGGTCCGCATCGACACCCCGGGTGAGGCGGACTACTACCGGCACGGCGGCATCCTGCAGTACGTGCTGCGTCGCATGATCGCCAGCTGACGTCGTACCCGACAGAGGGCCCCTTCCCGAGCACGCGGGAAGGGGCCCTCTGTCGGGTACCGCCCATCGCGCCCAGCGGCAGCTTCGCTCAGCGCAGTCTCAGCGCGACCGCACGGGCCTCCTCGTCGGTCAGCGGCAAGAACCACAGGAAACGGCGGACGACGGCGATCGGGTCGGGGCCGCCGGGCTGGCCGCGCAGGTCGCGGATGGCGCGGCGGGTGATCCGGGAGAACTCCGGGATCAGCGTCGCGCGCCGGGCGGCGTCCGTCGGGGTCGCGCGCAGTGCCGGGCAGGGCCACCAGCATGATCACGGCGCTCAGCGCGTTCAGCAGACCGATCCGCTCGCCGGGCAGGCGGAGCCCGGGCGCGCCGACGGGTAACGCGCAGAACCGGTTACGGTTCAGCCCGCCGCACCGGATCCACGGTCATGCCGGTCACCGCGTGATCCGCTCTGGCTGGGCGGACGTGCGCAGGCCCTTGCGCATCTGCTGGGTCATCACCCGGTATCCCGCGGAGCCGTACAGGCTCAGCGCCGGCGTGTTGGACCCGAACACGTTGAGCTCGAGGGCGTGCGCACCCCGTTCCTGAGCCACCCGCTCTCCGGCCGCGAGCAGAACGCGCCCGAGACCCTGGCCGCGCCGCTCGGCGACCACCTCGATGTCGTAGAGGTAGGCGCAGTGCGCGACGCCCCGCGGATGCGCCAGCCCGATCCACAGTCGTCCGATCGGTGTTCCGTCAGCCAGCACGCCGAGCAGGAAGATCATGCCAGGCGTGGCCATCCCCTGAGGCAGCAGGGCCGCGTTGGCTTCCTGGGAGCGGCCCAGAGCTTCGTCAGCCGTCCAGTTGCCCGCCGCGACCTGTTCCTGCGCGTAGGCGTCCACGACGTCGGTCTGCCACCGGTCGAACTCCTCGCGGGACATCGGCCGCACCGTCACCTCGATCATGCGAGGATCTTGCCACGAGGTGCGGATGCGGATGGTCCCCGTCGCGCCGGATGATCAACCCGCTCAGTCGGCGCGGCGGCGGGCGTCCCGGGTCTTCATGGCGTGCTCCATCAGCGTGATGAGCACCTCCTTGCTCGACTCCCGCTGCCGGGCGTCGCAGAGCAGCACCGGCACCCCCGGGTCGAGGTTCAACGCCGCCTGCACCTCGTCGAGCCGGTAGTGCCGGGCGCCCTCGAAGCAGTTCACCGCCACCACGAACGGCGTGCCCCGGCCCTCAAAGTAGTCGATGGACGGGAAGCAGTCGGCCAGCCGGCGGGTGTCCGCCAGCACGACCGCGCCGATCGCACCGAGCGCCAGCTCGTCCCAGACGAACCAGAAGCGGTCCTGGCCGGGGGTGCCGAAGAGGTAGAGCACCAGATCGTCGCTGATGGTGATGCGACCGAAGTCCATCGCCACCGTGGTGGTCGTCTTGCTCTCCACCCCGGAGAGGTCGTCGATGCCGACCCCGGACTCGGTCAGCACCTCCTCGGTGCGCAACGGGCGGGTCTCGCTGACCGCGCCCACCATGGTGGTCTTGCCCACGCCGAAGCCGCCCGCGACGAGGATCTTGATCGCGGTGGGCAGTGGCGTCGCTCCCGCCGGCCGCTCAGAGTGCCCGTAGTCCATTGATTACCGCCTCGAAAACGCTGTTGTCGGGAAGGCCGGCCGTGGTGCGTGGCTCGCGTACCTGCACCAGGCTGCGAGCCACCAGGTCACCCAGCAGGACCCGGATGGTGCCCACCGGCAGGTCCAGGTGGGCGGCGATCTCGGCGACGGACTGGATCCGCTGGCAGAGCCCGACGATCGCCAGGTGCTCCGGACCCAGGCCCACCTCCGGGGTCACGTCCGCGCGGGTCGCCGTGACCAGAGAGATCAGGTCGAACGTGCCGGTGACCGGGCGGGCCCGGCCGCGCGTCACCGCGTACGGGCGGACCACCGGCCCCGCGTGGTCGTCGACCCACTGGTGCTCCGCGGACTCCCCCTGCACCGTCATCGCGGCTACTTCTCGCCGGTCGGCTGCTCGGCGGTCCGTGACGGCGACGCGACGTACTTGCCGACGCGGGTGACCAGCATCGCCATCTCGTAGGCGATCAGGCCGACGTCGGAGTCCTCGCTGGCGAGGACGGCGAGGCAGGCGTTTCGCCCGGCAGCCGTGACGAACAGGAAGGACGACTGCATCTCGATGATCGTCTGCTGCACCTGCCCGCCGCCGAAGCGCTTGCCCGCGCCCCGGGCCAGGCTCTGGATACCGGCCGCCATCGCCGCCAGGTGCTCGCCGTCGTCGCGGCTCAGCCCCTGCGAGGAAGCCATCAACAGGCCGTCCGTCGAGAGCGCGACCGCATGCTCGGCCTGCTTCACCCGGCCGACCAGATCATCCAGCAACCACGTCAGGTCGGCACTCGAAGCCATCTTCTGCGCCACTCGTCGTCCTCTTCTCCCCCGGCTGTTGTCGCCGAACTCGTCTGGGGCTGACCCTCACGCCGCGAGCGGGTCGTCCGCACCGCCATCGGCGTCGGTCAGGTCGCTTGCTGGTCGCCGACGTCCGGTTCGTCGCCGGCTGCGGGCTGGCCCGCCCCGCCGAGCAGCCGGGCGGCGTCCGTACGGCCACGCCGGGTGCCGGTCTGGTAGGAGCTCATCATCCGGCGCACCTGCTCCGGCGGGCGCACCTCGTCGTCGTCCTCGTCCTCGGCGGCGGTCGGCTCGTCGCGCAGCTCGGGCACGATGTTGGCCTGCCGGACGCGGACGGGCAGCCCGGAGCCGGTG
>NZ_JAMOKF010000272.1 GCF_023656545.1 Micromonospora phytophila | reverse complement strand
GCACGGGGCTGGCCGCGACGCAGCCGGCCGGTGGCGTCGGCACGGTCACGCCGGCCGGCAGGACCACCTCGATCCGGCCGGCGGCGGACACCTTGCCGGTGTTGCCGAGCCGGACGTCGAGCCCGCTCGATCCACCGCTGATGTCGAAGGAGACCTCGTCGGCCGCCAGCCTGATCCCGGGCACCGGCGGGCCGGGCGGGAAGAGCACGGCGAAGCCCTCGTTGTCGCTCACCGAGCCGACCACCCGCGGGGCGGTCGCGGTGACCCGCACCGAGCCGCTGAGCGGCATCTGCCGCCACGCGCCGCCGCCGACCCGTACCCGCAGCAGGGTGCTGAACCGCGCGCCCGGGGCGGTCGTCCACTCGCCGCAGCGGTGTTCCCCGCCGCCGGCCGGGGCGCAGCCCTTCGTGCCGGCGTCGGTCAACCCGGCCGGCAGCGTGTAGGCGAGGCGGATCCGCTCGGACGCCGCACCGGTGTTGGTGACCGTCACCCGCAGCGTGGTCACCGTGCTGGCCGCGTTCCAGTACGCCGAGGAGAGGGTGAGGTCGTCGGTGGTGACCCGTACCCCCAGCGGAGTCGGCGGCGGGTTGCCCGGGAGAGGCGGCGTCGGCCGGACCGGTGGCACCGTCGGCGCCGGGGCCGGGCCGGCCGTGGTCGGCGCGGCCGTGGTCGGCGGCGGGTTCTGCGGCGTCGTCGTGGTCGGCGCCGGCTCGGTCGTCGCGGCCGGCGGCGTGGTCTCCGCCGGGGGGTCGATGGTCGGCGGGGCGCTGGTCGGCGGCGTGGTGTCCGTCGGGTCCGCCGTCGGGGTCTCCTGCCCGGGCTCCTCCACCGGCTCGGTGGCCACGGTGGCGACCGGGGCGGCCGTCGGGGACGCGGTCGCCCAACCCGGCAGCGCGGCGACCGTCAGTCCGAGCGCGAGCGAGATCGCCAGCAGGGGTGCGCTACGCCGGTCACGTGCCCGTCGACCGGGCCGTACCTCCACGCGGGCCATCTGTCCTCCGTGACGATGAGTAGCTTCCAATATTCGGTAACTGTTGCCTCACGGCACTAGTCCCGGAGGGAAACAAATCCGTAACGTGTTCGCCTCGGTCGTCCCACCTGGGCGGTAGGCTGACCGATCGTGACCGGTTACCTGGGCTCGTACGCGACGCTCGGGCTGTTGTTGCTCGCCAGCGTCCTCTTCTTCGTTACGGCGTTCTCGGCCAACCGGGTGTTACGTCCTGCCCGTCCGGCCGATCCTTTCGGCAAGCGCACGAGCTACGAGTGCGGGCTCGATCCGGTCGGGGGCGACTGGGCGCAGATGCAGATCCGTTACTACGTGTATGCGTATCTCTACGTGCTGTTCGCCGTCGAGTCGGTCTTCCTCTTCCCCTGGGCGGTGGTTTTCGACCGGCCGGGGTTCGGGATGGTCACCGTCGTGGAGATGGCCGTCTTCGTGGCGGTACTGGCCCTGGGCATCCTCTACGCCTGGCGCAAGAACATCCTCCGCTGGACCTGACGCGCCCGGGCCGAGCCCGCTCGGGTGGGGCGACCTGACGCGCCGCACATCGGCTGGAGGAACCTGCCGCCGACCAAGACCGCGTGGCGGCCCGGCGACCGGGCGCCCGGGTCGGCGGACCGCGCTCAGGCCAGGCCGCGCCGGGTCAGCGTCGGCGGCCGGTCGCCCCGGATCGAGGCGACCATGTCGAGCACCCGGCGGGTGGGGCGGACCTGGTGCGCACGGAACACCCGGGCGCCCAGCCAGGCCGAGACGGCGGTGGCGGCCAGCGTCCCCTCCAGCCGCTGGGCGACGGGCAGGTCCAGCGTCTCGCCGATGAAGTCCTTGTTCGACAGGGCGACCAGCAGCGGCCAGCCGGTGCCGGAGAGCTCGTCCAGGCGGCGGGTGATCTCCAACGAGTGGCGGCTGTTCTTGCCGAAGTCGTGCGCCGGGTCGATCAGGATCCCGTCCCGCCGTACGCCGAGGGCGACCGCGCGGTCGGCGAGCCCGGTCACCGTCGCGACCACGTCGGCCACCACGTCGTCGAAGGCGGCGCGGTGCGGCCTGGTCCGGGGCGTCAGCCCGCCGGCGTGCGAACAGACCAGCCCGGCACCGGTCCGCGCCGCCACCCGGGCCAGGGCCGGGTCCGCGCCGGACCAGGTGTCGTTGAGCAGGTCGGCGCCGGCGGCCACCGCCTCCACCGCCACCTCGGCCCGCCAGGTGTCGATCGAGATCACCACGTCGGGGAAGGCCGCCCGGACCGCCGCGATGGTGTCCACGGTGCGGCGGATCTCCTCGGCCACGTCGACCTCGGCGCCGGGGCCGGCCTTGACGCCGCCGATGTCGATGATCTCCGCGCCCTCCTCGACCGCCCGCTCCACCGCGCGCAGCGCGCTGTCCTGGGCGAAGGTCGCGCCCCGGTCGAAGAACGAGTCCGGGGTGCGGTTGACGATCGCCATCACCACCAGCTCGCCGGGGCCGAACGTCCGCCCACCGAGCCGAAGCGCCCCGGCCATGCCCGCCTCCTGAAGGTTGCGCCCGTCGACCCGTCCCGGCCGCCGGCCGTCCACGACGCTAGCCGGTGCACCGCGGTCGGGCCCGGCCGGTCCACCGGGCCGGGTTTCGCCGGGCGGAAACTCGCCGGCAAGGATCCGCGACGCGGGTGGTGTGGGGGGTCGCTCCGGCCCGTTGGACATGCCACGATCTGTGCATGGGTCAGGTTCTGCTCCTCCTGGTCGTGGCGCTGACCGTCGCGGCCGTGGTGTTCGGGGTGACGGTGCTGGTCACCGGCCGGGACACCGGCCTCGCGCCGGCCGAGCCGGACGGGCGGGCCGTGCCGCTGCCGGGCGCCCGCCCGCTCCGCGAGTCCGACGTGGGTGATGTTCGTTTCGACACGGCGCTGCGCGGGTACCGGATGGCCCAGGTCGACCAGGCGATGCGCCGGGCGGCCTACGACATCGGCTACAAGTCCGAGTTGATCGGCGTGCTGGAGGCGGAGGTCACCGCGTTGCGCGAGGGACGGACCGCCGACGCCGACGCCCTGCGCCGTGCCCGCGAGCAGGCCGCCGGGCCGGCCGCGGTGCCGCCGGCCGCCGAGACCCGGGACGAGGCGTCGATCGACGGGGACGCCGCCCAGCCCACCTCCACCGGCGGGGCGGGGACGGCCGCACCGACCGTCGTCGCGACGTCGGCGTCCCCGTCGGGTGCCGGCGGATCGACCGGGGACGGCCCCGCCGGTGGGAGCGACCGCCCCGGCGGCGCTCCCGCCGTCCGCACCGGCCCGGGCGCCGGAGACGGTCACGAACCGGGCGACGACGCGACGACGGCGGGCGACACCGCGCGGCACGCTCCGGCGGTCCGCTCGGAGTCGGCGTGACCGAGCGGGAAGGCGCGGACGACCTGCGCGAGGCCGCCCGACGCGGCGCCGGGGAGATCACCGCCACGGTGATCGTCAACGCCCCGGCGGAGCGGGTCTTCGCGGCGCTGCTGGCCTGGGAACGGCAGTCGGACTGGATCCCGCTCACCACCGTCCGGGTGGTCGAGGGTGACGGCGGTGAGGGCAGCCTCGTCCGGGCGGTGACCACGCTCGGTCCGGCCGTGCTGCGCGACGAGATGCGGGTGGTCCGGGTGGACGCGCCCTACGAGATCGGCGTGGTGCACTGCGGGAAGCTGCTGCGCGGGCCGGGCGTGCTGCGCTGCACCCAGATGGAGCGGGACCGCACCCAGGTGGTCTGGCACGAGTGGTTCCACGTGCCCGGGGGTGCGGCCGGCCGGGTGGCCTGGCCGCTGCTCTGGCCCGGCTCGAAGTTCAGCCTGACCCAGGCCCTGAAGAAGTTCGGCCGCCTGGTCGAGCAGGGCCGCCTGCCCTGATCCGCCGCGCCGTTCGTCCCGCGGGCGGTGCACCCGCCTGATCGTCAGTCCGACCGGTACCCCGCCACCTCACCGATCCCGGGTGCGTCGAGCCGACCCGTCGGCCCATGGGCGGCCGGAGGTGTCGGGGGCGTGCCCTAGCGTGGACGCGTGACTGACCTGGTGATCGGCGGCGACGGGCTGCCACGCTGCGCCTGGGGGGCCGGCACCCCCGACTACGCCGTCTACCACGACACGGAGTGGGGTCGGCCGTTGCGCGGCGACGACGCGCTCTACGAACGGATCACGCTGGAGGCGTTTCAGTCCGGGCTGTCCTGGCTCACCATCCTGCGCAAGCGCCCGGCGTTCCGGCTCGCGTTCGACGAGTTCCGCATCGAGACGGTGGCCGGCTACGGCGAGGCCGACGTGACCCGGCTGCTCGCCGACGCCGGCATCGTCCGCAACCGCGCCAAGATCGAGGCGGCGATCGCCAACGCCCGCGCCGCCCTGGCGCTGCCCGAGGGGCTCTCCGCGCTGCTCTGGTCCTTCGCACCACCGCCCAGGCCGGCCCGGCCCACGTCGTTCGCCCAGGTGCCGGCGCTGACCGCCGAGTCCACCGCGCTGGCCAAGGCGCTCAAGAAGAAGGGCTTCCGCTTCGTCGGCCCGACCACCGCCTACGCGTTGATGCAGGCCACCGGGATGGTCGACGATCACCTTGCGGGCTGCCACGTCGTGGCGTCGCAGGCGGCGTGATGGGATGGACGCCATGACGACCGACACCGCGCACCGGGTGGACGGGGCGGGCCAAGCCGACGGCACCGGCGCCTGGGCCGTGCTGCTGCCGACCGGCCGCTACGAGGCCGAGCGGCTCGTCCACCACGACACGCTCGAACTGACCGGCCTGTCCGACGCCGCGCGGCCCCGCCCCGGCGACCGGGTCGCGGTGCTGGCCGACGCGCCACCGCGACTGGTCGCGCTGGGCCGGGTCACCGCCGCCAGCGGTCAGGAGCCGGAGGACCCGGACGACCCGCAGTCCGAGCGGGGCGAGGCGCCGCTCGTGGTCGCGTACACCCGGCGGGCCTTCGACGAGCCGGTGCCGGCCGGCGCGCTGGCGCTCGACGGGCCGGTCACCGCGCTGGAGCCGGCCGCCTTCCGGGAGCTGGCCGACCGGCTCGGCCCGCCGCCGCAACGGCGCTCCTGGCTGGTCAGCCTCGACCTGCCGATCGAGGCCGGCTCGCCGGCCGAGGCGGTCCGGCTGTTCTGGGCCTATGTGCAGGAGCTCGGGCCGCGTGAGCTGCCCGCCTTCGTCTCACCCGCCGGGGACGAGCTGGCCATGCAGGCGTTCGTGCTCGGTGCCGAGGCCAACCAGGATCCGGAGGAGGACGACGACTGATCCCCGCCGCCGACCGGGTCGGCCCGCTGCGCTCAGTGTCCTTCGAAGACCGGCTTCTGCTTGTTGACGAACGCCATCGTGGCCGAGCGGTGGTCGGCGGTGCCGCCGCAGATCGACTGGGCCTGCGCCTCGGCGGCCAGCGCGTCGGCGAGGGTGCCGGCGTCGGCGATGGAGAGCTGCCGCTTGATCGCCCCGTACGCGACGGTCGGGCCGGCGGCCAGCCGGGCGGCCAGCTCCTGCGCGGTCGGCAGCACCTGCTCGTCGTCGGCGACGATCCGGTTGAGCAGCCCGAGCCGGCAGGCCTCCTCGGCGCGGACGGGCTCGGCCAGCATCAGCAGCTCGACCGCCTTGGCGTGACCGACCAGCCGGGGCAGGGTCCAGGAGGCGCCGGTGTCGGCGGCGAGCCCCACCTTGGCGAACGCCATCAGGAAGCTGGTCGACGGCCCGCCGATGCGGATGTCGGCCAGGAAGGCCAGCGAGGCGCCCGCGCCGGCGGCCATGCCGCGCACCGCGGCGACCACCGGCTTGGGCAGGTTGGCCAGCCGGGCGGCGATCGGGTTGTAGTGCGCCCGGACGGTGTCCAGCGGGTTGCCGCCGTTGGACTGCAGGGTCTGCACGTGCTCCCGCAGGTCCTGGCCGGCGCTGAACGACCCACCGGCGCCGGCGAGCACCACCGCCCGGCAGGACCGGTCGGTCTCCAGCTCGGCCAGGGTGTCCCGCAGCGCCTCCTTGAGCGCCACGTCGAGCGCGTTCATCGCCGTCGGGCGGTTCAAAGTCAGGGTGACGACGGCGTCGGTGCGGTCGACGAGCAGCGGCTCGGTCACGGTTCAACGACCCTTCTGTCGGGCGAGGCGGTTGCCGGCGTCGAGGCACTGCTCGACGTACCGGTCGGCGGCCGGCCGCAGCCGGGCCGCGTGCCGGTCGAAAAAACTGGCCGCGGCGGTGCCGGGCCAGCGCTCGGGGAGCAGTGCCGGGGGCAGTTGCGGGTCCCGGAACAGGAAGGTACGCCACGCGTGCACGAGCCGGAACCGGGCCGCGTACGCCTCCTCGTCGGGGCTGCGCACGGTTACCCCGGCGAGCAGGGGCCGCTGCTCGGCCACGAACTGCTCGTACGCCCTGCCGATGTCGGAGAGGTTCCAGGCGCGGCGCACCACGCCCATCGCGCCGGGGGTGCCCGCGGTGTGCGCGGCGGTGAACCGCTCGTAGCGCACGCCCGCCTCGTCGAGCAGCACGTCGACGTCCTCACCCGGGCGGGTGGCCACCCAGGTGCACTCGTCCAGGGCGCCGTAGCCGAGGAAGGTCAGGTTGGCGGCGAGCCGTTGGCGTTCCCGCCGCGAGGTGGGCGCCTCCAGCACCAGCAGGTCGAAGCGCCCGTCCCAGGTGATCCGGCCGGTCCGGTAGATCCGCGCGGCCGCCTCGTCGAGTCGTCGGGCGGCTTTCGGTGTGATCGAATATCCCGGTCCGGACGTCAGCCGGAGCGGGTCGAGCCAGCCCTGACGGACCATCCGGGAGACCGCCGTACGCACCGCGGGCGGGGCGATCCCGAGCGGCGCCAGGAGCTTGACCAGGGCGGCAACCGGTGCCCGGCCGCCCCTCGCCCGGAGGTGGTCGCCGTACAGGTCGAAGAGTGCCGACCGTGCCTGCATGACCGCACATTGTGACAGGCCTTCTCAAGATAAGCTAGATGCTGTTACATCAATGCTGCTTCGGTTTGGGTCCGGCGGTGTTCATCAGGGAAAATCGTTGGTCGACGCCCCCGTGCACGTTGCGGGTGGTCATGACGAAGTGGCTGTGGGGCAACCCACCGACCCTGGTGTAGGTCTGAGGGGAGACAACATGGCGGCGATGAAGCCGCGGACGGGCGACGGTCCGCTGGAAGTCACCAAGGAGGGCCGGGGCATCGTCATGCGGGTCCCGCTGGAGGGCGGTGGCCGGCTCGTCGTCGAGATGACTCCCGACGAGGCCAACGCGCTCGGTGACGCGCTGAAGGCGGCCGCCGGCTGAGCGAGGAGCGGTCCGCGCGCCCGCGCGGACGGTTCGTCAGTCCCTGAGCCACCGGTTCCGCCGGTGGCTCAGGGTCTTCATTTCCCGCGGGGCCCGCGCTCCGCGATCTTTCCTGGAGGTACGGCTCCGCGTGCTCGCCATCCGTCTGCTCGCCGAGCCGGACCGGCTCGACACCCTCGCCCTGCCCGTCTCACCGGCGGACGACGGCCCGGCCCGGCCCGTGCCGACCGTGGCGGTGCTGCCCGACGGGCTGGCCGAGGAGGCCGCGGCGCTGGCGCCGGTCGCCCGGCTGACCGGGCGGGCCGGCGAGGTCCAGGCGCAGCTGCGGCC
>NZ_JAMOKF010000271.1 GCF_023656545.1 Micromonospora phytophila | reverse complement strand
CGGGCGGCCACGTCGGCCGCGAAGCCGGCCGCCTCGGGGTCGAGAATCCGCACCGGTACGTCGGTGAGCGTGCCCGGGTCGGGCAGGGCCGCCGGGTCGAGCACCATCAGCGGCGCCTCCAGCACGGACAGCCCCGCCGAGCGGGCCACCGCGAGCAGGTCGGGGCTGGTCTCGTGCACCCACTCGAAGGCCTCGGGCAGGCCGAGTTCGCGCTGCCGCTCCCGTACGGCCGAGACGTCGGCCAGCGAGGGCGGCTCGGTGGCGTCGAGCCGGGGCCGGGCGTAGAACGGCCAGCCCGCCCCTTCCCGGGCGAAGAGCACCAGCGGGCCGTACTCCTCAACACGGGCCACGTCCCGGGGCACCGCGTCGTAGAAGCGTTCCAACCGGGCGAAGAGGTCCTTGTGCAGGGAATCCACCGCGCGAGACTACACGTCCCAGAGTCTGGAAGGTGTGATCAATCTGCACTGGCCTTGCGCCCCCCGCCCTAACGTAGACTCAATAGACCCTTGAGGGCCGACGTCGTCCCGACCGTGATCCACCCTGAGTGACGACAGGAGGCCCGGTGGCCTTTCCGTACCCTCACCACAGCCCGCAGTCGGCCCCGCACCTCGGCCCGGGAGCGCCCGCCAGCGGGCTCTACGACCCGGCACAGGAGCACGACGCCTGCGGTGTGGCCTTCGTGGCGGACCTGCACGGACGGCGCTCGCACGCGGTCGTGGCCAACGGCCTCGGTGCGCTCTGCCGGCTGGACCACCGCGGTGCCCGGGGCGCGGAGCACAACACCGGTGACGGTGCCGGGATCATGATCCAGGTGCCGGACGCGTTCCTGCGCGCGGTGGTCGACTTCCCGCTGCCGCCGGCCGGCCGGTACGCCACCGGCCTGGTGTTCCTCCCCGACGACGACGCGGCGGAGGCGCGGGCCCGGCGGGTGGTGGAGAAGTACGCCCTGGTCGAGGGCGCCGACGTGCTCGGCTGGCGGGACGTGCCGGTTGACCCGAGCGGGCTCGGCGAGACGGCCCTGGCGGCGATGCCCCGGGTCCGCCAGCTCTTCCTCGCCGCGCACCGGCTCACCGACTCGTCGGCCGGTCCGGCCGGGTCGCCGCTGCACGGCATCGAGCTGGAGCGGGTGGCGTTCTGCGTGCGCAAGCAGGCCGAGCGGGAGAGCGCCGAGCGGGGCGTGCCGGCGTACTTCCCGTCGCTGTCCTCGCGCACCATGGTCTGGAAGGGGATGCTCACCCCCGACCAGCTGCCGGCGTACTTCCCGGAGCTGACCGACGAGCGGGTGCAGAGCGCGATCGCGCTGGTGCACTCGCGGTTCTCCACCAACACCTTCCCGTCCTGGCCGCTGGCGCACCCCTACCGCTTCATCGCGCACAACGGCGAGATCAACACCATCCGCGGCAACCGGAACTGGATGCAGGCCCGGGAGGCGCTGCTGCGCTCGCCGAACATCCCCGGCAACATCCGCCGGGTCTTCCCGGTGTGCACCCCGGCGGCCTCCGACTCGGCGAACTTCGACGAGGTCCTGGAGCTGCTGCACCTGGCCGGGCGCAGCCTGCCGCACGCGGTGCTGATGATGATCCCGGAGGCGTGGGAGAACGACCCGGACATGCGGCCGGACAAGCGCGCCTTCTACCGCTTCCACGCCAGCCTGATGGAGCCGTGGGACGGGCCGGCGTCGGTCGCCTTCACCGACGGCGAGATCGTCGGCGCGGTGCTGGACCGCAACGGGCTGCGTCCCGGGCGCTGGTGGCTGACCTCGGACGGTCTCGTCGTGCTCGGCAGCGAGGCGGGCGTGCTCGACCTCGACCCGGCCCGGGTGGTCGCCAAGGGCCGCCTCCAGCCGGGCCGGATGTTCCTGGTCGACACCGTCGCCGGCCGGATCGTGCACGACGAGGAGATCAAGGCCGAGCTGGCCGCCGCGCAGCCGTACGACGAGTGGCTGCACGCCGGGCTGATCGAGCTGACCGACCTGCCGGCCCGCGAGCACATCGTCTACACCCACGACTCGGTGCGCCGTCGCCAGCAGACCTTCGGCTACACCGAGGAGGAGCTGAAGATCCTGCTCGCGCCGATGGCGCGCAGCGGCGCGGAGCCGATCGGTTCGATGGGCACCGACACCCCGATCGCGCCGCTGTCCACCCGGCCGCGACTGCTCTACGACTACTTCCACCAGCTCTTCGCCCAGGTCACCAACCCGCCGCTGGACGCCATCCGGGAGGAGTTGGTGACCAGCCTGGCGTCGACCATCGGCGCGGAGGGCAACCTGCTGGACCCGGGTCCGGCGAGCTGCCGCCAGATCGTGCTGCCCTACCCGGTGATCGACAACGACGAGCTGGCCAAGATCCTCTCCATCGACGAGGACGGTGACCTGCCGGGCTTCAAGGCGGTCCGGGTCTCCGGGCTCTACCGGATCCGCGAGGGCGGCGCCGGGATCAAGGCCCGGCTGACCGAGATCTGCCGGCACGTCTCCGAGGCGATCGAGGACGGCGTCCGGATCCTGGTGCTGTCGGACCGTGACTCGAACGCCGACCTCGCCCCGATCCCGTCGCTGCTGCTCACCGCCGCGGTGCACCAGCACCTGGTGCGGGAGCAGACCCGCACCCAGGTGGCGCTGGTCGTCGAGTCCGGCGACTGCCGCGAGGTGCACCACGCGGCGGTGCTGATCGGCTACGGCGCGGCGGCGGTCAACCCCTACCTGGCCTTCGAGTCGGTCGAGGACATGATCGCCACCGGAGTGCTGACCGGAGTCGCCCCGACGAAGCCCGACGAGCCGCCGTCGGAGATGGCGGCGAGGGCAGTGCGCAACTACGTCAAGGCCCTCGGCAAGGGCGTCCTGAAGATCATGTCCAAGATGGGCATCTCGACGGTGTCGTCGTACTGCGGGGCGCAGGTCTTCGAGGCCGTCGGGCTGCACACCCGACTGGTCGAGCGCTACTTCCGGGGCACCCCGACCAAGATCAGCGGCATCGGGTTGAACGAGATCCACGCCGAGGTCGCCGCCCGGCACGCCCTGGCCTGGCCGCCCGGCGGTGCCGTGGCGTCGGCCCGGCTGGAGGTCGGCGGCGAGTACCAGTGGCGCCGCGAGGGCGAGCTGCACCTGTTCAACCCGGAGACAGTCTTCCTGCTCCAGCACGCCACCCGCAGCCGCCAGTACGACGTCTTCCGCCAGTACACCGCGAAGGTCGACGAACTGGCCGCCCGGACCGGTTCGCTGCGCGGGCTGTTCACGCTGCGCACCGGGGTGCGCCCGCCGGTGCCGATCGAGGAGGTCGAGCCGGCCACCGAGATCGTCAAGCGCTTCGCCACCGGCGCCATGTCGTACGGGTCGATCTCGGCTGAGGCGCACGAGACCCTGGCCATCGCGATGAACCGGCTGGGCGGCAAGTCCAACACCGGCGAGGGCGGCGAGGACGTCGAGCGGCTGCACGACCCGGCCCGCCGCTCCGCGGTCAAGCAGATCGCCAGCGGCCGGTTCGGGGTGACCAGCGAATACCTGGTCAACGCCGACGACCTGCAGATCAAGATGGCCCAGGGCGCGAAGCCGGGCGAGGGCGGGCAGCTGCCGGGCAACAAGGTCTGGCCGTGGATCGCCCGGACCCGGCACGCCACCCCCGGCGTCGGCCTGATTTCCCCGCCGCCGCACCACGACATCTACTCCATCGAGGACCTCGCCCAGCTCGTGCACGACCTGAAGTGCGTCAACCCGTCCGCGCGGGTGCACGTGAAGCTGGTCAGCGAGGTCGGGGTCGGCACGGTGGCGGCGGGCGTGGCCAAGCTCAAGGCCGACGTCATCCTGATCTCCGGCCACGACGGCGGCACCGGCGCGTCCCCGCTGAACTCCCTCAAGCACGCCGGCACCCCCTGGGAGCTGGGGCTGGCCGAGGCGCAGCAGACGCTGCTGCTCAACAAGCTGCGCGACCGGGTCACCGTGCAGGTCGACGGCCAGCTCAAGACCGGCCGCGACGTGCTGGTCGCGGCGCTGCTGGGCGCCGAGGAGTTCGGCTTCGCCACCGCGCCGCTGATCGTCGAGGGCTGCGTGATGATGCGGGTGTGCCACCTGGACACCTGTCCGGTGGGCATCGCCACCCAGAACCCGGTGCTGCGGGAACGCTTCACCGGGAAGCCGGAGTTCGTGGAGAACTTCTTCCTCTTCCTCGCCGAGGAGGTCCGCGGCTACCTGGCCGAGCTGGGCCTGCGCTCGATCGAGGAGGCGATCGGGCAGACCGAGCTGCTCGACGTGACCCCGGCGATCGACCACTGGAAGGCCGGCGGGCTCGACCTGGCCCCCGTGCTGCACCTGCCGGAGCTGCCGGCGGGCACCGCCCGCCGCGGCGTCCGGGCCCAGGACCACGGCCTGGAACTGGCGCTGGACAACGAGCTGATCGCCCTCGCCGAGCCGGCGCTGCGCGACGGCGCCCCGGTGCGGGTGGAGGTGGCGGTGCGCAACGAGCACCGCAGCGTCGGCGCGATGCTCGGCGGCGAGGTCACCCGCCGCTTCGGCGGGGCCGGCCTGCCCACCGACACCATCGAGTTCGACCTGCGCGGCACCGCCGGGCAGTCGTTCGGCGCGTTCCTGCCGCGCGGGGTCACCCTGCGCCTGCACGGCGACGCCAACGACTACGTCGGCAAGGGCCTCTCCGGCGGGCGGCTCGTCGTCCGCCCGGACTCCGCCGCCCCCTTCGTCGACGGCGACGCCGCGCCGGGGGAGCGGGCCGAGGACCAGATCATCGCCGGCAACACCATCCTGTACGGGGCCACCGGCGGTGAGGTCTTCCTGCGCGGCCGGGTGGGGGAGCGCTTCGCGGTGCGTAACTCCGGCGCGGTGGCCGTCGTCGAGGGCGTCGGCGACCACGGCTGCGAGTACATGACCGGCGGGACCGTGGTGGTGCTCGGCCCGACCGGCCGCAACTTCGCCGCGGGCATGTCCGGTGGCACCGCGTTCGTGCACCGGTTGGACCGGCGCCGGGTCAACGCCGAGCTGGTCGACCTGGCGCCGCTGCGCGAGGAGGAGCAGGCGGTGCTGCACGAGCTGGTGCAGCGGCACCTGGCCGAGACCGACTCGGCCGTCGCCGAGGAGCTGCTGAAGCGTTGGCCGGAGGCGGTGGAGGAGTTCACCGCGGTGGTACCTCGGGACTACCGCCGGGTCATGGAGATCATGCGGGCCGCCGAAGCCGCCGGCCACGACGTCGACGACGCGGTGATGACCGCCCTCGCGGCGCCGGCCGCACCGCTCAGACAGTCCGCGCCGGCCGACGCGTCCGCGCCGGTGTCGCCCGCTTCGCGGGCGGTCGCCCAGGAGGTGGCTCGTGCCTGACCCGAATGGTTTCCTGCGCTACCCGCGGCGGATGCCGGCCCGCCGGCCGGTGCCGGTGCGGATCAGCGACTGGCGGGAGGTCTACCCGCCGGCCGGCGAGGAGCTGACCCGCGAGCAGGCCACCCGCTGCATGGACTGCGGCATCCCGTTCTGCCACGACGGCTGCCCGCTCGGCAACCGCATCCCGGACTGGAACGACCTGGTCCGCACCGGCAACTGGGACGCGGCGGTGGAGTCGCTGCACGCCACCAACAACTTCCCCGAGTTCACCGGCCGGCTCTGCCCGGCGCCCTGCGAGGCGGCCTGCGTGTTGGGCATCGGCGGCGGTGAGCCGGTGACCATCAAGCAGGTCGAGGTGGAGATCGCCAACGCGGCCGTCGCGCGGGGCGGGCTGCTGCCCCGTCCGGTGCCGGCGCCGTCGGGGCGGTCGGTCGCCGTGGTCGGCTCCGGGCCCGCCGGCCTCGCCGCCGCGCAGCAGCTGGCCCGCGCCGGTCACGCCGTGACGGTGTACGAGCGCGACGACGCGATCGGCGGCCTGCTCCGCTACGGCATCCCGGACTTCAAGCTGGAGAAGGAGCACATCGACCGGCGGCTGGCCCAGCTCGCCGCCGAGGGGGTGCGCTTCCGCACCGGGGTGGACGTCGGGGTCGACGTGACCGCCGAGCAGTTGCGCGCCGAGCACGACGCGGTGCTGCTGGCCTGCGGCGCGTTGCAGGGCCGGGACACCCCGGAGACCCCGGGCCGGCAGCTGCGCGGCGTGCACCAGGCGATGACCCACCTGGTCGCCGCCAACCGGGTGGTGGCCGCGGCGGCCGGCGGGGCGCCGGGCACGGCGGTGCTGCCCGACGGCACGCCGATCGACGCCGCCGGCAAGCACGTGGTGATCATCGGCGGCGGCGACACCGCCGCGGACTGCCTCGGGGTGGCGCACCGGCAGGGCGCGGCCGGCGTACACCAGCTCGACCTCTACCCGGAGCCGCCGCAGGCCCGGGACGAGGCCCGGGACCCGTGGCCGACCTGGCCGTGGGTCCTGCGCAACTACCCGGCGCACGAGGAGGGCGGCGACCGGGTCTTCGCCGTCGCGGTGCAGGAGTTCGTCGACGACGGCACCGGCCAGGTGCGGGCGGTCCGGATCGCCGAGGTGACGGTGGAGAAGCGGGACGGGCGGCGGATCGTCACCGCGCTGCCCGGCTCGGAGCGGGAGCTGCCGGCCGACCTGGTGCTGCTGGCGATCGGCTTCGAGGGCACCGAGGAGCAACCGCTGCTCGACCAGCTCGGGGTGGGCCGCAACGCCCGCGGCGCGATCGACGCCCGGCCGGACTGGCAGACCGCGGCCGACGGCGTCTTCGTCGCCGGCGACATGCACCGGGGCGCCTCGCTGATCGTCTGGGCGATCGCCGAGGGGCGCGCGGCGGCCGCCGCCATCCACGCGTACCTCGACGGGCCCGGTCAGTTGCCGGCCCCGGTGAGCGTGGCCACCCAGCCCCTCGCGGCCCGCTGACCGCGACCGCCGGCCCCGGACACGCTCGACTGTCCGGGGCCGGCGGCGTTCGTCGGCGCCGGGGAGCGGCGGACCGGAGAGCCGGTGCGGCGACCACGTGGTCCGCGCCCGTGTGAGCGAGGCCATGATCTTCGCGGGAGGGTGCGACGCTTTCGGGACCGGCCGCGATGAAGATCGTCGTTACGCTGCCGGTATGGATACCGAGGAACGCCTGCGCCGGATCCGCCGGTGGTTGTGGACCGTAGTGGTGGGTCTCTTCCTCAGCGGGGTGACCGCGTTCCCGCTGGAGATCGAGGTGCGCTGGCTGCTCCGGGCGCTCGATCCGCTCGCCGACGACCTCCCGGCCCTGGTCGGCTGGGTCGAGCGGGTCCACATCGGACTGGTGGAGACCGGCGACCGCTATCCCTTCATGCTCTACGGCACCGACTGGCTGGCCTTCGCCCACCTGGTGCTCGCGGTGGCGTTCTGGGGGCCGCTGCGCGACCCGGTGCGCAACGTCTGGGTGGTCCAGCTCGGCATGATCGCCTGCGCCGGGATCGTGCCGCTGGCGCTGATCTGCGGCCCGATCCGGGACATCCCCTGGTTCTGGACGCTGGTCGACCTCTCCTTCGCGGTGGGCGCCTTCCCGCCGCTCTGGTTCGCCTACCGGCACATCCGGGCGATCGAGGCGGCCACCGCCGCGCCGGCCGGGCCGCCGGTCCCGGCGGGGCCGGCCCCGGCGTCCGCCGGGTAGCGTCCG
>NZ_JAMOKF010000270.1 GCF_023656545.1 Micromonospora phytophila | reverse complement strand
CGGCACCCCGGGCGCCACGGCGGCGAGTTGGCGCGCGACGGCGGCGGGGTCGGCCGCCAGGTCGGCCTTGGTGAGCACCACCAGCGGGCGGGCGCCCGACTCGTGGGCGAGGGAGGGCAGCCGTTCGATGCGGCCGATGTCCGGCTCGGGGTGAACCGGCTCCACCACCGCGGCGGCGTCCAGGTTGGCGGCCAGCACCTGGCCGCTGGCGTCCTTGCCGGCGGTCCGCCGGACCAGCGCGGTACGCCGGGGCAGCACCGCCTCCACGGTGACGTTGCGGTCCGGCCAGGTGGCCAGCAGCACCCAGTCCCCGGCGCAGGGCAGGCGGGTCAGGTCCGGGGCGGCGGCGGCCAGGACCGCCCCGCCCAGCGTGGCGCGGACGGGGCCGTCCGCGCAGAGCACGGTGCAGACGCCCCGGTCGACGCGGGCCACCCGGCCCGGGCGGTGGTCGGTGCGTCGTCGTGCGTCAATCGCCCGGTCGGCGTCCCAGCCGAGGGCGGTCAGATCGATCCTCATGGCATCCTCATCGGTGTCGGTGCGGGTGGTGCAAGGCGTGCTGCGACCGGCATGACCACCACCTCCCCCGACGTCCCGGTGCCGCGTTCGAGGCCGACGGTAGGGCGTGCGACGACGCGCCGAAAGCGATTTCCCCGGGGACGCGGGGCCGTCCGACGGTTAGGGTCGACACGTGACCACGGACCCGCTTCTGTTGACCGGTGAGGTGGACGAGGCCACGGCCCGCCTGTTGCGGACCGCGGCCACCTTCGACAGTGCGGACACCGCCGCCGCATCGCTGCTGCCGGGCTGGACCCGGGGGCACGTGCTGGCGCACCTGGCCCGCAACGCCGACGGGTTCGTCAACCTGCTCACCGCGGCGCGCACCGGTGAGCCCGTTCCGATGTACGCCTCCGCGGCGGCCCGTAGCGCCGACATCGAGGCCGACGCGGTGCGCCCGCCCGCCGCCCACCTGGACGACCTGCGCCGCTCGGCCGACCGGTTCGCCGAGGCGGTGGAAGCCATGCCGGTCGAGGCGTGGTCGGCGACCGTCGAGACGCCACGGGGCCCGAAGGTCGCCGCAGTGCTCGTCTGGGGCCGGCTGCGTGAGGTGGAGGTGCACCACCTCGACCTGGCGGCCGGCTACCGGCCGGCCGACTGGCCCGAGGCGTTCGGCCACCGGCTGCTGCACGAGGTGGCGGCCGACCTCGCCGACCGCCCCGACGTGCCGCCGATGGTGCTGCGCTTCGACGGCACCCGGCACGAGTTGGTGCTCGGTGACCGGGCCGCCGCGCCCACGGTCACCGGCGCCGCCCCCGAACTCGCCGCCTGGCTGATCGGCCGCAGCCCCGGCGCCGTGCTGGCCGTCACCCCCGACGGCACGCTGCCAGAACCACCGGAATGGATATAGGCGACCTCATGACCTACAGCGGAGACGTCACCCCCGGCGGTGCGCCGGCGGTACGCGAGCTCGACCGGCTCACCGTCACCAAGATCTCGGTGGGCCCGATGGACAACAACGCCTATCTGCTGCGTTGCCGGGGCACCGGCGAGCAGGTGCTGATCGACGCCGCGAACGAGGCGCCCCGGCTGCTCGACCTGGTCGGCGACGCCGCGCTGGCCACCGTGGTCACCACGCACCAGCACATGGACCACTGGGTGGCGCTGGAGGAGGTGGTGGCCAAGACGGGCGCCCGCCCGCTGGTGCACGCCGACGACGCCGCGGGGCTGCCGATCGAGGCGGAGACGCTCACCGACGGCGACACGGTGCCGGTGGGTGACTGCGCGCTGGAGGTCATCCACCTCACCGGGCACACCCCGGGCTCGATCGCGTTGCTCTACCGCGACCCGGCCGGGACGCCGCACCTGTTCACCGGGGACAGCCTCTTCCCCGGTGGCGTGGGGAACACGGACAAGGACCCGGACCGCTTCGCCGCGCTGATCGACGACGTCGAGCACAAGCTCTTCGACCGGCTGCCGGACGAGACCTGGTTCTACCCGGGCCACGGCAGCGACAGCACGCTCGGCGCGGAGCGCCCGTCGCTGCCCCAGTGGCGCGCCCGCGGCTGGTAGAAGACCCGGGATCCACCTACCGGACGGCGACGGGCGTCACCGACCGACGGACCACCGGGGTTGCGGGCTGCCGTGCCCGGCGGGGGGATCAGGCCTGAGCGCCCGGAGCCGGGCACGGCGGCCCGCGCGAGCGCGTCAACCGGTGACCGCGCGCAGCCGCCGCCGCGTCCCGATCAGCACCGCGCCGGCCAGCAGCAGACCGACCGCCATGGTGACCAGCATCGGGCTGGACTCCCCGGGCAGCAGCCCGGCCAGCGAGCGGGAGGCGGTGCCCAGCACCAGGTAGAGGCCCGCCCACGCCGCCGCGCCGAGCGTCGCGCAGCCGAGGAAGCGCCGGTACGACATCCGCAGCCCGCCCGCCGCCAGCGGCAGCAGGGCGTTGAACACCGGCAGGAAGGGTGCGACCAGCACCATCCGGCCGCCGCCGCGGCGCAGGATCCCCTCCGCCGCCGCCCAGCGCGTCTCGCCGATCCAGTCGCCCAGCCGGCTGTGGCGCAGCCGTTCGCCGTAGAGGCGCCCGGCGAGGAAGCTCAGCGACCAGCCGGCGAGGCAGCCGAGCACCACTGCGGTGAAGGTGGCCAGGCCGGTGGTCGGGCTGCCCACCCCCACCGCGGCCAGGATCGCCACGTCGCCGGGGACGAGCACCCCGAGCAGCGGCACGGCGTCGAAGAGCATGACCACTCCGAGCACCCCCATCAGCACCGTGGTGGGGAGCTCTCCGACCTGGGCCAGCCAATCCGCCATGCCTCGTACGCTATGGCCGGCGGACTACCGCGGGCATCGGGTCCGATCCCCCACCGTCCCCTGGTATCGGGCTCGGGGTGGACCCTGAGGGCGGTCAACCGGGGCGCAGCACCTGCACCCGGCGGACGGGCGAGTCGACGAAGGGCTCGGTGGTCGGCACCGGGTAGCTGGCCACCACCGCCAGCCCGTCGAGCGGCAGGTGCCCCCGCCCGGGATCCCCGACCAGCACGTCGGCGCCGGTGGCGGCGACCCTGCGCAGGAACGGCAGCATCCGCGCCGCCAGCGGCCGGTTGTAGAGCACGTCCCCGGCCACAAGCAGGTCCACCCTGTCGGGCTCGGAGTCGAGCAGGTCGCCGCCGGTGGCCTCGACGTCGACCCGGTTGGCCCGGGCGTTGACGGTGACCGCCGCGACGGCGTACGGGTCGATGTCGTTGGCGACCACCCGGTCGGCGCCGGCCATCGCCGCGGCGATCGCCACCAGGCCGGATCCGGAGGCCAGGTCGAGCACGCGGCGGCCGGCCGCCAGCTCGGGGTGGTCGAGCAGGTGCCGGGCGAGGGCCTGACCGCCGGCCCAGACCGACGCCCAGTAGGGCGCCGGCAGCGCGTGGCCGGCGTGCGCCTCCATCCGGGCCCACCAGACGATGGCGTCCTCGGCCACGTGCAGGCGCACCTCGGGCACGAACGGGGTGCGCCGCAGCCGGAGCCGGTCCAGCCCGCCCCCGGGAGCGTCGATTTCCCGCTCCAACTCGGTCAGCGCGTCGGCTGTGGCACCTCTCATCGGGGCAAGCATGCCCCAGCGGACCGGGGATCGCCCGGCTTTCGCGTTGGCGGCTGCAAGACTTCATCTCATCGCCTACGGCACTTCGGCCAGCGGATCGCGGTTTGGTTGGTTACTGTCGGGGAGGTACAGGGGGGCTGTCGGTCGAGGGCCGGGGGTCGCCCGCTTTGAACAGGGAGAGATGCATGGCAACCGGCACGGTTAAGTGGTTCAACTCGGAAAAGGGCTTCGGCTTCATCGAGCAGGACGGCGGAGGTCCGGACGTGTTCGTCCACTACTCGGCCATCGCGAGTAGCGGTTACCGGGAGCTGAACGAGGGCCAGAAGGTCGAGTTCGAGGTGACCCAGGGTCAGAAGGGTCCGCAGGCGGACAACGTCCGCCCGATGTAGCTCCGTGCCGGTGGCGGCGGCCGGTGTCCGGCCGCCGCCGCAGCGCATTCACGGTAGGTCCGCCGCGGTGGGCAGGTTCCGCCTGCCCCGCAGCGGCCCGATCAGCAGGATCACCGGGCTGAGCGCCAGCCACCCGGTCATCACCGCGACCGCGGTGCCGGTGCCGTAGGCGGCGCCGACCGTCCCGGCCAGCACCGCGGCCAGCGGGATGCTGCCGTAGTTGAGCATCTGCATGCTCACGGTCACCCGACCCAGCAGGTGGTGCGGGGTGTAGGTCTGTCGGAAGCTGCCCTTGAGGACGTTGCCGACGGCCACCCCGAGGCTGACCAGCACCCCGCCGAGCGCCGGCCAGACCAGGCGCCCGCCGGAGCCGGCCAGCGGGATCAGCAGCGCCGGCGGCCCGGTGAACAGCGCCGCCAGCAGCATGCCCCGGGCGGTGCCGCACCGGCGGCCGATCGTGGTGGCCAGCATCGCGCCGACGATGCCGCCGAGGCTCATCACCGCGACCAGCACGCCGACCGCCGCGGGCGCGAGGCGCGCCTCCCGGATCAGGAAGACCACCAGGACGGCCTGGTAGCCGACCAACCCGATGTTGCTGGCCGCCCCGAAGACGGTGAGCACCCGCAGGTACGGGTCGCGGGCGACGAACCGGATCCCCTCCCCGATCTCCCGTCGCAGCTTCCGGCCCGGGTCGCCACGCCCGGGACGCTCCTCGACCGTGCGGATGCGCAGCAGGCAGATCGCGGAGAACAGGAAGCTCAGCGCGTCGAGCAGCAGCGCGGTGACCGCGCCGGCGGCCTGTGCGACCACGCCGGCGATGCCCGGCCCCAGCACGTAGCTCGCCGTCTGGGTGGCCTGAAGCTTCGCGTTGCCCTCCGGCACCTGCTCGGGTCGCAGCAGCACGGGCAGGTAGACCTGGTCGGCCGTCTCGAAGAAGACCCGGGCCAGGCCGGCGCCGAGCGCCACCGCCAGCAACTGCCCGATGGTGAGCGCGCCGAGTACGGCGGCGAGCGGGACGCTGAGAAACAGCAGCGCGGAGACCAGGTCACAGCCGATCATCACGGGCCGGCGCGGCAGCCGGTCCACCCAGGCTCCCGCCGGCAGGCCGACCAGCAGCCAGGGCAGCCAGGCCGCCGCGGTGAGCACCGCGACCACGAAGGTGCCCGCGTCGAGCACGGTCACCGCCACCAGGGGCAGCGCCACGGCGGTGACGTTGCTGCCGACGGCGCTGGCCGTCTGCCCGGCCCAGAGCAGCCGGAAGTCCCGGTGCCGCAGCAGTCCCGCGCGCTGCGGGCGTACCGTCGGGGTCGTCCCCGCGCCCGACGGGCCTCGCGCGGCCACCGCGGCCGGCGACGTGGTTGAGACGTCGGCGGGGGTACGCGGCGCGGCCTCGGCGGTCGGGGTGCTGCCGGCGGTCGGCGTCACGGCCGGGCCGGGATGCCGTGGGCGAACAGGAAGACCGGTTCGCGCCGTCGCCCGTCGTCGGGCACCTCCCGGTCACTCCAACGGGCCATCAGGTCGACCAGCTCGCGCCCCAACTCGGCGAGTTCCTCGGGGGTCAGGTGCAGCCACCGGTCGATGGAGAACGGCCCCTCACCCCACGCGGCGTGCGTGGCGTCGTCGGCGGCGTGCCAGGTGCGGGCGAGGGCGACGTGCCGGTCCAGGTTGAGCGAGGTGGCGGCGTCGGCGACCGCCCGGGCGGCGGGGTCGTCGTCGAAGTCGGTGTGCGACCAGCGCACGCTGCGGCTGACCAGGCGCCACCACCGTTCCCGGCGGTCCCGGGCCAGCTCGGGCGCCTCGGTGACCAGCTCGGCGGCCGCCAGCACCTTGAGGTGGTGGCTGACGTTGGCCGGCGCCTGGTCGGTGCGTTCGGCGAGCAGGCCGACGGTCGAGGGGCCGTGCACCTTGAGCACGTCCATCAGGCGGCGGCGCAGCGGGTGCGACAGCGCGGCCAGCACGCGGGAATCGGTGACGTGACGCACGTCGGGCTTCGGCATACCGCCACTCTGCCATCCGCAACACCTGTTTCGCAACAGTCATTGCGGAACAGGTGTTGCGGAGTTCGGTCCGGCGCGGCGCGGGCCCGCCGCGGCGGCGGAAGACGGTCAGGCGACCATCCGGCGGGCCATTTCGTCGGCGACCTGCTTGGCGACGGTCGGCGGGACCGCCGCGGCGATCTTCTCGGGCGTGAGCACGGCGAGCACCCCGGCGACGATCGCCTGCTCGTCGGTGAAGTCCCGGTTGGACAGGGCGGTCAGTTGCGCGCCCAGCGCGTCCAGCCGCAGCATCAGGTAGTCCAGCTTGGCCACCAGGCTGTTGCTCGCCACCGCGGAGCCGGAACCGTCGGGGTCGACGCTGCGCCCCATGCTGTTGCCGCCGTAGAACATCCCGGCGAAGATGCTGTCGATCTGGGTCTCGGCCTTGGCGCTCATCTCGTCCTCCAGAAGTCCGATGGTGGTCAGGTAGCGGCGGAACAGTGGGGTCTGGTCACGGTTCGCCTTGATCGAGTCGCGGAAGAAGCTGAAGTGGGTGTGCCACAGGTGGGACTCGTCGCCGGTGCTGCGCCGGCCGAGCCGATCCCACCGCCGCACGACGGCACCGTCGGGTGAGTAGATGATTTCCCGGATGTCGCGGGTGTCCGCCGCGGCAGCGACGCACTGCGCCACGCACCAGACGGAGAAGGTTCGCAGGTTGTGCGTGCCGCCGCCGGAGCGGACCTCGAAGGGCCCGACGTCGAGCCCCGCCGCGTCGAGGGTGAGGCCGGAGGAGTCCCGGGTGGACTCGACGACCGAGTAGTCGTTCGTCACCACCCGGTCGGAGCCGCAGTGGTAGCCGCCCCGGTGTGCGGCATCGCCGACGATGCCCACCTCGCCGGGTTCGAGGTCCTGGCTGCGGACGGTGTCGGGGTCGAGGTTCAGGTGGTCGAGCAGCAGGCGACGGACGGCCAACAGATTTTCTGGTGCCCGCGTCATGGATCCCCCTTGCCGATGGTCGGGGGCCGGGCACGACGGTGACACCGCGTACGCGGTGCGAGGGCTGCGCGAGCGAGCCCGGCCGAGTGGTGCACAGCGCCGGGCGTTGGCCCAACGATAGCCCCGGAGATAGATGAACGCCCAGCTCAGGGCAGTTTTTTCAGCTGGCAGAAAGCTGCGGGCCGACATGGACGATCGGCAGCAGCACGGCGGAGGGGTGCTCCGGGTCGTGCAGGATCTCCCGTCGACCGGCACGCAGGGTCACGGCGGTGCCCAGGGGCTCGCCGGTGCCGGGGTTGCGCGCGTACCGGGGGTGGGCGCCGCCGGAGACCTGGACGCGAAGCCGGTGCCCGGGCGCGAACCGGTGCGCCGTGGGCCAGAGCTCCACGGGCACGCGGACGACTCCGGCCCGGTCGGTCGGGAACCGGCCGGGGGCCACCCGCACCAGCCCGTCGCAGACGTTCCAGGACCGGCCGCGCCGGTCCACGTCGCACAGTCGCACGAAGACGTCCAGGTGGGACAACTCGCTGCGCACGTGGATCTCGGCGCGTACCGGGCCGATCAGCTCGACCGCCGCGTCCAGCGGGGGCCCGGTGAAGGTCAGCACGTCCGCGCGGGCCTCGACCGGGCGGTTGTCGACCGGCCCGGCCCGCTGGGCCACCAGCAGCGGCCCGCCGAGGGAGGGGGTCGGGTCGGTGGGGTCGTAGCAGAACTCGTCCGGCGCGGAC
>NZ_JAMOKF010000269.1 GCF_023656545.1 Micromonospora phytophila | reverse complement strand
GTCGGCGACCGCGTCGGGGGCGATGAAGCCGAGGGCGGCGGCCACCGTCTCGGCGCGGACGGCACCGAGCGCACCCGCTCGGCCGGTGACGTAGTAGGCCCAACCGGAGATGCCCAGCAGCCGGGCCCGGCGCAGCGTGGTGGGGCACCGGGTGAACGCGTCGCCGAGTTCCAGGACGATCGGCTTGGTGGCCGTGGCGACCTGCTCCGGCGTCATCCGCCTGCTCCCTGCCCGCCCCGTGCGCTCATCGCCGATCAGTCTGCCGCGCCGCCGCCCCGGGCGTCATCCCCCTCTTCGGCGTCGAGCGCCTCCACCGCCGCCTCCACCTCGCCGGTGCGCCGGCGGGCGGCGGTGA
Organism: Micromonospora phytophila; assembly: GCF_023656545.1. Classification (GTDB taxonomy): domain Bacteria; phylum Actinomycetota; class Actinomycetes; order Mycobacteriales; family Micromonosporaceae; genus Micromonospora; species Micromonospora phytophila. Next base: position 7,350 of record NZ_JAMOKF010000269.1, on the reverse strand, counting down.
CGGTCCGCTCCGCGCCGCGACGGGCCAGCTTGGACCGGCTCAGCTCCTGCTCGGCGACGGCCCGCCGCCGTTCCAGCTCGGCCAGCTCCGCCTCGATCGCGTCGAGGGCGGCGGCGCCGTCGCGCTCGGCCGCCGTCGCGCCGGCCAGCTCCGCCTCGGCCCGCTCCTGGTCGGTACGCGCCCTCGCCAGCTCCTTCTCCAGCGCCCGCCGCCGACGTTCCCGCTCCGCCCGGGCGGCCCGTTCCGCCTGCTCGGCGCGAAACGCCGTGCGGTCCTCCCGCCGGCGTTCCGGCTCCGTCCGCTCCGGTTCCGGCTCACCGCCGGTGACCAGGCGCAGCTGCGGTCGGGGGACCTCGCCGAACCCGGCGTAGCTGGCGGCCCGGAGCAGCCGGCCGGAGCGGACCTGCTCGGCCACCTCCGTGTCGGAGAGCGCCGCGTTGAGGGTCGCCTCCACCTCGGCCAGCGGCAGCTTCCCGCCCGGCGGCGCTCCCTCGGCGGCCGCCGCCAGCCGGCGTACCTCGGCGACGAGCGCGCCGACCACGGCCCGCCGCTGGGCGGAGAGTTCCCGCAGCCGGGGCCCGCGCAGCTCGCGCTGGGCGGCGCGCAGTGCCTCGGCGAGCTGGACCAGGTCGGCGACCAGCTCGGGACGGCGGATGGCGAGGAGGTTGACCAGCCAGGCGGCCACCGTGGGGCGGCGCAGCTTCGCGATCTCCCGGGCGGCCTTCGGGTCGCCGGCGCGGCGGGCCTCGGCGACCGCCTCGTCGCGGAGCGCGACGAACCGGTCCGGTGACGTGGTGTAGAGCCGCTGCTCCAGCTCTCGGGGCGGGCCGGGCATGGCGTCAGGCGGCGATCCGGGTGCCCGGCTCCAACCGCCGGTACTCGCAATTGGACAGCGCCGTGTACTGCCGGTCGAGCACGGCGAAGCCGTTGGCGTTGAGCAGCCCGTCGTGCAGCGCGAAGGCCCGCCGCGGCGCGACCTCGCGGATGAAGTCGAGCACCTCGGAGAACTTCGACCAGGGCGCGTGGATCGGCGCGAAGAGCGTGTCGATCCGCACGTCGGTGGGGACGACCAGGGAGTCGCCGGGGTGGTAGACCCGGTCGTCGACCAGGTACCCCAGGTTGTCGACCACCGGGATGTCCGGGTGGATCACCGCGTGCCGCCCGCCGTAGGCGCGTACCGGCACCCCGGCGGCGGTGAAGGACTGTCCGGGTTGGATCGGGTCGAGCGCCTCGGCCGCGTCACCCAGGGCGGCGGCGAGCGAGGCCGGCCCGTGCACCGGGATCGGCCGCCGGTCGAGCTGCCGGGTGAGCGCCTCGACGTTCACGTGGTCGGGATGCTCGTGGGTGACCAGCACGGCGTCCGCACCGTCCAGAGCTGCCGGGTCGGTGAACACGCCCGGGTCGATGACCAGCACTCCCCCGTCGTGCTCCACCCGGAGGCAGGAGTGGGCGTGCTTGGTGAGCTGCATCGTGACTCCTCGATTATCGAATCGTGACGTCCTGAGCGCAGTCTGCCGGAACCGGCGTGCCGACGCGTCGCGTCTGACGTATCGCCCCACCCGGGGCGAGGACGAGGGGAGCGGGGATGGACGGACCTGGAATGCGTCGTCGAGGCGTACCGCTGGCGGCGATGGCACTGGTCGCGCTGCTGGCGCTCGCCGGCTGCGGCAGCGGCGGAGGCGGCGACTCCGGCACGAGCAACGACTCGGCGGGCGCGCCGGAGGCCCCGGTGGGCGGCGGACCGGCCGCGGACCGGGACGCCGGTGGCGCGGGTGCCCCGGAACAGGCCGGCGCTGGCGCGCCGGACCTGCGGATCGACCAGCGGGCGATCATCTACAACGGCACCATGCGGGTGCAGGTGGACGATGTGGACGCCGCCGCGCGGAGCGCTGTCGCGACGGTCACCGCGGCCGGCGGCTTCGTCGGCGGTGACCAGCGGCGCAGCGCCGACGCCGACGCGGTGGCGGAGCTGGAGCTGCGGGTGCCGGCGGCGAAGTTCACCGGGGTCGTCGACGAGTTGGCGAAGCTGGGCCGTCAGCAGCAGCGGGAGATCCGCACCGAGGACGTCACCGAGCAGGTGGTCGACCTGGACGCGCGGATCACCACGCAGCGCGCCCGGGTGGAGAGCGCCCGACGGTTGCTGGCCCGGGCCACCTCGATCACCGACCTGGTGTCGCTGGAGAACGAGCTGAGCCGGCGGGAGGCCGACCTGGCCTCGCTGGAGGCGAAGAAGCGGCGCCTCGCCGACCTCACCGCGCTTTCCACCATCACCGTGTCGCTGGTCGGGCCGGACGTCAGCACGGCCGACGAGGAGACCGAGATCGGCTTCCTGGCCGGGCTGGAGGCCGGCTGGAAGGTCTTCCTGGCCTCGATGGTCATCCTGCTCACCGTGCTGGGCGCGGTCCTGCCGTGGCTGGTGGCGTTCGGCGTTCCGCTGGGGGTGCTGTTCGTGGCGCTGCGTCGCCGGCGGCGGCGGAGCGGCCCGCCGCCGGTCGCGCCGGCGACGCCGTTGCCGCCTACCGCACCGCCGCCAGTGCCCGCAGCGCGGTCTGCACCATGAGGCGTACGCCGACTCCGATGGCCCGCTCGTCCACGTCGAACGAGGCCCGGTGCAGGTCCACGTTCGGGCCGGAGCGGCCGACGCCGAGCCGGGCCAGCGCGCCGGGGACGTACTCCAGGTACCAGGAGAAGTCCTCGCCGCCCATGCTCTGCGGAGTCTCGGCGACGCCCTCCGGGCCGAGCGCGGCGGCGGTGGCGGCGGTCAGGATCTGGATGGCCCGGGAGTCGTTGCAGACCGGCGGCCGGCCGCGCAGGTATTCCAGGTCGACCGTCGCCCCGGTCGGCGCGATGACGTCGCGGACCACCTGAGCCACGATCTTGGGAGCCAGCTCCCAGGTGTCGCGGTCCATCACCCGCAGGGTGCCGGAGGCGCACGCCTCGGAGGGAATGACGTTGTACCGGGTGCCGGCCGAGGCGTGGCCGAACACCAGCAGCAACCCGCTGTTGGCCGGCACCCGGCGGCTGACCAGGGCCGGCACCTCGGTGATCAGCCGACCCAGGGCGTCGACCAGGTCGACGGTCAGGTGCGGGCGGGCGGTGTGCCCGCCAGGGCCGGTGAGCCGGACGGTGACGTTGTCGGCGGCGGCGGTGATCGGCCCGACCCGCAGGCCGACCTTCCCGACCGGCTGATTCGGGTCGCAGTGCAGCGCGAAGATCTGCACCACGTCGTCCAGGCCGCCAGCCTCGATGACCTCCAGCGAGCCGCAGGGCAGGATCTCCTCGGCCGGCTGGAAGATCAGCCGGACCCGGCCGGGCAGCTCGCCGAGGTCGGCGAGCTGGGCCAGCAGCATGCCGACGCCGAGCATGACGGTGGTGTGCACGTCGTGGCCGCAGGCGTGGCAGACGCCGTCCACGGTGGAGCGGTAGGGCACGTCCTTCGAGTCGGTCAGCGGCAGGGCGTCGATGTCGGCACGGAGCGCGATCACCGGGCCGTCCGGGCGGCCGTCGATGTCGCAGATGACCCCGTTGCCCTTGGGGAGCATCCGAGGGCTCAGCCCGGCCAGGGAGAGTTCCCGGGCGATCAGGGCGGCCGTCTCGAACTCCTCGCCGGAGAGTTCCGGGTGGGAGTGGAGGTGACGACGGGTGGCGATCAGCCCGGGTACCCGGAGGGCGAGCAGGTGGTCCAGCTCGAAGGGCAGGGGTTGAGACCCGGGCGGCGGCTCCGGCCAGGACGACGCCAGCTGGCTGCTGGTCGGCAGCGTCAACGCACTCGTCACGTCGAATTCTCGATCACTAGAGATGGATGGATCATCGGGAACAGCAGACAGCCTAGACCTCCGGCGGTGACGCTGCGCAACCTCGTTACGGTAGTGATCGGACCGCGCAGCGTCACGTATGCCCTGCTGAGAGCGGTCGCAGATCTGTGGGACAGCAGGTAGATCGCGATCGAACGCCGTCATACGCCCCACACCTCCTACGCCGCGTAACGATTCGGCGGTCATGAAATCCACGCCGATCTCAGGGCCGTCGTTCCGAATTGTCGCATTAGTCGGTCCGATGAACTAACACTCCGACAATTACCCGACCACTCTCGGCAACGAGGCTCCAGAGACGATCACACGCTCAGGCACCCACCGACCGCACACCGTGTGCGTCCGGAGTCACCCGGTCGGCTTACCCGCAAACCTCTCCGGCACACGCCGCGACCGGTGGGCCACGCCGCCCCGGGGCACCCGGGGGCCCTCCGGCAGCACCGCCGGACCTGCCCCCTCGCCCGCGCCGCCGATCGGCGGCCGGACCTGAATCCGACTGTAGCGCTCCCCGGGAATGCCCCGCGACCAGCGGAAACGTCCGGCCGGGCCGACCCGGCCCCGGCGCAACGGCCGGCGGCCACCCGCCGCGCCGGGCGGGCGCGCACGGGTGGCCGTCGGACGGACCGTTGCAGAGCCGGGCGGATCTGTACAGACCCGGACGGAATGGTGCAGAGTAGGGCGGATCGCCTCAGAACCGGTCGGTCGGGCGGTAGAGCCCCCAGACCTGGCGCAGCGTGCCGCAGACCTCGCCGACCGTGGCGCGGGCCCGCAACGCCTCCTTCATCGGGTAGAGCACGTTCTCCGTACCCTCGGCGGCGGCGCGCAGCTCGGCCAGGGCGCGCTCGACCGCGCCGGCGTCCCGCGAGCGCCGCAGCACGCCCAGGCGGTCCGCCTGCGCCGCCTCGATCGTCGGGTCGACCCGCAGCGGCTCGTACGGCTCCTCCTCGTCGACCGCGAACCGGTTGAGCCCCACCACCACCCGCTCACCCGAGTCGATCTCCTGCGCGATCCGGTACGCGGACTGCTCGATCTCGCGCTTCTGGAAGCCGGCCTCGATCGCGTCCACCGCCGAACCGTGGTCGAAGACCCGGTCCATCAGCTCGTTCGCCGCCGCCTCGATCTCGGCCGTCATCGCCTCCACCACGTACGAGCCGGCGAACGGGTCGACGGTGGCGGTCAGGTCCGTCTCGTACGCCAGCACCTGCTGGGTGCGCAGCGCCAGCCGGGCGGCCTTCTCCGTGGGCAGCGCGATCGCCTCGTCAAAGCTGTTGGTGTGCAACGACTGGGTGCCGCCGAGCACCGCGCCCAGCCCCTGCACCGCGACCCGGACCAGGTTGACCTCGGGCTGCTGGGCGGTGAGCTGCACACCGGCGGTCTGGGTGTGGAACCGCAGCATCATCGACTTCGGGTCCTTGGCGCCGAAGTCGTCGCGCATCAGCCGGGCCCAGATCCGCCGGGCGGCGCGGAACTTCGCGACCTCCTCCAGCACGGTGGTCCGGGCGACGAAGAAGAACGACAGCCGGGGCGCGAAATCGTCCACCGCCAGCCCCGCCGCCAGCGCGGCCCGCACGTACTCCACGCCGTTGGCCAGGGTGAACGCGATCTCCTGCGCGGGCGTCGCCCCGGCCTCGGCCATGTGGTAGCCGGAGATGGAGATGGTGTTCCACTTCGGCACCTCCTTGCGGCAGTACGCGAAGGTGTCGGCGACCAGCCGCAGCGAGGGCTTCGGCGGGTAGATGTAGGTCCCCCGGGCGATGTACTCCTTGAGGATGTCGTTCTGGATGGTGCCGTTCAGGGCCGAGCCGGCGACGCCGTTCTCCTCGGCCACGAGCTGATAGAGCAGGAGCAGCACCGAGCCGGGCGCGTTGATCGTCATCGAGGTGGAGACCTTGTCCAGCGGGATGCCGGCGAAGAGCAGCCGCATGTCCTCGATGGAGTCGATGGCCACCCCGACCTTGCCCACCTCGCCGTGGGCGATCGGGTCGTCGGAGTCGTACCCCATCTGGGTCGGCAGGTCGAAGGCCACCGAAAGGCCCATCGTGCCGGCCCGCAACAACTGGTGGTAGCGCGCGTTGGACTCGGTGGCGGTGCCGAAGCCGGCGTACTGGCGCATGGTCCACGGGCGGGACGTGTACATCGTGGGATAGACCCCACGGGTGTACGGGAACTCGCCCGGGCCGCCCAGCCGGGAGTCCAGGTCCTCGGGGAGGTCGGCCGCCGTGTAGACGCCCTTGATCGGGAAACCGGACTCGCTTGACCGCCGTTCGTTCATCCCCGGATGGTAGGACGCACGGAGGCATCGACGGGTGAGGGATACCGCACACTCCGTCGGCGAAGATCGACAAGAGGTGAACACGCGGGCACGTACTGTCCGGTTCGGTAAACGTCCGCCGCGTCGGCTTTCGCATCGGGCGTCGGAACCAGCAAGATAGGGGGGTTGTGTCCCAGCCCCCCTCGATTTCCCCCGGTGGCTCTTCTGTGACTCAGATCCCGACGTGGAGCGGCGGACCAGTCAGTCCTCCGAACGGCCGCGCGACCCCCGGCACCACCATCGGTGGTCGCTACTCGCTGCGTTCGGCGGTGGGCAACGGCGGCATGGGCACGGTCTGGCGCGCCACAGACACGCTGCTGCGCCGCGACGTGGCCGTCAAGGAGGTCGTCCTGCCCCCGGGGCTGGCCCCCAGCGACCGCGACGCCATGTACGAGCGCACCCTGCGCGAGGCCCGCGCCGCCGCCGCGATCCAGCACCCGGCCGTGGTCCAGGTGTACGACGTGGTCACCGAGGGCGGTCGGCCGTGGATCGTGATGGAGCTGCTCGACGCCCGCAGCCTCGCCGACATGGTGATCGAGGACGGGCCGGTCGCGCAGCGGGTGGTCGCGAAGATCGGCATCGCCCTGCTCGGCGCCCTGGAGGTGGCGCACGCGATCGGCGTGCTGCACCGCGACGTCAAACCGGCCAACGTGCTGATCTGCGCCGACGGCCGCTGCGTGCTGACCGACTTCGGGGTGGCCCGGATGCCCACCGACGTGCAGCTCACCACGCCGGGGATGGTGCTCGGCTCGCCGCACTTCATCTCGCCGGAACGGGCGATGGGCCAGGAGTTCGGGCCGCCGAGCGACCTGTTCTCGCTGGGCGTGACGCTCTACACGGCGGTGGAGGGGCGACCCCCCTTCGACAAGGGCGACCCGATCGAGACCATGCACTCGGTGGTCGAGGACCCGCCCGCCCCACCGCAGCGCAGCGGCCCGCTGACCCGGGTGCTGATGGGCCTGCTCGAGAAGGACCCGGCCCGCCGGCTGGACGTGCACACCGCCCGCGCCATGCTGCGCGAACTGCTCGCCGGCCCGCTGACCAGCAACGCGGCCGCGGTCAACTCGGTGACCGACCCCTACTCGGTGGTGCCGGTGCAGCGGCCGGTGCCGGCGCTGCCTGCGGCCCGGCCGGAGCAGTCGAAGCCGAGCGGGCAGATCGGCGGGCGGGCGATGCTCGGCGCCGGCGAGTCGCTCACCGACCGGCTGGCCGCGCTGCGCCGGGGCG
>NZ_JAMOKF010000268.1 GCF_023656545.1 Micromonospora phytophila | reverse complement strand
GACGCCTCACTTCGAGAACGCCTGGAACTCGGCGATCCGCACCTGGGTACGCGCCGGGCTGGCCGTCGCGCAGTCGGTGGTGGTGGCCGGGTCGTCGTCCTGCTCGCCGGCGTAGTGCGGGCCGCCGGTGCACTGGCTGGTCAGTACCTCCAGCCGCAGGTTCGTGGCGAGGGTGGTGGGCACCGGGAACGAGCGCAGGTTGAGGTCCCGCACGTACGCCCGGTACGCCCCGCCCGGGAACGCGTCCGCCGCGCTGGTGTGGATCCGCCGCCAGTTCGCCGGATCCGCGCAGTCGGTGGTCGCCGCGTTGCAGGCCGACACCGCGAACGAGCGCAGCGCGCTGAGCGCGTTCTGGCTGCCCGTGTCGACGTCGCCGGTGATCGACGGGCGCAGCATGGCGCTGACGTTCACCCGCTTCACCACCTGCGGCGCGTCGCCGGGCAGCGCCACGGTGACCTGCCGGCCGGCCACCCCGTCCAGCGATGCCCAGTTGGTCGACTCGGTGTCGTCGGCGATCCGGTCCAGGTTGACCCCGTCGCCGGTGATGACGGCGCCGGACGCCGTCGAGGCGAGGTTGCGGCTCATCCGCAGGTCGACGTAGCCCTCCCCGTCCGCCTCGGCGACCACGGTGAGCCGCTGGTGGCCGAAGCCGGGCGCGACGGCGAGCAGCTGGTACGTCCCCGGCACCAGTTCGATCCGGTCGGGCAGCGCCGTCGCCGGGTCGGTGTCGGCCACCGGGACCGCCCGCGCCTCGTACGCCCCGACGTACACCCGGATCGGCGCGTCGGCGCTGTCGCCCTTGGGGCGCAGGGTGAGCGTCGCGTTGCCGCCCTGCGGGGCGGCGAAGCTCGGCGTGGGGTCGGTGTCGGAGGCGCCGTTGGTGGCGGCGTCCCGGCCCATCCCGGAACGGGCGAACTCGGCCCAGATCAGTTCCTGGTTGGCCCCGCCGAAGCGGAGCAGGTCCGCGGTGAGCATGTTGTCCCGCATGTCCAGCATGCTCACCTGGCTCGCCGCCTGGAGCAGGAACGAGTCGAAAACCAGCTGCGACCAGCGCCGGTTGCCCGGGCACTGCTCCACCGCGACCCTGCCCAGCGCGCAGTCGAGCTGCCGCTGCGGCGTGCCGACGCCGTACCGCTGCACCAGGGCGGAGCGGATCCGGAAGTTGGTGGCGCTCCAGATCTCGCCGTCGGCGTGCACGGCGGGACCGGCGGTGTTGTAGCCGACGTCGGAGTAGTTCAGCGGGCTGCGGCTGAAGTCGTGGTTGCGGATGCCGCTGACCAGGTTGCCGGTGACGTACCCGCCGGTGACGAAGGGCGTCTCACCGGGGGCGCGCAGGTTGTGCTGGAACAGGTACTCCGCGGCCAGCAGGTCGCTCCACGACTCGCCCATCGACCCGCCCTGGTGGCCGCCGATGCCGCTGTCCGGGCCGGCGATCATCCGGTTGGTGATGGCGTGGGTGTACTCGTGCCCGATCACCGTCATGTCGTAGTCGCCGTCCACGCAGGGCGGGTACGGCCCGCCGGCCTGCGGCTGCCACAGGTACATGTTGGTGGTCGGCGGCAGCCCGTCGCGCGGGCTGTTCTGGTTGGCGTTGTTCCGGTTGCCGCTCAGCGCGCCCTGCTGGGCGCGGCCCTGCTCGGCGTCGCCGCCGAGCCCGCTCGGGGTCAGGTTGACCGCCTGGAGGTTCCAGCTCGCCTCGGTGAAGCCGAGGTGCCAGGCCCAGTCGTGCATCCGGTTGTGCATGGCGAAGAGGTTGCCGATCGCCGCGTCGGCGTCGTTGCGCCGCGCCGAGGTGAACACCTCCGGGTTGCAGCGGGCCTGGTGCCACTGGTCGGTGAACGGGTAGTCGTAGCGGCGCTCCGGGCTCGGGGTGGCCGGGACGACCGGGGTGCCGGCGCCCCAGGAGAGCACCGTGTTGGCCGAGTTGCCGCGCGAGGTGTACGTCGGCGTGCCGGTGGCCGCGTCGACGTCCCACGGCTGGCCGGTGGCCGGGTCGCGGAAGGCCGCCGCGCAGCCCGGTGACGGGTCGCCGCACCAGCGCACCCGGGGGTCCTGCCCGGGCGCCAGGTCGCTGGGCGGGGTGGCCGGGAAGACCGCCCAGCTCGGGTTGTCGGAGTCGAAGTCGACGAGGTCCTCGCGGACCAGCACCTGGCCGGTGATCCCGTCGACGTACGTGGTGAACGCCTCCGGGTGGTCGGTGTCCGCGCCGATCAGGGTCACCTCGTACGCCGCCCGGGGCCCGTCCAGCGGGGTGGGCACGGCGACCGACCGGACACTGTGGCTGCGGACCGCGCCGGCGTCCAGATCGGCGTCGGCGAGCGCCGCCGCGTACGCCTGCTCCTCGGTGAGGGTGGCCGGCGCGGGCGCGGCGGTGTCCCGGGAGAGCGAGGAGCTGACCGCGACGACCGTGCCGGCGGTGACCGCGACGGTGACCAGGCCGTCGTGCCCGGCGGGCAGGTCGCCGAAGCGCTGCCGCAGGGTGACCACGGCGCCGTCGCCGATCGGCCGGACCAGCAGCCGGTCCATCGCGCGGACGGCGGCGGCGTCGAGGCCGAAGAGGTTCCGCTGTCCGGTGAGGTACGCGCGGGCGGCGGCCTCCGGGTCGGTGGGCAGGCCGGTGGCGAGCGGCGCCCGGCCGGGGCCGAGCGCGGGCGGGGTGCCGAGCCGGTTCCACCGGACGTCCTCGTCGGCCCTGCGGGCCAGCCCGCGTTGCCGGGCGTCGGGCGTGACGGTGCCTGCCCGGTTGTCGACGTCGGCGTGTTCGTGCCCCTCGGCGAACGTGCCGGAGCGCCGCTCGGCGGAGGCGCCGCCGGTGGGTGCGGCGGCGGCGGGGCCGGCGGGGAGCAGCGCGGTGACCAGTGCGGTCGCCGCCAGGACGGGGAAGAGCCGGCGTCGACGCCGGCTCATCCAGGGTGTCCACTCCGGGTGTGGCACGGGACCTCCTCGTGGGAGCGGGGTGGCCGGCGTTCCGCCGGCCCGGTGCAGCGCGGTGACGCATGCGCATCTGTGAATACCAGCCCGGTCTGACGCGAACAAGGGGCGCGGCCCCTCAAGGCGCCGCGAGGGTGACGGATCGAGATGATTCAACTTTACAAATCCGGAGCACTTGTAAAACGGCGTGACGGCTGCCACAGTCGGGGGAGACCGCGACAGATCGGAGGTCCGCCATGGCCGTCGACCCCGCAGCGACCGTCACCCCCGCCCCCTGGCGCGACACGCGCAAGCCGCTCTGGCCGCTGGCGCTGCTCGTCCCGGCGCTGCCCTTCCTCGGGTGGGCCGTCTGGCGGGCCACCGGCGGCGGGTGGGCCTGGTGGCTCACCCCCGCCTTCGTCTTCGGGCTGATCCCGGTGGTCGACCTGCTGATCGGCGACGACCGGCGCAACCCGCCGGACGAGGCGGTGCCCCGCCTGTCGGCCGACGGCTACTACCGCTGGCTGACCTACCTCTACCTGCCCGCGCAGTACGCCGCCCTGGTGCTCTGCTGCGCCGTGTGGGCCGGCGGCGACCTGTCCCCGCTCGGCGCAGCCGGGCTGGTCGCCACCGTCGGGGTGGTCAACGGCATCGCCATCAACACCGCCCACGAGCTGGGTCACAAGCGGGAGACGGCGGAGCGCTGGCTGTCCAAGGTGGCGCTCGCCCCGACCGGCTACGGGCACTTCTACGTGGAGCACAACCGGGGTCACCACACCCGGGTCGCCACCCCCGAGGATCCGGCCAGCTCCCGGCTCGGCGAGAGCTTCTGGGCGTTCTGGCCGCGTACCGTCTGGGGCAGCCTGCGCTCGGCCTGGCGGCTGGAGACTGGCCGGTTCCGCATCCGGGGCCGCAGCCCGTGGACCTGGCGCAACGACATCCTCAACGCCTGGGCGATGACCGTGGCGCTCAGCGCCGCGCTGGTCGTCGCGTTCGGCCCGGTGGTGCTGCCGTTCCTGCTGCTCCAGGCGGTGGTCGGGTTCTCCCTGCTGGAGGCGGTCAACTACCTGGAGCACTACGGGCTGGCCCGGCGGCGTACTCCGGCCGGCCGCTACGAGAAGGTCGACCCCCGGCACAGCTGGAACAGCGACCGCACGGTCACCAACGTCTTCCTCTTCCAGCTCCAGCGGCACAGCGACCACCACGCCAACCCGCTGCGCCGCTACCAGACGCTGCGCAGCTTCGACGCCTCGCCGCAGCTGCCCGCCGGCTACGCCAGCATGGTCGTCGCCGCGCTGGTGCCACCGCTCTGGCGGCGGGTGATGGACCACCGGGTGATCGCCCACTACGGCGGCGACCTGGAGCGGGCCAACATCCACCCGCCGGCCCGGCGCCGGCTGCTGGAGCGCCAGCGCCGCCGCCCCGCGGCCACCCCCGAGTCGTACGCCGGCTGACGGCCGCGCCGACCGGCCGCCTCTTCCCGGCGTCCGGTCGGCGCCCGTCCGGGTACGGCCCGAGGGCGCCCGGTGTGCGGCGTTCCGCTACGGCGCCCAGTCGGGGTCGCGGCCGAAGGCGGCGACGAGGCGGTCCTGCTCGTCGGCGTCGGCCGGCACGTCGGTCCCCGGCCGGACCAGCCCGCCGCGCTGGTAGTCGGCGTTCCGTTCGGCGAACCACCGGGCGCACTCGGCGACCGCGTCGGCGTCCAACCGCGGTTCCGCGCCGATCGCCACCGCCAGGTCCCACCCGTGGATCAGGTGCTCGGCGATGAGCTGGTGCAGGTACTCGTCGGCCGGGGTCTCGCCGCTGGAGAGCTGCACGGTGCCCTCCAGCGCCGTCGGACGGGTGAAGGCCAGTTCCGCCTGGGCCGCCGCCTCCCGCGCCGCACCCGCCGGCTCCTGGCCGAGCTGGTCGCCGTCGTAGCGGTCGCCGACCTCCTCGATCGTCCGGCCGGCGAGCAGCGCGACGCTCCAGCGGTCCTCGCTCACCACGTGGTTGACCAGCGCCCGGACGTCCCACCCGGGGCAGGGGGTCGGGTCCGACCACTGCCCGGGCCCGACCTGCTCCACCCGGTCGATGAACTCGGCCAGGCTTCGGCGGTACGTCTCCAGCAGGTCCATGCCGCCGATTGTTCCGGCTGACCCGGGGGGAATGAGTAGTTTTGCCGGCTTCGGCGCTGGTGTGGCCGGTCGGGTGTCGCGGTGGGCGGCGGTCAGTCGAGCTGTTGCGGAGCCAGCCCCAGCTCGCGGGCGGCCACCAGGCGGATCCAGTCGGTGAACTGCCGGCGGGAGATCACCCGGTCGTGCACCGCGAACTGCACCGCCAGCCCGTCCATCACCGCGCTGATCCGCCACGCGGCGCCGGCCGGGTCGGCGCACTCGAAGGTGCCGTCGGCGACCCCGTCGGAGATCACGCTGGCCAGGTCCTCCCGCCAGCGCAGGTCGAGCCGGCGGGAGACCTTCTCCAGCTCCGGGGTGCGCAGCGACTCCGCCCAGCCGTCGATCCACAGGGACCAGGACGTCGCCCGGCCGGCCGGGGTGTACAGCTTCAAGATCCGCCGCAGCTTGGTCAGCGGTGACGCGCTGGACCGCATCACCGCGTCCAGCCGGGCCAGGTCCTGCTCCACGGCGTACGCGAACGCCTGCGCGAGCAGCCGGTCCTTGGTGGCGAAATGGTAGAAGACGAGCGCCTGGCTCACCCCGGCGGCCTGCGCCACGTCGGCCGTGCGGGTGTTGGCCAGACCGCGTTCCACGATCACGTCACAGGCCGTGCGCAACAGGGCATCCAGGCGGATTTCGGCCGCACGTCTCGTCACGCCGGTTACCGTAGCCCATCCGTTTGCACACGAGCAGTCACCAAAGCGGCCGGTCGAGCGCGGGCAGTCGGAAGTCGGACAGTTGCCCACCGGGTTCGACGGGCCACTCGGGCAGCGGAGTCCGTCGGTGTCGGGCCGCCGGGGCGTCGCACCCCTGCGGCTCCGGTCCGTACGGCGCGCCCGGCCCGAGCGGCTGGTCGGGGCCGGGTGGCGCAGGTTCCTAGGACGCCGGAGAGGTGTACCCGGTCGGCGCGACCCGCCGGCAAGGCCCCCGATTTGGCAACCGCTCGCCGGCTCGGCTAAAGTTCTCATCCGTCACCGGGGAACGCCGGAGACAAGCGGACGTAGCGCAGCTGGTAGCGCATCACCTTGCCAAGGTGAGGGTCGCGGGTTCGAATCCCGTCGTCCGCTCGGAGCTGCCGCCACGCATGACGGGGGCAACCTCGGTGGGGTGGCCGAGAGGCGAGGCAACGGCCTGCAAAGCCGTGTACGCGGGTTCAAATCCCGTCCCCACCTCGGTAACAGGCGCGGGCGATTGGCGCAGTGGGAGCGCGCTTCCTTGACACGGAAGAGGTCACTGGTTCAAACCCAGTATCGCCCACCAGATCGAAAAGGCTGGTCATCGGAACCCCGGTGACCAGCCTTTTCGCATGTCCGACCCGGCGACGGTCGGCAGCCGTGCCGCCTTTCGCACGTCCGATCCGGCGACGGCAGGTCAGGCCGACGCGGAGAGCAGCGCCTCGGCGAGGTCGGTCCGGACGCTGAGCAGCGTCCTGCCCTGCCGGTGGGTGGCCACCAGCCCGGCGGCCCGCAGCGCGGTGAGGTGCTGGGACACCCCCGCCCGCGACATCCCGGTGCGCCGGGCCAGTTCGGTGCCGCAGGTCGGCGCGGCCAGCGCGGTCAACAGTTGGGCCCGGCCCCGCCCGAGCACCGCGGCCAGCGCGTCCGGGGTCGCCGCCGGTCGCTCCCAGAGCGCGCCGAGCCCGCGGGCCGGGTACGCGAGCTGCGGGGTGTCGCCGGCGATGCTGAGCACCGACGGCCAGACGAAGACCGACGGGACGAGGACGAGCGCCCCGCCCTCGGGCACGTCGGGTGCGGCGCAGTGCCGCTGGGCGATCAGCAGGGTGTCGTCCTCCCACCTGACCCGCTCGTGCAGGTCGTTGAGGAGTCCGGCGGCGCCGTCCTCGGCCAGCCGGTGGGCCCGGGCGAACACCTCGGCGTCGAGCAGCACCCGGATGCGGGGCCAGTCCGGCGCCAGGGCGATCCGCCAGTACGCCTCGATCTCCTCCGCCAGCCGGCGCAGCCCGGCCTGCGGGTCGGCGCGCAGGGCGGCCAGCGCCGGCGCGCGGTCCGGGGGATAGTGGGCCAGGTGCGCGCGTACGGTCGCGGCCGGGGTGGACCGCAGCGCCGCCAGCTCGGCGGCGAGGTCGGGGGAGAGGCCGGCCGGTGGCGGGGTGAGAAAGTCCGCGAGGTAGCCGGGGGCGGGCGGCACCAGGTGCCAGAGCAGCCCGGCGTCGGGACCGACCAGCCCGGCCTCGACCAGGCGCGGCCGCACCCGGCGGGCCCATGGCAGGTGGATCGCGTGCTCGCCGGGGTCGCGCAGCACCCGGATGCTGGCCGCCACCTCCCAGAGGCAGGAGACGGCGAAGCGGATCCGGGCGACGCCGCGCGCCGACAGACCGATGGCGACCAGGGCGTCCTCCGTCGATTCAGCTGGGACTGAAACGATACTGCCGGCGGCGGGACGGCCCCAGACTGGCCGGGTGACTGATCAACACCTGAGCGCAGAGCTCTTCCGTTCGCTGCACACCGCCGGCTCGCCGCTGGTCCTCGTCAACGCCTGGGACGCGGCGAGTGCCCGGATCGTGGCCGCCGCCGGGGCCCGGGCGGTCGCCACCACCAGCGCCGGCGTCGCCTGGAGCCTGGGCGCGCCGGACGGGGACGCCCTCGACCGCGGGGCGGCCGTCGCCCTCGTGCGGCGGGTCG
>NZ_JAMOKF010000267.1 GCF_023656545.1 Micromonospora phytophila | reverse complement strand
CGTCCTGCCCCCGATGCCGGCCGCCGACGCCGTCGCCCTGATCACCGACGCCGTCGCCACCCGCGCGCCGGACCTGCTGCCCGCGCCCCGCTGAGCCCGCGCCGCCCGGCCCCGTCGGTCGAGCGGTCGCGGCCGTCGGATCGTCGTCCACGGCTACCCCTGGACCGGCGCGGGCTGGGCGGCGGCGGCGAACTGGGACTGGTGGAGGCGGTGGTAGGCGCCCCGGGCGGCGAGGAGTTCCTCGTGGGTGCCCTGCTCGACGATGCGACCGTCCTCCATCATCAGGATCAGGTCGGCGTCGCGGATGGTGGAGAGGCGGTGCGCGATGACGAAGCTGGTCCGGTCCGAGCGCAGCGCGGCCATCGCCCGCTGGAGCAGCACCTCCGTGCGGGTGTCCACCGAGCTGGTCGCCTCGTCCAGGATCAGCAGCGACGGCTCGGCCAGGAACGCCCGGGCGATGGTGATGAGCTGCTTCTCGCCGGCGCTGACGTTGCTGCCCTCCTCGTCGATCACCGTGTCGTAGCCGTCGGGCAGGCTGCGGACGAAGCGGTCCACGAAGGTCGCCCGGGCCGCGGCCAGGATCTCCTCCTCGGTCGCGCCCGGCCGCCCGTACGCGATGTTGTCCCGGATGGTGCCGCCGAAGAGCCAGGCGTCCTGGAGCACCATGCCGATCCGGCCGCGCAGGTCGTCCCGGCTCATCGTGGTGACGTCGATCCCGTCGAGGGTGATCCGGCCGGCGTCCAGCTCGTAGAAGCGCATCACCAGGTTGACCAGGGTGGTCTTGCCGGCGCCGGTCGGCCCGACGATCGCCACGGTGTGGCCGGGCTCGGCGACCAGCGACAGGTCGTCGATCAGCGGCTTGTCCGGGTCGTACCGGAAGGAGACGTGCTGGAACTCGACGCGGCCGTGCGGGTCGGTGACCCGGGCCGGCTCGGCCGGGTCGGGGCTCTGCTCCTCGGCGTCGAGGACGGCGAAGACCCGTTCCGCCGAGGCCACCCCGGACTGGAGCAGGTTCGCCATCGAGGCGACCTGGGTCAGCGGCTGGGTGAACTGCCGCGAGTACTGGATGAACGCCTGCACGTCGCCGAGGCTCATCGACCCCGACGCCACCCGCAGCCCGCCGACCACCGCGATGGCCACGTAGCTGAGGTTCCCGACGAACATCATCGCCGGCATGATGATCCCGGAGACGAACTGGGCGCCGAAGCTGGCCCGGAACAGCTCGTCGTTCTTGGCGGTGAAGGCGGCCTCCACCTCGCGCTGCCGACCGAAGACCTTGACCAGCTCGTGGCCGGTGAACGCCTCCTCGATCTGGCCGTTCAGCTCGCCGGTGTGCGTCCACTGGGCGATGAACTGCCGCTGCGACCGCTTCGCGATCTGCTGGGTGACGATCACCGACAGCGGCACCGCGACCAGGGCCACCAGCGCCAGCAGCGGCGAGATCCAGAACATCATGGCCAGCACGCCGACCACGGTGAGCAGTGAGGTCAGCAGCTGGCTCAGCGTCTGCTGGAGGCTGGTGGAGATGTTGTCGATGTCGTTGGTGACCCGGCTGAGCAGCTCACCGCGGGGCTGTCGGTCGAAGTAGGGCAGCGGCAGCCGGTTGAGCTTGTCCTCCACGTCGGCGCGCAACCGGAGCACGGTCCGCTGGACCACCCCGTTGAGCAGCCAGCCCTGCCACCACATCAGCGCGCTGGCGGCCAGGTAGAGCGCGAGCGCCAGCAGCAGCACCCGCTCCAGCGCGGCGAAGTCGATGCCCGCGCCGGGGACCACGTCCATCCGGGCGAGCATGTCGGCGAAGCTGTCGTTCCCGGCCGCCCGGGCCGCGTCCACGGCCTGCTCGGCGGTGGTGCCGGCCGGCAGTTGCCGGCCGACCACCCCGCTGAAGATCAGGTCGGTGGCGTGCCCGAGGATCTTCGGCCCGATCACGCTGAACCCGACGCTGAGCAGGGCCAGCGTGATCACCGCGGCGAGGTGCAGCCGGTGCGGGCGCAGCCGGCCCAGCAGCCGCCGGGCCGAGGGCCCGAAGTCCATCGACCGCTCGGCGGGCATCCCGGCGCCCATCCACGGCGGGCCGCCGCGCTGGCCGCCGGGGGGCAGCCGCTTCGGCGTCCGCCTGTCGGCGGCCGGCTTCTGCTGGGGTACGGCGGTCACGCGGTCACCTCCGCGGTGTTCTGCGACGCCACGATCTCTGCGTACGTCGGGCAGGTCTCCAGCAGCTCGTCGTGTCGGCCCATCCCGACCACGCCGCCGTCCTCGAGCACGATGATCTGGTCGGCGTCGACGATCGTCGAGACCCGCTGCGCCACGATCACCACGGCGGCGTCCGCGGTGACCGGTCGCAGCGCCGCCCGGAGCCGCGCGTCGGTGCCGAGGTCGAGCGCGGAGAACGAGTCGTCGAAGAGGTAGATCTCCGGCCGGCGGACCAGGGCCCGGGCGATCGCCAGCCGCTGCCGCTGCCCGCCGGAGACGTTCGTGCCGCCCTGGGCGACGGCCGCCGCCAGCCCGTCCGGCATCGCCTCGACGAAGTCCCGGGCCTGGGCGATCTCCAGCGCCGCCCAGAGTTCCGCGTCGGTGGCGTCCGGGTTGCCGTAGCGCAGGTTGCTCGCGACGGTGCCGGTGAAGAGGTAGGGCCGCTGCGGCACCAGCCCGATCCGGCGCCACAGCTCGTCGGGTGCCAGCTCCCGGACGTTGACGCCGTCGACCAGCACCGCGCCGGCGGTCACGTCGACCAGCCGGGGGATCAGCGACAGCAGGGTGGTCTTGCCGGCGCCGGTGCTGCCGATGACCGCCGTCGTGGTGCCCGGCGTCACCCGGAACGAGATGTCCCGCAGCACGGGCTCGGCCGCCCCCGGGTACTGGAACCGCACGCCGCGCAGCTCCAGCTCGCCCCGGGTCGGCACCTCGGTGACGGGGCGCGCCGCGGGCAGCACGGAGGAGTCGGTGTCGAGCACCTCGACGATCCGCTCGGCGCAGACCGCCGCGCGGGGCACCATCATCAGCATGAAGGTGGCCATCATGACGGCCATCAGGATCTGCATCAGGTACTGCAGGAACGCGGTGAGCGCGCCGACCTGGATGGCTCCGTCGTCCACCCGGTGGGCGCCGAACCAGAGCACCGCGACGCTGGAGACGTTGAGCACCAGCATCACCACGGGGAAGATCAACGCCATCAGCCGGCCGGTGCGCAGGGCGGTGGCGGTCAGGTCCTCGTTCGCGGTGGCGAAGCGTCGCGTCTCGTACGGCTCCCGCACGAACGCCCGGACCACCCGGATGCCGGTGATCTGCTCGCGGAGCACCCGGTTGACCGTGTCGATCCGGGTCTGCATGAGCCGGAAGCCCGGCACCATCCGCCGGATGACCAGCCCGAGGGCGACGGCCAGCACCGGCACGCTGACCAGCATCAGCCAGGAGAGTCCGACGTCCTCGCGCAGCGCCATCACCACGCCGCCGACGCTCATGATCGGCGCGGCGACCAGCATGGTGCAGCTCATCAGGACGAGCATCTGCACCTGCTGCACGTCGTTGGTGTTGCGGGTGATCAGCGAGGGTGCGCCGAACCGGGCGACCTCTCGGGCGGAGAAGCGGTTGACGTGCCCGAACACCGCGGCCCGGACGTCCCGGCCGAACCCCATCGCGGTGCGCGCGCCGAGGAAGACCGCGGCGACCGAGCAGACGATCTGCACCAGGCTGACCGCGAGCATCCATCCGCCGCTGCGCACGATGTAGTCGGTGTCGCCCCGGGCGATGCCCAGGTCGATGATGTCGGCGTTGAGGCTGGGCAGGTAGAGCGACGCCATCGTGCCGACGAACTGGAGCAGCACCACCGCGAGCAGCGGCCGGTGGTACGGGCGCAGGTGCGTACGCAGCAGCCGGATCAGCATGTCGGGTCGAAGTCCGCCGTGCCGGGGTCCTCGCCGCTGCCGATGACCTCCAGGAGGAACTCCCGCACCACGGCGGCCTTCGCCGGATCGGCGTCGACCGAGGTGAGTGGACGGTGGGAGTGGATCAGCGCGGTCAGCGCGTCGAGCCGGGCCCGCCCGGCCGGGGTCAGCGCGAGCTTGACGCTGCGCCGGTCCGTTTCGTCGCGTTGCCGCTCGACCAGGCCGTCGCGTTCGAGGGTGTCGACGATGCCGGTGAGGGTTGCCGGTCGGACGAAGCAGCGCTCGGCCACCGTGCGGTGCGGCAGCTCACCGTGTTCCGCGAGGGTCATCAGGGTGACCATCCCGGCCTGGGTCAGCCCGTGTTCCTCGGCGAGGTAGCGGTTCCACCGCTGCCCGGTGAGGTGGCCGGCGACGACCAGCAGCCGCCCGAGCGGCACGTCCCGGAGTTGGATCAGGTCCATGGCAAGCAGGTTAGCTCCCTGAAAGTCAGGGCCCAAACGAAATTCCGGCCGCCGCCGCGACGAACACGACCTGGAGCACGGTCCGCGCTGCGAGCGGGGTGACCGGCCGCCCGGCCAGGGTCAGGCCGCGCCGGGCCGCCGAGACGTTGGCCGGGAACATGGCCAGCATCAGCAGGGCCAGTCCGGCCGCGGCCCAGCGGGCGGTCGTCGGGACGAGCAGCGCCGCGGCGCCGAGCAGCTCCAGCACCCCGGTGAGGGTGACCAGCAGCTCCGGCCGGGGCAGTCCCGGCGGCACCATCGCGACGAGGTCGGCGCGGCGGCCGGTGAAGTGGGCGACGCCGGTCAGCGCGAACATCAGCGCCAGGCCCACCCGCAGTGCCGGGTGCCAGCCGTCGAGCGTGGCCACGCCGGCCAGGCCGGCCAGCCGGGCGAGTGCGGTGCCGGTCACGAGCGCGATCAGTGGAACCATCTCCGAACCTCCTCGGGTCGATCTAGTCGCTGACAAGATTCCCCCTCGACGGGCAACTTGTCAATGCCAAGATAGGATGGCGGCATGACCGGTGCGCGCGGCTACCACCACGGCGACCTGCGTCGCGCCCTGCTCGCGGCGGCGGTGCAGGTGATCGAGGAGTCGGGCCCGGGGGCGCTGAGCCTGCGTGACCTGGCCCGGCGGGCCGGCGTCTCGCACGCCGCCCCGGCGCACCACTTCGGTGACAAGCCCGGCCTGCTCACCGCGCTCGCCGCCGAGGGCTTCGACCTGTTGGCCGAGACGATGTCCGACGCTGGTGGGGAGCTGCACGAAGCCGGCGTCGCGTACGTCGACTTCGCGGTGCGGCACCGCGCGCACTTCGAGGTGATGTTCCGCCCCGACCTCTACCGGGCCGACGCGCCCGAGGTGCAGGCCGCCCGGGAGCGCGCGGGTGCGGCCCTGCGGTCGGGGGTGGCGGCGTTGCCGCCGGAGCGGGCGAGCGCCGGCGATCCGCAGGGGGACGCCCTCGCCGCCTGGTCGATCGTGCACGGCTTCGCCACGCTCTGGCTGGCCGGCGCGCTGCCGGAGCGGGTCGGCGACGATCCCCGGGAGGCGGCGAGGGCGGTCATCCGCCGCCTCTTCGCCGCCCGCTGAGGGCGGGTCAGCCGGCCGGGCGGGAGGCGGGCGGGTCGTCGGGGGCGGTGGCGACGTAGTCGCGCATCACCTCGGCGATCTCGCGCAGGAACCCGGCGGTCGCCGCGGCCTGCTCCGGGGTCAGCCGGTCGACCGCGCGGTCGATCCCGACCAGCATCGGGCGCAGCGCCGCCAGCACCTCCTCGTGCGCGTGGTCGGTGACCCGCAGCCCCAACCGGCGCCGGTCGTGCGGGTGCGGGGTCCGCTCCACGTGGCCGGCGCGCACCAGCCGGTCCACCAGCGTGGTGGCCGAGGCCGAGCGGATGCCGAGCCGGTTGCCCAGCTCCACCGGGCCGAGCGCCTCCGGGCTGGCGACGAGCTGGTCGAGGGCCGCCGCGTCGGTGATCCCGATCCCCAGCCGGCGGGCGAGCGCGCCGCGGGTGTCTCGGGCGACGCGGAGCACGTCGCGCAGCGCGCGGGCGGCCTCGCTGGTCCCCGGCGCCCCGGCCGGTCCCCGGGTCGACCCGGCGTCGGCCGGTCGACCGGCGTTTCCCGGCCCCGTGGTTGACGTGACCCCGTTCACCGGCTAAAGCTAGCATGTCAGGTAGCTAGACAATCTAGCGATTGTGAGGCCCGCATGCGTGAGCGGACCCGCGGGCGCTGGTGGGGCCTGCTCGCCATCAGCCTCGGCGTCGCGACGATCATCGTCGACGCGACGATCGTCAACGTCGCGGTGCCCGAGATCATCCGCGATCTCGGGATCACCTCGACCGGCGCGCAGTGGGTGCAGGAGGCGTACACCCTGGCCTTCGCGGCGTTGCTGCTGGTCGCGGGCCGCTTCGCCGACCGGTCCGGGCGGCGGCGGATGTTCGCCGCCGGGGTCGTGGTGTTCGTGGCGGCCAGCGTGCTGGCCGCGGTGGCCGGCTCCGGCGAGGCGCTGATCGGCGCGCGGGTGCTCCAGGGCGTCGGCGCCGCGATGATCCTGCCCACCTCGCTCTCCCTGCTCAACGCCAACTTCCGCGGTCGCGAGCGGGCCGTCGCGTTCGCGATCTGGGGCTCCACCATTGGCGGCGCCGCCGCCCTCGGCCCCCTGCTCGGCGGCTGGCTCACCACCGAGCACTCGTGGCGGTGGGCGTTCGCCATCAACGTCCCGGTGGGTGCGGTCGTCATCGCCGCCACCCTCGCCCTGGTCCCCGAGTCGCGCGACGATCGCACGGAGCGCGGTGTCGACTGGCTCGGCGCGCTGCTGTCGGTGATCGGCATGACCGGCGTGGTCTTCGCCCTCATCGAGGGGCGCACCTACGGCTGGTGGGAACGCGCGGAGTCGTTCAACCTCCTCGGCGTCGACTGGACCGGCGGGATCTCCCCGGTGCCGGTCGCCGGCGGCCTGGGACTGCTCGCCCTCGCCGCCTTCGTTGGCCAGCAGCTCCGCCGCAACCGGACGGGACGGCCGGCCCTGCTCGACGTGTCGCTGTTCGGCGTCGGCTCGTTCCGCACCGGCGTGGTCGCCGCCGCGATCGTCAGCCTCGGCGAGTTCGGGCTGCTCTTCGCGCTGCCGCTGTGGTACCAGAACGTGCTCGGCTACAGCGCCTTCGACACCGGCCTGGCCCTGCTCCCGCTCGCGGTGGGCAGCTTCCTGGCCAGCGGCGTGGGCGCGGCCCTGACCCGGCGCCGGGGCGCTGTCCGGGTGGTGCAACTCGGCGTCGCCGCCGAGCTGGTCGGCGTGGCCGGGCTCGGCGTCGTCGTGGCGCCCGACACGACCTGGTGGGCGCCGCTCGGTTTCCTCTTCGTCTACGGGGTGGGCGTCGGCCTGGCCACCGCGCAGCTCACCGGTGTCTGTCTGCGCGAGGTGCCGGTGCGGCAGAGCGGGCAGGGCTCGGGCGTGCAGAGCACCGCGCGGCAGGTCGGCTCGGCGCTCGGCATCGCGGTGCTCGGCACGGTGCTCTTCGCCAGCCTGGGCGGCATCCTCGGCGACCGGCTCGCCGACCAGCCGGGACTCGACCCGGCCCAGCGCGACCAGGTGGTCACGGCGGTCAAGGAGAGCGCCGGCGCGGCCATCGGCGGCCTGGCCGGCGATCCGCGTACGGCGCCGATCGCCGAGGAGGCCAAGGTCGCCTTCTCCCAGGCCACCCGGTACGCGGCCTTCTCCGCCGCCGGCTTCCTGCTGATCGGCCTGATCGCCTGCGCCCGCCTGCCGAGGGACCGCCCTGAGCCGGCCGGCCCGCCCGCCGCTGTCGAGCAGGCGGCGGCAACGGTCGGCTGAG
>NZ_JAMOKF010000266.1 GCF_023656545.1 Micromonospora phytophila | reverse complement strand
CAGCGTGGCCGCCCCGGCCAGCAGCGCCGGTGTCCGTTGCCACAGCGGCGTCGCGGGCCCGGTCGGCGCGGCTACCGGGGCGGCGTTCCAGGTCGCCGTCGCGCAGTCGTACGGCCTCCTGCCGTCGCCGGCGAAGGCGCAGGCGGGCGCGGTCAGTGGCCGGCCGGGGGCGGCGGTGAGCGCCGTACCCAGAGTGGTGGTGCTCCGGGCGGGCAGCTTCAACCGCCAGGTCACCTCGGTCGCCGACCGGCCCGCGGTGCGGGTGGCCCGACCGCCGGCGGTGATGGTCGTCGCCGAGGCGCCCGGCGGCAGTTCCTGCCGGACGGTGGTGTCCACCGGCGTGTTGCCGTCGTTGCGGACCTGGATGCGGTAACGCGGTGCCGGCGTGCTCTCCGGCGCCATCGCCACCGTCACCGGCGGCTTGATGACCGGCGGCGCGACCGGGGTCGGGCGGGGCACCGCCGGTGGCGCCGACGGCATGCCCGGTGTCGGGTTCGGCGCGGCGACCGCCGGTCGCGGTCGTGCCTCCGCCGCCTCCGCCGCTTGTGGGGCCGCCGCGGGCAGTGCCGGCACGGCGGCGAGAATGCCGAGGCAGTGTACGAACACTGCGAGGGCCCTGTGGTGTCGTGTCGATGCAGGCATACGAACGAACCTCCGGAGCCGACGCTAGGGGCGTTGCCACGCCGGGCGGGTACGAAGTGGCGAAGTCGGCCCGGGCGGCCGGGGAACGGCGTAGGGTGCCCGCCGGCCGCTGTCGACGGCGGCCCGCCGCAGCTGCTTCGGCGCCGGTTCCGGTCGCGCCGGTGGCGGCGGGTGTGGCGGCTCTCACCCGGATCGCGGCCGCGACGCCCCCCGCGGCGGTGGCCTCGGCCGGAACGCCCCGCGCCGGGGCTAGATTGGCCTGGTGCGTATCGCTCGTTTTGCTCATGCCAAGGGAATGTCGTTCGGGGTCGTCGAGGGTGAGGCGGAGGCGGGCCCGCAGGGCCTGACGATCGCCGAGATCGAGGGCCACCCGTTCGGCAAGATCACCTTCAGTGGCGCCCGCTGGGCGCTGTCGGACGTCCGGCTGCTCTCGCCGATCCTGCCCAGCAAGGTGGTCTGCGTCGGCCGTAACTACGCCGCACACGCCGCCGAGCACGGCAGCGAGGTGCCCCGGGAGCCGCTGCTCTTCCTCAAGCCGTCCACCTCCGTGATCGGCCCCCGCGACGCGATCCGGCTGCCGATCTTCTCCAAGCAGGTCGAGCACGAGGCGGAACTGGCGGTGGTGATCGGGGCGCCGGGCGCCCGCCGGGCCGACCGCGCCGCCGCGGAGAAGGCCATCTTCGGCTACACCTGCGCCAACGACGTCACCGCCCGGGACCTTCAGCACGCCGACGGCCAGTGGACCCGCGCCAAGGGCTTCGACTCGTTCTGCCCGATCGGGCCGTGGATCACCACCGGGCTCGACGTCAGGGACGTGGAGATCCGGTGTGAGGTGGGTCGCGATCCGGAGGAGATGGAGGTCCGCCAGCTCGGCCGCACCTCGGACATGGTCTTCGACGTGCCGGCCCTGGTGTCGTACGTCTCGCACGTGATGACGCTGCTCCCCGGCGACGTGGTGCTCACCGGCACGCCGGCGGGGGTTAGCCCGCTCACGGACGGGGATACGGTGACCGTGCGGATCGAGGGGATCGGCGACCTGACCAACCCGGTGGTGCCCGTCGCCTGATCCGCGTCGAGACCCGTTTCCGCAGCTCACGGGCGGTTTGGGGGGCTCGATTTGGCCTGCCGGCACCGGGAGGGTAAAGTTCATTCCCGGCGCCGCAAGGGGCCAATGGGGTATGGGGTAATTGGCAGCCCGACTGATTCTGGTTCAGTTAGTCTAGGTTCGAGTCCTGGTACCCCAGCGCAGCCGAGGTTCGCGAGAGCTTCGGGCGCTGGATCTCGCTGAAGAGTGGCTCCGGCTCCCTCTCGAGGGAGTCGGAGAGCATTTCTGATAGAGTCCAGCGGCGCCGCTCGCGAGAGCGGTGCGGCACGGAAGGTTCTGGCCCCGTCGTCTA
This sequence comes from Micromonospora phytophila, assembly GCF_023656545.1. Taxonomy (GTDB): domain Bacteria; phylum Actinomycetota; class Actinomycetes; order Mycobacteriales; family Micromonosporaceae; genus Micromonospora; species Micromonospora phytophila. The sequence continues at coordinate 5,680 of NZ_JAMOKF010000266.1, read as the reverse complement.
GTGGCCCAGGACGCCGCCCTCTCAAGGCGGTAGCGCCGGTTCGAATCCGGTCGGGGCTACAGTGTGGAAAGCCCGTCCCACCTCGGTGGGGCGGGCTTCTTCGTGTCCGGGAATCCTCGCATTTCGTGTTCCGGGAATCCTCGGCCGACCCGGCCTCTGCCGGTCCTGCCACCCGCCGCGGCGAGCCGCCCCCGTCGTGGGCGCCCGGCGCCGGTGCCGTTAGACTACTGCGGCACCGCCCAGCAGGGCCGGTGTTGCAGGAAATGTGCCTGGCCCCGTCGTCTAGTGGCCCAGGACGCCGCCCTCTCAAGGCGGTAGCGCCGGTTCGAATCCGGTCGGGGCTACAGATGGAACGGCCCGCCTCGCGCCAGCGAGGCGGGCCGTTCTCTTCGCCCCCAGCCCGTTCGCCCACTCCGCCGGCCCATGGGCATGCCCCGGTGCACAAGCCCCGCCAGGTTCGCCCACGCCGTCAGGCCGCCCACGTGTCAGGCCCCGCCACGTCGTCAGGCCGCTCACTCCGCCAGGCCGCCCACGCCCGCCAAGCCCGGCCACGCCGCCAGGCCCAACCACGCCGCCAAGCCCGGTGATCAAGAAGTTTGGGTCTGATTCGGGGCGGCGGGGTCAAACTTCTTGATCACGACAGGTGCCGGATGGGGGCGCACCGTGGGTGAGGGAGGCGGGGAAGGGTGGGGGGTGGGTCAGAGGCCGGAGAGGCGCTGGCCGGCTCGTACGACGGCCATGGCGTGGCGTTCGCCGGGGCGGCGACCCAGGCGCTCGATCGGGCCGGAGATGCTGATCGCGGCGATCACCCGGCCGGTCCGGTCCCGGATCGGGGCGGAGACGCTCGCCACACCGGCCTCCCGCTCGGCGACGCTCTGCGCCCAGCCGCGACGGCGTACCTCGGCCAGGGTGCGGCCGGTGAACTTCGACCGGGGCAGCAGCGGCATCACCGCCTCCGGCGGCTCCCACGCGAGCAGGATCTGCGCCGCGGAACCGGCCGTCATGGGCAGCACCGAGCCGACCGGGACCGTGTCCCGCAGGCCGCTGGCCCGCTCGGCGGCGGCCACGCAGATCCGCTCGTCGGCGCGGCGCAGGTAGAGCTGCGCGCTCTCACCGGTGGCGTCGCGCAGCGCGGCCAGCAGGGGCTCCGCCGCGGTCAGCAGCACGTCCGGCGCGGCGTTGGCGAGCTCACCCAGGCGCGGGCCGGGGCGCCAGCGGCCCTGGGTGTCCCGCACCAGCATCCGGTGGATCTCCAGCGCCTGTGCCAGCCGGTGCGCGGTGGCCCGGGGCAGCTTGGTGCGTTCAACGAGTTCGGCCAGGCTGGCGCCGTCGACACAGGCGGCCAGGATGACCACCGCCTTGTCGAGAACGCCGACACCGCTCATACTGTGTCCCACAAGCCGAAACTTACCTCCCAGAATTTAGGATGTCCAGATGGTGGGAGTCACTCCTGAGCCGAGGACCCTGGCCGAGAAGGTCTGGGACGCGCACGTCGTACGGTCCGCTGCTGGCGAGCCGGATCTGCTCTTCATCGACCTGCACCTGCTGCACGAGGTGACCAGCCCGCAGGCTTTCGACGGGCTGCGCCTCGCCGGCCGCCCGGTGCGCCGCACCGACCTCACGCTCGCGACCGAGGACCACAACACCCCGACCGGATACGCCGACCCGGCGTTCCGGGAGCGGCGCGGCGACCTGCTCACCATCGCCGACCCCACCTCGCGTACGCAGATCGAGACGCTGCGCCGCAACTGCGCCGAGTTCGGGGTCCGCCTGCACCCGCTGGGCGACGAGAACCAGGGCATCGTGCACGTGATCGGCCCCCAGCTCGGCGTCACCCAACCCGGCATGACCATCGTCTGCGGCGACTCGCACACCGCCACCCACGGCGCCTTCGGCGCACTCGCCTTCGGCATCGGCACCAGCGAGGTGGAGCACGTGCTCGCCACCCAGACGCTGCCGCAGAGCCGGCCGAAGACCATGGCGGTGAACGTGACCGGGCAACTCGCCCCGGGGGTCACCGCCAAGGACCTGGTGCTCGCCCTGATCGCCCAGGTGGGCACCGGCGGCGGTCGCGGCCACATCGTCGAGTACCGCGGCGAGGCGATCCGGTCGCTGTCCATGGAGGGGCGGATGACCATCGCCAACATGTCCATCGAGTGGGGCGCCAAGGCCGGCATGATCGCGCCGGACGAGACCACCTTCGCGTACCTCAAGGGGCGGGCGAACGCGCCGCGCGGGGCCGACTGGGACGCGGCGGTGGCGTACTGGCGCACCCTGCCCACCGACGAGGGCGCGGTCTTCGACGCCGAGGTGACCCTCGACGCGGCCACGGTCACCCCGTTCGTCACCTGGGGCACCAACCCGGGGCAGGGCGCGCCGCTGAGCGCGCCCGTGCCGGACCCCAAGGACTTCGGCACCGAGTCCGAGCGGACCGCCGCCCGGCGGGCGCTGGAGTACATGGACCTGCGCCCCGGCACTCCGCTGCGCGACCTCGCCGTCGACGTCGTCTTCGTCGGCTCCTGCACCAACGGCCGGCTGGAGGACCTCCGCGCCGCCGCCGACGTGCTGCGCGGGCACACGGTCGCCGACGGCGTACGCATGCTCGTCGTGCCCGGCTCCGCGGCCGTCCGGGAGGCGGCCGAGGCCGAGGGGCTGGACAAGGTCTTCACCGACGCGGGCGCCGAGTGGCGCTTCGCCGGCTGCTCGATGTGCCTGGGCATGAACCCGGACACGCTTTCCCCGGGCCAGCGCTCCGCCTCCACCTCCAACCGGAACTTCGAGGGCCGCCAGGGCCGGGGCGGACGCACCCACCTGGTCTCCCCGCCGGTCGCCGCCGCCACCGCCGTGGCGGGCCGGCTGGCCGCTCCCGCCGACCTGTAGAAGGGCACACCGCAGATGGAGAGGTTCACCACCCACACCGGCGCCGCCGTGCCGCTGCGCCGTTCCAACGTGGACACCGACCAGATCATCCCCGCCGTGTACCTCAAGCGGGTGACCCGCACCGGTTTCCAGGACGGGTTGTTCAGCGCGTGGCGGGAGGACCCGGCATTCGTGCTCAACGATCCCGCGTATTCGGGAGCGTCGATTCTCGTGGCCGGCCCCGAGTTCGGCACCGGTTCCTCCCGGGAGCACGCCGTCTGGGCGCTGCGCGACTGGGGGTTCCGGGTCGTGATCGCCCCCCGCTTCGGCGACATCTTCCGGGGCAACGCGCTCAAGGAGGGTCTGCTCCCGGTCGAGTTGGAATTGAGCGCGGTCGAGGAGATCTGGGATCTCGTCGAGGCCGACCCCGGCACCGAGATCACCGTCGACCTGGCCGCCCGTCAGGTCCGGGTCTCGGGCTCCACCTGGCCCTTCCCGCTGGACGACTTCAGTCGCTGGCGGCTGATGGAGGGCTTGGACGACATTGGACTCACCCTCCGCCACGAGGCCGACATCAGCGCCTTCGAGGCCGGCCGGCCGCCGTTCCTGCCGTCGGTCGCATAGTCGTACGCCCGATCCCACAGCGGTTTTCGCCCCCACCGGTCTCACCGGTGGGGGCGAATCCGTTACGACACAAGGGCTTTTTTCCACCGAATGTTTGTGTCCCGGCAGCACAGGGCATACCGTGCGCGCAGAATGGCTCGCGTCGAGTCAGTTGCACAATCGGGAGGAAGTCGTGAACAAGGCCGAGCTCATCGAGGCGCTCGCCGTTCGCCTGGGGGACCGGAAGACGGCGACGGCCGCGCTCGACGCGGTCCTCGCTGAGGTCCAGGCGGCGGTCACCAAGGGCGAGAAAGTGGCGATCACCGGATTCGGAGCGTTCGAAAAGCGCGTCCGGGGCGCCCGAACAGCGCGCAACCCGCGGACCGGCGAGGCGGTGAAGGTCAAGAAGACATCCGTCCCGACCTTCCGCGCGGGTGCCGGATTCAAGGAGATGGTGGCCAGCGGCAAGGTGCCGAAGGCCACGGCGGCGGCGAAGAAGACCGCCGCGGCAGCCGCCAAGACCACCGGCGCGAAGGCCGCCGGCGCCAAGGCCGGCGGGGCGAAGGCCGCCGGCGCCAAGGCCGGCGGGGCGAAGGCGACCGGGGCGAAGGCCGCCGGCGCCAAGGCCGCGGGCGCGAAGGCGACCACGGCCGCGGCGAAGAAGGCCGCCGCGACCAAGAAGACCACCGCGGCGAAGGCGACCAAGACCACCGCGGCGAAGAAGGCCGCCACCGCCAAGACCGCCCCGGCGAAGAAGGGCGCCGCGGCGACCAAGACCACCGCGGCGAAGAAGACCACCGCCACGGCCACCAAGAGCGCGGCGGCGAAGAAGGCCCCGGCCAAGAAGGCAGCGACCAAGCGCTGACCCCGGTCGTACGCAGAGGGCGCCCACCGTCACGGTGGGCGCCCTTCCGCGTCGCGGCCCCTCGGTGGGTCAGAGGCGGTCGGCGGCGAGCAGGCGGTCACCGGTGAAGGCGAGCAGCCAACCGCCGCCCTTCGGGGTGGTGAAGTCGTCCGCCCGCCCGGCGAGCCGCTCCAGGGCGCCGGGCATCACCTTGCCCTGGCTGCACACCACCACCGGCTCGCCGGCGCCGGCCAGCTCGGTCACGCACGCGGCGAGGGCGAGGGCCCGTTCGTCGGGCTGCTGTCCCGGCGCCGGCTCGTCCAGGTCCCCGGTCACCTCGATCGGCAGGTCCAGCAACTTCGCGGCCGGGTCGAGGGTCTGCACGCACCGGCGGGCCGAGGCCGACAGCAGGCGTACCGGCCGGACCAGCGCCACCAGCGGGGCCAGGGCGTGCGCCTGCGCCCACCCCTCGGCGTCCAGCGGCCGGCCGGTGTCCGGGCCGGACCAGGTGGCCCGCTTGCCGGCGTGCGCGTGCCGGACAAGCACCACCGTCCCGGTCACCCGGGGCAGCGCGGCGAACGCGGCCAGCACCTCCGCGTCGTGCGGGTAGCTCACCAGCCGGATCGCCTCGTCCACCCCGAGCCACCGCACGTCGTCCACCTCGGTGTCCGGCTGGAAACCGCCGTCGGCGACCGCCCGGATCGACCAGTAGTCGACCAGCTTGGGCCGGCCCTCGCTGCGGTACCGCACGGAGGGGAGCCGCACCTGCGGGATGCCCTGCACGTCGCTCTCCTCGGCGACCTCCCGCACCGCCGCCGCCAGCGGATGCTCGCCCGGCTCCAGCTTGCCCTTGGGCAGCGACCAGTCGCCGTAGCGGGGCCGGTGCACGAGACAGACCTCCACGTCGCGGCCCGCAGGCCGCCAGGCGACCCCGCCGGCCGCCCGGATCCCGGTCACCTCAGCCATCTGGTCCGCCTCCGCCGGCTGGCCCGCCGCCACGCCCGCGGGAACTCCGCGCGTACCCGGCGGACCGTGGCCCGCTCGCGCTCGGCGAGCCGCCCGGCGGTCACCGCCAGCCGCTGGTCGTCGGGCCGGTCGTCCGCCACGGCCAGCCAGGTGTCCGCGGCGACGGCGGCGTCCTGGTGCTCGCCCAGCAGCTTCTGCACCCGGGACAGCGCCCGGGCCAGCTTCCGCGCGTCCCCGCCGAGCACCGGCGCCACCGCGGTGACCGCGTACCGGGCCCGCTTGCCCTCCTTGCGGACGGCGTGCCACGGCTCGTCGGGGCCGAGCGGGTCGAGCGTCCCGACCCCACCCGGTCGCTTCGCCCCGCCGACGAGCCTGCGCCACGGACGGGCCACCAGCCGGGGCAGCGCC
>NZ_JAMOKF010000265.1 GCF_023656545.1 Micromonospora phytophila | reverse complement strand
ACACACACGCCCACACGTCACCGGCGCAGCGCAGCAGCCCGAAACAACGCCGCCGCTGCCCGGGCGTCACCCGCAACGCGACCCGCGCGCTGCGATGCACGACCCGAGGCGCGGCCGGATCCCGACGACGAGGCACGAACCGAGACAACACCACCGGTACGACATTTTCCCAACCCCGACCAACCCGACCAACGTTCGTGATCAGAGCACTAGCCGACACCACCACCCGGCCCGCTGCCGCTGTCCTCCGCAGTCCAAGATCAGTCCAGGGCCACCGATACCGGCTTCGCCTGCAGCGGTACGGTGACGCGAACCGGGATCACTAATCGGTTGCCGGTCGGTAGGGGACTGCCTAGCTTGCTCATTGTGCAGAACATCGGTCCTGGTGCGTACGGGTACGCCGGGTGAGTGGTCGTCTTCGCGAGATCGCTCGGCAGACGGTCGCGATCGCCGAGTCGGGACGCTATCGCAATGGGGCCGGTGATGAGGTTGTCATCGGCGCGGCGGTACGTGCCGCGGTGGCCGGAACTCGTCATTACCTGCCGGACGAGGTGCTCGCGGTGGGGGACGCGGAGCCCGGTGCGGGCAAGGTGGAAGTGACGTTCGAGTCGACGTTGCAGGCGGCCTACCGGCTTGGGTCTGGTGCGGCGTGTCTGGTGTTCGCGTCGGCCAAGAACCCGGGTGGCGGGTTCCTGGGTGGGGCGAAGGCGCAGGAGGAGAGTATCGCGCGCTCGTCGGCGCTGTACCCGTGCCTCCTTGCGGCGCCGGAGTTCTATGCGTTCCACCGCGGGCAGCGGGATGTGCGTTACAGCGACAGGGTCATCTATTCTCCGGGCGTGCCGGTGTTCCGGGACGACAAGGGCAACCTGCTCGACCAGCCGTACCTAACGTCGTTTCTGACCGCTGCGGCGCCGAACCTGGGCGCGGTCGTGCGCAACCAACCCACGGACGCTGCGGATGTGCCGGCGGTGCTGCTTCGGCGTGCCCGCCGGGTGCTGGAGGTCGCGGCTGCGCACGGGCATCGGACGATCGTGTTGGGCGCGTGGGGGTGCGGGGTGTTCCGCAACGATCCCGCCACCGTAGCCGGCGCGTTCGCCGAGGCGCTGCACGTGGTCGACCGATTTGACCACGTGGTGTTCGCCATCCGCGACGGCCTGCCGGGCACACCCGTATATCGCGCGTTCGTGGAAGGCTTCCCCGGAACTGGCGAGGGGCCGCTGGCGCCACCCTGGGCCTGAGGGGCACCCGTCACACGGACCGTCGATCGGACGGGCTCGGCGTTGCGATACCGTCAAGGCGCCCACACGGCGTCGAGCAGTCCGCGTCCGCCGGCTGCCGATGGTCCGCAGGGCACCCGACGAATCCAGGGAGATACCGATGCCGGAGCCCGAGCCCGTTCAAGGCGCCCACGCCGAGGATGCGGACACGCCAACCATGGCCGAGACCGAGACCGGCGACCCTGCCGTTTACTCAAATCGGGCTGCCCGACGCGCGAAGGGCAAGGTTGCCTCGCCTCAACCGTATGGAATGGGTCAGAGCCTCGGCGGCCGGGGCTCGGTCCAGAGCCCGCGCCAGTGGGGTAACCGCCGAAGCGGCTGATCCGTTGGTCGAGCCTTCGTCGGCACATGGCTCCCGTTGCCCGCGGCGATGATGGCGGGGCAGCAGGGGCCGTGCTCGACGAGCTGATCCCGCAGGCATGGCACCACGTCGAGCAGTACGCGAACAACCCGTGATCTGGTCACCCGGCCTGGTCGCCGTCGGCGGCGCCCCCTGCACCGGGCGCTGGCCGGGCTCGTCGACGCGATCCGGCAGAGCGCCGAGGAGGGCAGTCGGCCCCGGCTCAAGGTCTGCGCCCGCGACACCTGCCGCTGGGCCTACTACGACGCCTCCCGTAACCAGGCCCGCCGCTGGTGCTCGATGGCCGGCTGCGGCAACTACATCAAGATGAGGCGGGCGTACCCCGCCCGCACCACTCGCGGCCGAAGCGCTCCGAGCGCACCGAACGCGTGACGGGCGGCACCCAGCCGACGATCTCGGAATTCGTGGCCGCACGCCGAAACTTGTACCCACAGCAAGCAGGCCCCGTCCACTGGCTCGTCCGGCACCCCTGCGGAGCCAGGGGCAACCACGAACTGGAGGACTCTGATGCGCATTCCCAAAGCCCTGGTGACCCTGTCGGTGGCGGTGCTCACGCTGGCGGTGCCCATCGCCTGCTTCGCCCAGGTTTGGTGACGACGCCTCAGAGGGTGGTTCGGGAGGTATGTCCGTTGTGGGTTTGACCGTTGGTTAGAGGTCCTGCTCGTGGGGCTATGCGGCTGGCGGTGGCGAGTCGAGGGTGAACAGGCCTGGCTCGGGTTCGGGCAGGATCTGGCGGGCGACAAGGTGCTTGAGCTTGGCGTGCAGGTAAACGACCACTTGGGGCATGCGATGACACTCTCGAGGTGGCTACGGTTGGTAACAAGGGGTCGTCGGTTCGAATCCGGCCGTCCCGACAGGTTCACCTGGGGAGATGAAGATCTTCTCCGGTAACGGCGGCAACATCCGGTAACGGGTGATCTTTTGGTGGCGGTAACCGCATGGACGGTTGACCCCCGGTCTGCTGGCTGTGGATTGCTCTGACCTGCCGCTTCATCTGCGTCTTGGATGAAGCGGCATTTCGTTCCTTGATCCACGTCAAGTGCTGAAGCTGCTGCCGGATGTCGCTTCCTCGGGTGGCTCGCGATCCTCCTTCTCGCCGTAGGAGTGTCGGCTGGCACCGCAGAGTGGTCATGGTGAGCTGGTGGACAGGGGGTCAGATCCGGGACTGCGTAGAGTTCTGTGTTTGACCTGGGGTGTGGTCCGTTGGACAGGACGTTGATCCTGTCCAGGAAGGACCACGTCATGGCAGATAAGAAGAACGCTGTTCAGCTTCCGCAGCCGACGGCGGCGGAGGTGGAGTTCGCGCAGCAGCTGGTCGAGCGGGCCAAGGCCGACGGAGTGTCCCTCGTCGGGCCGGGTGGGCTCTTGGCCGGGATCACTCGCACTGTCCTGGAATCAGCGCTTGATGCGGAGCTGGATGCGCATCTCGACGAGGTCGGCGTCGACGAGGCGACCGGCCGGCGGATTAACATTCGCAACGGTCACGGTGCGAAGACGGTGCAGACCGAGGTCGGGCCGGTGCGGATCCAGGTTCCGCGGGACCGGGCCGGGTCGTTCACCCCGCGGATCGTCCCGAAGCACGTCCGCAGGTTGGACGGGTTCAACGAGGCGATCCTGTCGCTGTATGCCAAAGGGTTGACCACCGGGGAGATCTCCGCGCATCTGGCGGACGTGTATGACGCCGACGTGTCCCGGGAGTTGATCAGCCGGGTCACCGACAGCGTCGTGGACGAGATGGAGGCTTGGCGGCAACGGCCTCTCGACCGGGTCTATCCGGTGGTGTTCATCGACGCCCTGGTGATGAAGATCCGCCAGGGGCAGGTCGCGAACCGGCCCGTCTACGTCGTGGTCGGTATCAGCCTCGATGGGGAACGTGATGTGCTGGGCATGTGGGCCGGGACCGGCGGTGAGGGCGCCAAGCAGTGGGCCGGCTACCTCACCGAACTGCGCAACCGCGGTGTCGAGGACGTGTTCATGGTCTGCTCCGACGGCCTCATGGGCATGACCGACGCGATCGAGCAGGTCTGGCCGCAGGCGGTGCACCAACAGTGCGTCGTGCACCTGGTGCGGGCGTCGCTGCGCTATACGAATCGCAAGGACTGGCAGAAGATCACCCCCGCCCTGAGAGAGATCTACACGGCCCCCACCATCGCGGCCGCGGAGGCCCGCTTCGAGGCGTTCGCCGCCGAGTTCGGCGACCAGTACCCGGCCGTCATCCGGCTCTGGCGGACCTCCTGGCCGCAGTTCGTGCCCTTCCTGGACTACGACCACGAGGTCCGCAAGGTCCTCTACACCACCAACATCATCGAGAGCCTCAACGCCCGGTTCCGCCAAGCCGCCCGCCGGCGCGGGCACTTCCCGACCGAGCAGGCCGCGATGAAGGTCCTCTACCTCGTCGTGCAGCAGAAACGCCGGGGCGGTGGGAGCATCACCGGCCGGGTCTACGGTTGGGCCAAGGCCCTCAACGCCCTGATCCTCGCCTACGGCGACCGGATCACCATCTAACAACCTCGATCACACCACGGGCCCAAACACGGAAATCGACACACTCCCTTCATCGGGCTGCTCCTGTGATGGTGAGGTGGGTGAGGCACAGGTTGGGCTCGACGAACGACTCCAGCCGGTCGACCATGACCGGCACCTGCCAGGCGTCTATGGCACCTCGCATCAGGCCTAGGTGGACCGGGCAGACGACGTGGGGCTGGGACTCGGCGAGTTCGAGGAATGGGCAGTGCCGCAGACCGATCCGTACCTGCCCGTCGGCGTCACGGCGTTCCGGAGCGAAGTTCATCTTCTCCAGCAACGACATCAGATGGTCGACCGGCGCCGCTTTCCCGCCCGCCCCGTCGTCTTCGTTGGACGAGGCGAGTTGTCGGCCCCACAGGCGACCGGCCTCGAGCGCCTTTGTATTGGGATCGGCGTCGCTGGCGAGGCTCAACGCAAGTATCTCGGCCAGCAGCCGGTACTGCTGCGGCCCGGCCGGGTCCATCCTTCGCACCGCCCGGAACAGCAGCGGGGGACGGCCGGGACGGTTCTGCTCGGGTACCACGCGTTCGATCCGGCCCTGGCCGACCAGGGTGTCTAGGTGGAACCGGACGGTGTTCGGATGCACGCCCAACTGGCCGGCGATCGCCACGATGCTCAGCGGGGTGCTCGCCGCGTTCAGCACCTGCAAGACACGGAGACGTGACCCCGCCGGCTGCGGCCGATCGGACTGGGTCGCCATCATTCTCACCCTTCCTGTGCGGCATTTGTTGGCGGGAGATTCGCCACCATTGGCGTGTCTACCCCCAGCGGGCCGATCTTTTGCCGCGCCGCCCGGGGAACCTATGGGCCCGTCGCGGCCCGGCAAGGTCTCGATGAAGAACGCCTCGTTGTCGGCGAGGTGCGGAAGGTGCGGCTCGGGCAGATCGTCCTCGATGTAGATGGCCTCGACCGGACAGACCGGCTCACAGCCCCCGCAGTCGACGCACTCGTCCGGATGGATGTAGAGGCTGCGGCCCCCTCTTAGATTCAGTCCACCGGGCACTCTTCCACGCATGCGCGGTCCATCACATCTACACAGGGTTCACCTATCACGTATGTCATGCCTATAGTTTACACAAGTACGGGTTGTATAAACCCACGGCGGGAGGAACCAGATGGAGCAGAAGAGCGCGGAATCAGAGCTCGACGTGCGGCAGCTTCGCAAGACCGACAAGCACCCCACGATCTTCGCCCGCTATGCCGAGCTGCCGACGAATGGCTCGTTCGTGCTCGTCAACGACCACGACCCCAAGCACCTGCGCGAAGAGTTCGAGGCTGACCACCCCGGCAGCGTCGGCTGGGAGTACCTGGCACGGGAGCCCCGCAACTGGCGGGTCCGGATTACCAAGCTCACCAGCACGCCGCTTCCCCGGACTCTCGTCGACACGACCGGCCTCGCTGAGCTCGCCGGTGAGCCGGATGTGACCGGGGCGGTGTGGAAGTTGCAGGCCCGTGAACGGGACCTGGACGCCAACATCATCGCGCTGCCGCCTGGCGGGGTCATCGACGAGCACACCGGCCCCGACCTCGATGTCCTCATCCACGTCCTGGCTGGGTCCGGGCAGCTCGCCACCGAAGGCGGCGTCGTAGACCTGCAGTCCGGCGCCCTGGTGTGGCTGCCCCGGCGGTCGCGCCGTCAATTCACCGGCGGGCCGGACGGACTGCGCTATTTCACCGTCCACCAGCGCCGACAGGCTCTCCTCCTGGACACCACGGTGCGGCGGGCCGGCTGATTAGCGGGCCAGTGTGACCTGAGGGTTCGCTAAGCGGGCTCTGTCTCCCGCCGCCGCGCCGCAGCAGACTGCTCAGGCTGCCACTGCCTGACGGGAGAGGCGGATCTGCCACACGTCCGGCCCGTCCTGCAGCCACCCGCGCGATAGCGGGCGGTTATCTCCGCCAGCAGGGGTGTGGCGCGTGCGGTGCGACCAGCACCAGCGCCTCACCGGCGGGCATTGCGTCCAGCGCCGCCAGCACCCGCGGTTGCAGCTGGTCGTGTGGCAGCGGTCGTACGTTGAGCCGGGCGGCGATGCTCAGGGCCGGTGCCGTGGGGAAGTGGTGCCCTGGTCGCCGCCGCAAGTCGCACCCGCCCCCACCGCATCCGCCGTCCGTCGAGCCCGGGAGCCGAGCAGATCGTGCATTCCGTCGAGCAGCGTTGCCAGCGAGACGTCAGCCGCGTCGACCAGCAGCGGAACGATCTGGTTGTTCTCCTTGGCGAGGTGAACCGCGAAGAGTACGGCGAGGGCGCGGGCTTTGGCGGCCACGTCCACCGGCCGCGTGCCGGCGGTGAGGTCCCCGATGAGCCGCGCGATCATGTGGTGTTCGTCGAGCATCCCGCGTACCAGAAGCGAACCCTCTGGACGCTCACCCGCGGCCGGGTACAGGGCGGGTCTCCTCGGCGTTCGCATCCGGCAGCAACTCGCGTGCAGCCAGTCAACCAGTTCGTCGCGGTGTTGCACGACGCGATCCGCCTCACCGTCCACGGTTCGCGGTACTTGGCTTCCTTGGCTGCGTGGTGGCCTCCGCAGTGGCGGCGGGTTCGCCGGCCCGCCGGCCTGCGGTCGCCACGCCGGCGGTGCGCTGATGGCCCCTCCCACCAGCACGTCCACCGCTGCTCCCGGCCCCGCTGGGCACGGCCGGCACTCGCCGTCGGCCACCGGCCGGGCCGCCTGGCACCGCCGGATCGGCCTGCTGCCGCTGGCCTACCTCGCCGCGCTCGTCGTACTCGGTTTTGCCCACCCGTTCGTGCCCGCCTGGCGGTGGCTGGCCATCCACCTGCTGCTGCTCGGCGCGGTCAGCAACGCCGTCGTTGTGTGGAGCGCCCACTTCGCCGTCGCGGTGCTGCGCGCCCCGGCCCCGACCCGCCGCCTCGGCGAGGCCGTCCGGGTCGCCGTGCTCAACGTCGGTGTGCTGGGCGTCCTCGTCGGCGGGTCGGCCGACCTGCCCTGGACGGGGGTGGCCGGCGCGGCGCTGGTCTTCGCCGCGGTGACCGCCCACCTGGCCTGGCTCGCCCGGCGACTACGGTGCGCCCTGCCGGCCCGCTTCACCGTCACCGTGCACTACTACCTGGCGGCGGCCGTGGCCCTGCTCGCCGGTGTACCCGTGGGCGCCTGGATGCTCGTCGCCGACGACCACCACCACCCTGCCCGGCTCCTGCTCTTCCACGCGCACGTCAACCTGTTCGGCTGGGTGACCCTCACCGTGCTCGGCACGCTGCTCACGCTCTGGCCCACCGTGCTGCGCGCCCGCATGGCCAAGGGCGCCGTCCGGGCCGCCACCAAGGCGCTGCCGCTCGCCGTGACCGGGCTGGCCCTGCTCGGTGCCGGTCTGCTGGCCTGGTGGACGGTGGTCGCCGCAGCCGGACTGGGGCTGTTCGCCCTGGCCGTACTGGTGGCGCTGCGCCCGGCGCTGACCGCCGCCCGGGCCCGCCCGCCGTACGCCTTCGCGAGCTGGTCCCTGGCCGCGGCGGCCGGTTGGCTCCTCATCGCCCTCGCGATCGACGCCGCCACCCTGCTGCCCGCCACCGACCCGGAACGGGCCGTCGACCGCTTCGGCGCCGTCCTCGTC
>NZ_JAMOKF010000264.1 GCF_023656545.1 Micromonospora phytophila | reverse complement strand
GCATCACCGCGTCCCCGCCCACCGGACGGCTCACCACCGCCTCATCGAGCACCACCCACAGATCGACCGGATCATCCTGGGTCAACAACGACTGACGGCCCAGACGGACACGCACCCGCTGCTGCACGAGCTGCGGGCCGCCGTCGACCTGGCCGAGCGGAACGGCCTGCCGATCGACCTGGTGACCGTCGGCGCGCCGCCGCCGCTGCCGGTGGAGGTCCGCCGCCGGCTGGCCGACCCGCTCACCGCGACGCTGGCCGAGGCCCGGGGCTGGGCCCGGCTGACCGTGGTCTCCGGTCCGGACGAGGTGGTGGTCAGCCTGGTCACCCCGGACGGCGACGGCCCGGACGCCACGGCCCCGCCGAGGCACGCCGACGAGGGCGGGCCGGTGGAGCAGCTCTACGAACGGGACGGGGAGATCAGATGGACGCAGACCCGGTGGCGGCGGTGACCGGGGAGCGACCGGTGGGCGTGGCGATCGTGGACGACCACCCGGTCGTCATCGAGGGGGTCCGCGCCTGGCTGGCCACCGAGCCCCGGCTGAGCGTGCTGGCCACCGGCGACGACCCGGACGCGGTGCTGCGGGCCGCCCCGCACGCCGAGGTGGTCCTGCTGGACCTCCGGCTGCACGGGCGGATGGCGCTGGACAAGCTGGCCGAGCTCAGCGCCGCCGGCCGCCGGGTGGTCGTCTACTCCGAGCACACCGACCCGCAGACCATGCTCGCCGCGCTGGACGCCGGCGCGGTGGCGTTCCTCGCCAAGCACGAGGGGCGGGAGCACTGCGTGGCCACCGTGCTGGCCGCCGCCAGCGACCGGCCGTACGTGCCGCCGGCGCTGGCCGGGGCGATCGTCGGTGACGCGCGCCCGGACCGGCCTGCCCTGTCGGACAAGGAACGCGAGGCGCTGCTGCTGTGGTTCCAGTCGATGTCGAAGGCCTCGGTCGCCCGGCGGATGCGGATCAGCGAGCACACCGTGAAGCAGTACGTCGACCGGGCGCGGATCAAGTACACCCGGGCGGGGCGGCCGGCCGCCACGAAGGCGGCGCTGCTCGCCCGGGCGATCGAGGACGGCCTCGTCCGGCCGGAGGAGATCGGCATCTACCGGTCGCAGGCGTCGTACGACCGGCCGACCCCCTAACGGCCGTCATGACATCCAGGCTGGTGATCGGGGAGGCTCGACACGAGATGCCGTCTGCACCGGAGGTCGAGACGATGCACGATGACGCGTCCCCGTTCTTCATCGCCCCACACCGGTTCGACGCGCCGGACGACGTCGGTCCCGTGCTGGACCGGCGGCACGAGCTGGTCCCCCGCGCCGGCGAGCGGATCCTCGGCCGGCACCGGCTGCGGGTGGCGGGTTACGTGCTGGGCCCGACCGAGGCGTGGCGGCGGTGGGTCCTGCCCGGGTCGGTGGCGGTGACCGTCACCGACCGGCGCGTCGCGTACGTCGGCACCGGCTCGCAGCTCGCCCTCGTCGACGGGGTGGACGACGCCCGGCACCGCCGGGGCGTGCGGCGGCCGGGCCTGGTCAGCGGGCAGATCCGCTGGCAGTGGCCGTCCCGGCTGGAGCTGCTGCCGGCCGGGCCGGAGCACCCCGCGCAGCTGCTGGTCGTCTGCGACGCGCTGCGCACCATCCAGCAGCCGGCGCTCGCCCTCGGCGGCCCGGCCGGACAGGTGGCCGAGCTGGCCCGCCAGGTGCGCCGGGCGGTGGCCGTGTTCCGGCTGACCCGCCCCGAGCTGGTGGACCTCTCACCGCCGGAGCGGGACGTGCTGGCGGTGCGGGCCGGGATCGGCCCGCACCGCGAGGACGCCCGGATCACCCTGCCGGGCTCGCTGCCGGTGGAGTTCCGCTCCCGGGACGACTACTACCGGCGGGACCGCTCCGACCGGGTGTCGTCCGGGCCCGCAACCGACGCAGCATCCGGGCATCGGTGAAACCGACCGTGCGGGCGGCCGCCTCCACGGTGGCGCCGTGCCCGATCAGGTGCTCGGCGCGTTCCACCCGCAGCAGCTGCTGGTAGCGCAGCGGGGTCAGCCCGGTCGTCTGCCGGAACAGCCGGGTCAGCGTCCGCTCGGCCACCCCGCCCGCGGCGGCCAGGTCGGTCAGCGGCAGCGGCTCGGCGAAGCGGCGGTCGATCAGGTCCTGCACCTGGTGCACCGCGTCGCAGAGGTGCGAGCGGTGCCGCATCATGGCGCTGGCCTGCTGTTCGTGGCCGTTGCGCCGGGCGTACACGACGAGCGTGCGGGCGATCCGGGCGGCCGCCGACGGGCCGTGCCGGGTGGCCACCAGGTGCAGCGCCACGTCGATGCCGCTGGCGATACCGGCCGAGGTGACCACCCGGTCGTCGACCACGTAGAGCACGTCGCGGACCACCCGCGCGCGGGGGAAACGCCGGGCCAGGTCGTCCTGCACGTCGTGGTGGGTGGTGCAGCGCCGGCCGTCGAGCAGGCCGGCCCGGCCGAGGGCGTACGCCCCGGCGCAGATGCTGGCGACGGTGCCGCCGGCCGCGTGGTGGTCGGCCAGCCGCCGCAGGTCCGCCGGGTCGACCGGCCCCTGCGGCCCGTGCGCCGACGGCCGCCACCCGGGTACGACCACCAGGTCGTCGCGGGTCAGCTCGGGCCACCGGAGCCCGGCCACCAGCGGTACGCCCTGCACGGTCGGCACGGTCTCCCGGTCCGCGACGTAGTGCAGCCGGTAGTCGTACCCGAGGTCGGCGGCGGTGGAGAAGACCTGGGCCGGGCCGGCGAGGTCCAGCAGGTGCAACTGCGGGACGAGCAGGAAGACGACCCGGGCCATCGGTTCAGCCCCGCGCGCCGGCGCCGACGGGTTCCCGTCCGGCGCCGCCGGTCGCGCCGGTCACCTCGGCGACGGTGCGGACGGTGGCGAAGCGGCCGGCGAGGGCGTACTCGGTGCGGGCGATCATGTCCTCGTTCGACAGGGTGCGCGGGTCGGCGAGGATCTCCGCCAGGGTGGCGGTGGCCGGCAGGTCCCGGTGCGGGGTCGGGAAGGTCACCGTCGCGTCGGTCACGAAGGTCATCTCGTAGCCGAGGTCGCACCCGACCCGGGCGGTGGTCTCGACGCACTGCTCGGTACGGATGCCGCAGACGGTGACCTCGCGGATGCCCGCCATGGTGAGCACCTGCTGGAGGTTGGTGGTGGTGAACGCGTTGTGCGACGTCTTCACCAGCGTCGGCTCCCCGGCGACCGGCGCCAGCCCGTCGATCAGGCGGACGTGCCCGGCGGCCGGGTCGAAGACGCCGCCGCTGCCCGGCTCCGCGTGCAGGACCCAGACCACCAGGTCACCGCGCCCGCGGGCCGCGTCGACCAGCCGGTTGACCTGACCGACGATGTCGGGGTTCGAGCCGTGCGCCCAGATCGGGCGCTGGCGGAAGGACTCCTGGACGTCGATGACGACGAGTGCTGCTCTGCTCATGCCTTCGATCCTGACCGGGCGGAAGCCCCGACGGCAGGCACCGTCCGGCCCCACTGCGGAACGATCCGGCCACCCACCCGCCCCACCCGCTCGCGCCGGCCGCCCGAAGCCTGTTGATCAAGAGGTGCGTCCGGATCCGCCCCGACATGGACGCGAACCTCTTCGTCACAAAGGGCGTGGGCTGGTGGGACCGGCAGCGGGCGCGGGCCGGGTGGGTGGGTGGGTGGGGCGGTCAGGCCCAGGGGTCGGCGGCGGCGGACCGGCGGCGGACCTCCAGCTCGGCGGCCTCCTCCAGGGTGGGGGCGGTGCCGCCCAGGTGCCGCGGCAACCACCAGCTGTCCTCCGGGCCGGCCGGCGACTCGGGGTACTCCCGCTGGGCCCGGTCGACCAGCGCGGTGAGCCGGGTCTTCAGGTCCGCGGTCATCGCGTTGGCGTCGGCGTACGTCGCCGGGTCCATCGGCTCGCCGACCAGGATGGTGATCGGGACGTGCCGGCGGGTCAGGGTGCGGGGACGGGCCTTCGTCCACAACCGCTGCCCGCCCCACAGCGCCACCGGCAGCACCGGCACGCCGGCCGCCGTGGCCATCCGGGTGGCGCCGCTCTTGAGTTCCTTGACCACGAACGACCGGCTGATCGTCGCCTCCGGGAAGACCCCCACGACCTCGCCGCGCTTCAACGCGTTCACGGCCTCGTTGTACGACCCGGTGCCCGCCCGCCGGTCCACCGGGATGTGCCGCATGCCGCGCATCAGCGGGCCGGAGACCTTGTGGGTGAAGACCGACTTCTTGGCCATGAAGCGCACCAGCCGCCTCGACTCCTGCGCGCCCAGCCCGCAGAAGATGAAGTCCAGGTAGCTGACGTGGTTGCTGGCCATCACCGCCCCGCCGGTACGCGGCACGTGGTGGGCGCCCTCGATGGTGATCTTCAGGTCGAGGACCCGGAACATCGCCTTGGCGGCGGCGATCACGGGCGGGTACACGAGTTCCGGCATTGCGCGAATTTACCCTGTCCGGCCGCCCGTCACGCCAGGGCCGAGCGTCCTGCCCGGCCCCGTGTCTTGATACTCGCCCGCACCCGCACCCGCACCCGCACCGACGGCGACGGCTCGTCGGGTCCCGCCGGCCGGGAGGGCAACGCCGGCCGGCGGGACCACCGGTGACCCGTCAGTCGGCCATCTTGTGCAGGTCGAGCCGGCCGCGGGCGAACGCGTCTACCCGACCCCACCGGCCCGGGATGTCCAGCACCTCGATCCGCCCCATCCCGATCGGCAGCCGCGGCTCCACCGCGAGGTGCCCCTCGTGCGGCTCCAGGCCCAGCATGGTGCGCAGCAGCAGCAGCGGGGTGCCGGTCGACCAGGCCTGCGGGCTGCACGCCGTGGGGTACTCCACCGGGAACTTGGTCAGCTCCCGCTGGTAGCCGCCGAACGCCTCCGGCAACCGGCCGTCGAAGTAGGTGGCGGCGTCGAGGATGCCGTTGGCGATGGTGGCCGCCTCCTCGGCGAAGCCGTACCGGCGCAGACCCCAGGCGATGAACGAGTTGTCGAACGGCCAGATCGTGCCGTTGTGGTAGCCGATCGGGTTGTAGCGGACCTCCCCCTCGGCCAGCGTCCGCACCCCCCAGCCGGAGAAGAGCCGGGGCCCCACCAGGTGCTGGGCGATCTTCTCGGCCCGCTCGTGGTCGACGATCCCGCTCCAGAGCAGGTGCCCGATGTTGGAGCTGAGGACGTCGCAGTGCCGCCCGTCCGGGTCGAGGGCGAGGGCGTAGTACTCGCCGTCCTCCACCCACCAGTCCCGGTTGAACCGCTGCTTCAGCTCCGCCGCCTCCCGTTCCAACTGATCGGCGAAGTCCGGGTCACCCCAGAACTCGCGGGCCAACCGGGCGCCCCGGAGCTTCGCGTCGTACGCATACCCCTGCAGCTCACAGGTGGCCCGCGGAAACGGGGGCAGCCTGCCGTCACGGTAGGAGATGGAGTCCCAGGAGTCCTTCCAGCACTGGTTCTCCAGGCCCGTGTCACTGTTGCGCCGCTCGTACCAGATGTAGCCGGTGCCGACCAGGTCGGCGTAGTCGTCGATCCACTTCAGCGCGGCCCGCGACTCGCGCTCCAACTCCTTGACCAGCGCGACGTCACCGCTCCACTTCTCGTACTCGTCGAGCAGCACCACGAACAGCGGGGTGGCGTCCACCGAGCCGTAGTACGGCGAGTGCGGCTGCTCCTCGAAGGCGGCGGTCTCGCCGTACCGCATCTCGTGCAGGATCCGGCCCGGGTCCTCGTCGCGGAAGTCGTCGAACCGGGTGCCCTGCAACGCGGCCAGGATCCGCAGCGTGGTCTTCGACAGCTCCGGCGTGAACGGCAGCGTCTGCAGACAGGTCAGGATGCTGTCCCGACCGAACATGGTCATGAACCAGGGCAGACCCGCGGCCGGCAGCGCCGCCCCGCCCAGGGAGAGCGGCGAGAAACGCAGCGCCGCCAGGTCGATCAGGCTGCGCCGGTACGTCGAGGCCACCCGGTCGTGCTCGCTGTTCACCTTGGGCGCGTTCGCGACCCACTCCTTGAGGTCGTGCTGCAGGGCGAGCCGCTCGGTGCTGTGCGCCCGCACCCCCATCCGCAGGTCCCGGCCCCCGGGGCCGAGGGCGAAGGTCTTCACGTCGATGCTGGTGTCCCAGTGCTGGTTGGGTTCCAGGTGGACGGTGTACGCGAAGCCGGTGCGGTCGTAGCGGGCCGGCTCGGACGAGGAGATCACGGTCTCCCGCTTGAAGTTGCCCCGCCGGTAGCCCAGCCGCAGCCGGTCCGGCTCGACCTCGGTGTAGATCTCGCCCTTCTTGTTGAGAATCTCGTCCTTGACCTGGAACAGGTCGGCGAAGTCGGACGCCGCCTCCATCCGGATCTCGAGGTCGACCGGCTTCTCGTCGTGGTTGAGGATGGTGATCTGCTCCCGGAAGCTCCCACCTACCGACCGCTCCCGGATGATCGACAGCTTGGCGTCGATGTAGTGCGTCGCCAGCCCCGGCACCAGGAAGAACCGCGCCTCGTAGTACTGGAGGTCGTCGTAGGAGAGCGGGTTAAGCCGATCCCCGTTGACCGTCAGCACCCAGGTCGACAGAAACCGGGTGTCGAGGGAGAAGAGCCCGGTCGGCTCGCTCGGCGTCGCCTCGATGTCCCCGGTGTCCTCCGACACCACGAAGGTGTTGCCGTCGAGGATCCGGACCGTGTTGCTCTGCGCCATCAGCGCACCTCCCTCTGGAAGCGCCGCCGCGGCCCACGGGCGTCGGGCGAGCTGGGAAAGATCCGCTCCACCTGCACCACCAGCCGCGGGTCACCCGAGACCGTCATGTCGCCGCGCAGCACGGCCGCCAGCCCGTGCTCCCGGCCGGCGACGACGTCGTCGAAGAGCGCGGGGCTGGTGCCGATCACCGTGTCCGCCTCGAGGTCCTCCTGGCTCACCTGGAGCCGGCCGTGGTCGATGCGGAGCAGCCAGTGCGTCGTGCGCGCCCCCTCGTGCAGGTCGAAGCGCAGGGTCCCCGAGGACTTCTCCAGCAGGGGCTCGTACCCCCGCCGGTCGAGGTCCTCGAAGAACCTCGTGGTCGCGTCCACCATCGAGTCCTCTCCTCCCGGTCGGTCATGTCCCGACCTGGGAAGTCCCCCTCCGGTACGCCGTCAACCTCGCCCGGATCGGGTGAGTCGGCGCCCCGGCGCGTCGTACGCCCGCAGTAGCCTGCGAGACGGACGACGAACGGGGGGCGTCATGGGCGCGAGCGGGCCGGAGATCAGCCGGCAGCAGGTCCTCGCCTACCGGGCGGCGGCGCAGGAGCTGGACCGGCCAGGTCGGCGGCCGGCCGACCTGGCGGTGCTGGGGCTGGGCGTGCAGGACACCCCGTACGGTTCGGCGCGGCTGGCGCTGGCGGCCCGCGGCGTGCCCACGCCCGACGACGACCGGCTGGAGCTGGTCTGGTCCATGCGGGGTGCCCCGCACCTGCACCGCCGCGCCGAGCTGCCCGGCCTGGCCGCCGCGATCTGGCCGATGAGCGACGCCGACGCCACCCGGCGGATCGCCGGCCAGATCCGCGACGGCGCCGCGCTCGGGCTGGCCGCCTTCGAGGCGGCGGCGCGCGCCTTCGCCGAGGTGGTGACGGCGCCGATGGCGAAGGGCGAGGTGAGTCGCGCGGTCAGCGACCGGGTGCCGGCCGAGCTGACCTACGACTGCGGGCCGTGCCGGGCCCGGCACATCTCCGGGGCGCTTTTCCAGCAGGCCGGCCTTGCCGGCGGCACCCGGCTGGAGGTCGCCGGCCGGTCGACGACGCTCGCGCCGCTGCCGGGTTGGTCCGGGGC
>NZ_JAMOKF010000263.1 GCF_023656545.1 Micromonospora phytophila | reverse complement strand
AAATGGTACGCAGCAGCGAGCCGCTGGTCCGGCTGCTCGGCCAGCGGCTCGTGCGCGACCACCTCGACAACACGGTCATGCTGGAGGTGCTGACCCGGCGGTACTACGGCAACAAGGCGCTCACCAGAGTGCGTGCCCGCGAGGTCGCCGGCTGCCGGTTCGTGGTCGCCTAACGCGCTGACTCCAGCGTGGTCTCCACCGCGGTGAGCTTCGACGCGCTGGGCAGCGCGCTGCGCGGGCTGGCCGAGCTGGCCAGCGACGAGAACGCCGTCGACGCCGACATCTACCTCGGCTGGGAGGACCAGCCCGAGGACTTCGACGCGATGGCCGCCGCGCTGCTCCAGGTCATCACCGCGCACCCGCTGCCCCAGGTACGCCGGCTCACCACCACGGTCGCGGGTCGCGGCGGCGCGGTGATGCACCACCACTTCACCTTCCGCCCGTCGGGTACTCAGATCACCGAGGACCGGCTGATCCGCGGCCTGCACCCGTACATCGCGCAGCGGATGCAGCTGGAGCGGCTGCACAAGTTCGACCTGACCCGGCTGCCGTCGTCGGACGAGGAGGTCTACCTCTTCCAGTGCGTGGCGCGGGAGAACCCGGCGGACGAGCGCCTCGTCGCGTTCGCCCAGGTGCGTGACCTGACCGAACTGCGCGAGCAGGACGGCCGGCTGGTGGCGCTGCCCACCACCGAGGACGCGATCGCCGCCTGCCTCGACTCGATCCGCCGGGCCCAGTCGCGGCGACCGTCGAAGACGCGCTTCAACACCAACCGGATCGTGGTCTACGTGTGGCCGCCCAGCGAGCTCACCCGCGCGGAGATGGAGATGCTCGCCGGACGCGTCCGCCCGACGACCGCGGGCGCCGGGCTGGAGGAGATCCTGTTCATCGCGCGGCAGCGCGACCGCCGGACCGGCGAGCTGACCAAGATAGGCGTACGGATCACCTTCGACGCCACCGGCGGCGCCGCGCTGACCGTCGGCGAGCCACCCGTCGAGCCGGTCGAGCCCCTCGACGACTACCGGCTGAAGGTGCTGCGGGCCAGCAGCCGCAACACGGTGTACCCGTACGAGCTGACCGGCCTGCTCGGGGACTTCGTCGAGCACGACCTCGACGGCCACCACGCGCTTGTGCCGGTGGACCGGCCGAAGGGGCGCAACAGCGCCGCCATCGTCGCCGGGGTGGTCACCACGCCGACCGCGCGGCACTCGCAGGGTGTCACCCGGGTCGTGCTGCTCGGCGACCCGACGAAGTCGCTGGGCGCCCTGTCCGAGCCGGAGTGCCGGCGCGTGATTTCCGCGCTGGACCTGGCGGAGCGGATGCGGGTACCGCTGGAGTGGTGGGCGCTGTCCGCCGGCGCTCGCATCTCCATGACCTCGGGCACCGAGAACATGGACTGGGTGGCCGCGGCGCTCAAGCGGATCGTCGAGTTCACCCAGGCCGGCGGTGAGATCAACATCGTGGTCGCCGGCATCAACGTGGGCGCGCAGCCGTACTGGAACGCCGAGGCGACGATGCTCATGCACACCAGGGGCGTCCTGGTGATGACGCCGGACTCGGCGATGGTGCTCACCGGCAAGCAGTCGCTCGACTTCTCCGGTGGGGTGTCCGCCGAGGACAACTTCGGCATCGGCGGCTACGACCGGGTGATGGGTCCGAACGGGCAGGCGCAGTACTGGGCGCCGAACCTGACTGCCGCGCGGGACGTGTTGATGTCGCACTACGACCACACGTACGTCGCGCCCGGCGAGGAGGCGCCGCGGCGGGCCAGCACCACCGACCCCGTGGAACGCGACATCTCCACCTTCCCGCACGACGTGCCGGGCAGCGCCTTCGCTACCGTCGGCGAGATCTTCTCCGCCGAGGCCAACCCGGAACGCAAGAAGCCGTTCGACATCCGGACCGTGATGCGGGCGCTGTCCGACCAGGACCACCCGGTGCTGGAACGCTGGGCGGGCATGGCCGACGCGGAGACCGCGGTGGTGCAGGACGTGCACCTCGGTGGCATCCCGGTGTGCCTGCTCGGCATCGAGTCACGACCCGTGCCGCGACGCGGCTTCCCGCCCACCGACGGCCCGGACACCTACACGGCGGGCACGCTGTTCCCCCGGTCGTCGAAGAAGGCCGCGCGGGCGATCAACGCGGCCAGCGGCAACCGGCCACTGGTCGTGCTGGCGAACCTGTCGGGCTTCGACGGCTCACCCGAGTCGATGCGCAAGCTGCAGTTGGAGTACGGCGCCGAGATCGGCCGGGCGATCGTGAACTTCCGCGGGCCCATCGTCTTCTGCGTGATCTCGCGGTACCACGGCGGCGCGTTCGTGGTGTTCTCGAAGGCGCTGAACCCCAACATGACGGTCCTCGCGCTGGAAGGCTCGTACGCCTCCGTCCTCGGTGGCGCCCCCGCCGCCGCGGTGGTGTTCTCCGCCGACGTCAACGCCCGCACGGCGGCTGACCCACGGGTACGGGACCTGGAGGCCCGCGCCGCGGCGGCGACGGGCACCGAACGCGCCGCCTTGACCGCAGAGCGCGACGAGCTGCGCTCCTCGGTGCGCGCGGAGAAGCTCGGCGAGGTGGCCACGGAGTTCGACCGCGTGCACAACATCCGGCGCGCCGTCGAGGTCGGCTCGGTGGACGCCGTCATCCGAGCCGCCGAGCTGCGTCCGCGCATCATCGACGCCATCGAGTCGCGCCTGCGTTGATGCCCTGCCCGGCCGGGGACTTCCACCAGGGAGTCCCCGGCCGGCCGCCGGGGGTGACGCCTCCGCCGCCCGCGGTCGACCGCCTGCCGCGCCTTGTCGCCAGCAAATGCGTGGGCGTTCAGTCAGTTGGCAGGAGCGTGGTGCGACGTTCGACCCCTGGTACATCGCCAACAGCTTCGCCCCGGCTAACCAGCGGAGCATCCTCAGCCGCCGGTGGCGCCAGAGCCCTCGCAGTCCCTCGCTGAGATCTTCGCGCAGGCGCAGCCAACGCCCGCAGCGGCAGCAGCGCTGCCCGCTGGGCGGTCACGGCCACCAGAGTGCCCGCCGGCTTCCGGCATGTTAGCGGCGCCTGAGCGGAATCGTTCACCGCCGGCTAACGCGACCTCCGGATACTTGCGCAGGGCAGTCTGGCGAGGAGGTGGCGGCAGAGCAGGAGGCGCAGGGCGGTCGCCGCTTGGGCGGGGACGACCCCGTTTCCGAGGACCCGCAGGGCGGCGGTGCGGGGCAGGCCGAGCGTGGGGTCGGTGACCCATTGCGCGGGCAGGCCCATGAGCCATTCCACGAACGGCGGTGCGAGTACGAGTTTGTCGTGCTGGCCGGGTTGGGTGGGTGCGGGAACGGGTCGGCCGGTCCGGAGTTCCCAGCGGGCGATGGCGGTGGCGTAGATCCCCCACCGGGTGTCGTCGACCGTACGAGGTCATCGGTTGTGAGGTCGGTGATGGTGGTGCGCAGGTCGGTGCCGCCGTCACCGTGGTGGCCGGGGCCGCGGGCGTCGGAGGCGCGAGGGGTGGGCAGGTGGCGTGGCCGCAGGCGCACGGCCGTGGAGGGCAGGGTCAAATCACCGTGGGAGCCGCGTTGGCGGGGGCCGCCTTTGTGCCCGTCGGATGCCCTGTGCGTGGGCAGGAGCACGTGGGACAGCGGCGGCCGGAAGCCGGTGCCGGGGCGGCGGCCGGGGGTGCCGGTGTCGCTGGCGCGGGATGTGGGCAGGAGGTTGTGAGCCGATCCACATCCGATTCCGCTGGCGCCTCGTGTCGCAGCCGGCAGACTCCGAACAGCCACCAGGCTCCATTACCCCTCGGGCCTTCCGTCCGGTGGTGGCGACGCCTGGACAACATGCCGCTGAGCCACAACGAACAGGACGATCACGACGCTGGCGGATCTCCCCCTGCTGCGCGCGGCCGCAGTTCACCAGCAGCCTCCGGTCAGGCTGCCCTCATCCGGCCACGCTGGCGAGCGTGAGTTGCTGCTCCGTCCACTGCCTACTGCTCGCTTAGGAGAAGAACCTCCAATTTCGGCTTCTCACGAGGGGATCCGGGGCGTCACGTCGCTGCCGTGCAACCTCACAGGCTTCTCGATCACGCGGGTGAATTCTGGGGTCTCTTCCCCGTATCCGCTGTCATCGACCCGTATTCACGCTGCGCCGCCTACCTGATCATTTCAACGCTGTGGTTGCCGCCTGTCGCGCGGTGGCGTCCGCTCGGCGCAATCATGCAGCGGTGATCGGCTGGGTGGACACCACGGTGGTGCAATCGCCGCATGCCCTGTTCTGATTGCTTAGGAGCCGACCGTGACCACCTTGCAGACGTTCCGCCTACCAAATGCGGTCAGCGGAACCGGGTCCGACATCCGCTTAGGCCATGATCTAGTGCGCGCGTGGCAAACCGACGGGATCTTCCAGGTTGCCACCGACCAGGCCGGCGACCGCGTCACCGCGGACGCGATCGAGGCGTGCCAACGCTTCTTCCGGCTGCCCATTGGGGTCAAGGCCGGGTACGTCAGCGACCTCGCCTACAGCGGCTACATCGCCTCAGGCGAAGAGGTGACCGTCGGCGAGGCCGACTACTCCGAAATCTTCACCGTCTGCCCGGACGTCGCTGTCAACGACCCGCGGGTGCAGCAGCAATGGCCCTGCCACGGCCCGGTGCCGTGGCCCGACCCCGACTACCGTCTACGGATGCGCGCCTTCATGGACATACTGGGCTCGATCGGCGAGAAGCTGCTGCGACTCGTCGCACTCGGCCTGGGCCTGACCAACCTCGACGCGCTGACCAGACTTACCGACGGCGGCTGGCACCACATGCGGGTGCTCCGCTTCCCGGCGCGCTCCGAGCAGACCTCACGGGGTATCGGCTCGCACACGGACTACGGCCTCCTGGTCATCGCGGCGCAGGACAACGTCGGCGGGTTGTACATCCGCCCCCAATCGACGGCGAGCAGCGCAACCGCAACTGGCTGGACTCGGAGAGCATGGCCGGCATGTACGAGGACGAGGAGCCCTGGACGTACGTGACACCACAGCCCAGCGTCCTGACCGTGTTCCCGGGTGACATCATGCAGTTTCTCACCAACGGAGAAGTGCTATCCGCCCCGCACAAGGTGAAGCTCAACACCGCCGAACGCTACGCCATGGCCTACTTCCACGAACCCAACTTCGACACCGTCGTCCGCCCCCTCGACGACCCGGCCGGCAACGACTACATCCACTACGGCACCCACTTCACCAACATGTTCCTACGCTGCTACCCGGACCGGATCACGACCCGACGAATCGAAGCCGAACACCGCCTCTCGATCCTCCGCGACCTGCGGGACAAGGCGGTAGCCGCAGCGTGACCATCACAGCTGGCAGCCGTGCAGACACGCGCGGGGCGAGCATCTCGGCTGAACCGACCGCCCGCCGGTGGAGCGCAGGATGCTGCACGTGCGCGTGAAGCGGTGGAGACAGCCCATCGTCTCCGCTTGGCTCGGCAGGTCGGCGTCGGATGTTGTGATCACCGAGGTCGACACCGGCGAGGTGGCGAAGTGTGGGCCGGCGCGGCCGTTGCCGGGCTGCGGGCGGCCGCCCCCACGCTGACGGTGAATCGCTGATGCCTGCCATCGAGGCATGACTTCTCGGCGGACCCGCCGACGGCTCGGCTCACCCCCATCGAAATCGACGAGGACGGATCCCCTCCCGCAGGTCATCTCCTGACTCAGACCAAGCGCCCATCTCGGCACCCGTGACCACCCCAGCCCACCCCTGCAGCACCGGTATCTCCGATGCGACGGCGAGGACGAGCCGCCAACCTTCCGGTAGGTACGACGGACCGCTCCCCCACGACCTGCGGCATCGGCACGGGTGGCCGACCGGCCGAACCAGGGGCAGCCGTTCTCGAACGACAGCCGTGGTCGACAGAACCTCAGCCTGGTCAACTCGCCACCCCCACACCAATCACCAGTCGAACACTTGTACGATGCTCCGGTGGAGGACCTTGCGGGGCGCTGGTGGAACGGGATCTGGGGGCGCTTGGGCCGGCGGGACGTGTGATCGGGTCGGAGTTGTCGATGATCCGCGGTGTGGTCAGCGTCAGGAAGTGGTGTCGGCCCAATGACGGCCCTGCCGGGACCGACAGGGCGGGGTGCTGGTCCTATCGGAAGGCTGCGATGTGGCGCTGGGCCCAGTCGGCGAAAGTGCGGGGGGCTCGGCCGAGGATCTGTTCGACGTCGGGACTGATGCGCTGTTCGGCGGGGGTGGGCTCGCCGATGATGGCCAGGGTGGTCTCGACCACGGGTTCGGGCATAAACTGCAGCATCTGCGCGTGTGCCTCCTCGCGGGTCTGCTCGATGAACTGGATCGGTTCGCCGAGCGCCTCGCTGATCGCCTCGGCTCGTTGCCGGGGTGTGGTGAGGGCGGGCCCGGTCAACTCGTAGATTTGCCCGGCGTGGCTGTCGTGGAGCAGGGCCGCTGCGGCGACCTCGGCAATGTCGGCAGGGTCGATGAATGGCAGGCCGACGTCGCCGAACGGTGCGGCAACGGTCCGCCGCGCGCGGACTGATTCGGCCCAGGCGTAGGCGTTGGAGTCGAAGCCACCGGGCCGCAGGATCGTCCAGTCCATGCCCGACCGCCGGACGGCGTCTTCGATGGCCGCTCCCGTGCTCCCATGGGAGGACGACTCCGGCCGCGTTGCGACCCCTTGAGAGGACAGCATCACGATCCGTTTGACTCCGGCGGAATTGGCGTCGTCGAGGATGTCGCTGACGACGCCGCTCGGGTTGTCTGCGGCCGACACGAAGTGGCCGGAGATCAGCAGGAACATCGCGTCGGTGCCGTCGAGTGCGGGTCGCAGGCTCGCTGGGTCGGTCAGGTCGGCACCGATGGCCGGGACTCCGTGCGGCACGTCGGACTCGGTGATGTTGCGCGACACGGCCGTTACCGGCGCGTTCACCTCGGTCAGTAGCCGCACCAGCGTCCGTCCGACGTTCCCGGTCGCTCCCGTTACTACGATCATGCGATCCCTACTTAGTTAGTTGGATGACTTAGTAGAACCTAGCATAGTCCGGCGATCGCGGATCTATAGTTAGTGAGGTGTCCAACTCAACGAAGTCGCGGGCGCGGGGAGCCGACAAGCGGCGGCGACTGATGGCCGCCGCCGCTCAGGTGCTGCACCAGCAGGGCGTGGAGCGCACCACCATCGCCGACATCGCCGACGCCGCCGACGTCCCGGTCGGGAACGTGTACTACTACTTCAAGACCAAGGACGAGCTGGTCCAGGCCGCCCTCGCCGAGCATTCCGGGCACCTTGCCGAACTCACCGGCGAACTCGACAAGCTCCCCGACCCGCTCGAACGTCTCAAGGCCCTGGTCGCCTTGTGGGTCGGCCAGCGCGACCTCGCAGCCCGCTACGGCTGCCCCACCGGCACCCTGGCCGTCGAACTCGACAAACGCACCGAGGGCGGCATCGACCTGGAAGCCGGCAAGGTCATCCGGCTACTGCTGGACTGGGTCGAACACCAATTCCGCGAGCTGGAACTACCCAATCCCGACGACCTCGCGATCACGCTCGTCGGCGCCTACCAAGGCATGTCACTGCTGGCCAACGCTCTACGCGACCCAGAGATCATGACCCGCGAGGGGGCCCGCCTCACCCACTGGCTCCAAACCCTGCCCGGCGACGCCACCAGTGCCCGAAATTGTTGAGTCCCGCTCCTCGTCGGTCCCCTTCGCTCGGCCGATTCGTGGGCGCTCGCTCATCGGCTGACTCGAAAATCGGTGAGTGAGTGGGCAGGCGGCAGCGCCCGGCGTAGCGCAGCGGAGCCGGGCTCGTGGTTTGGTGCGGTCAGGCAGCGGCGGGTTGTTCGGGTTGAGGCTGAAGGTTGACCT
>NZ_JAMOKF010000026.1 GCF_023656545.1 Micromonospora phytophila | reverse complement strand
TACCGCCCGGCGACCCGTTCCTCCAGGCGCGCGACCGCGACGTGCTGGTCCCGGAGAAGGCCCACCACCGAGAGCTCTGGCGGATCATCGGCAACCCGGGCGCCCTCCTGGTCGACGGCGAGATCCGCGGCACCTGGCGCGCGAAGCAGGCAGCGAAGGCCCGGCTGGACCTCACGGTCACCCCGTTCGAGACGATGCCGAAACGGCTGCGCCAGGAGATCGAGGCGGAGGCCGAGACGGTGCGCGCCGCCCGGGGCGCATCGACCGTGACCGTCCAGGTCGACGCCGCCTGACGGTCGCCCCCGTTCACCACCGCGACACGGTGCCGCCGGCTCCCGGGAAGGGAAGCCGGCGTCGCCCGCGGCGGACGGATCAGTTGTTCGGTTCGTCGGCGCTGATGTCGGCGAGCACCGACTGCGGTTCCCGCTCGACGGCCAGGTCGCCCATCGAGATCAGGCCGACCAGCCGGCCGTCGTCGATGACCGGCAACCGGCGCACGGCGTACGTCCGCATCAGGTCGGCGGCGGCCACCGCGTCGTCGTACTGGCTCACCGTGATCACGTCCTTGGTGGTGATCTGGTTGAGCATGGTCGAGCTCGGGTCCATGTTCTCCGCCACGCCACGGACCGTGATGTCCCGGTCCGTCACGATTCCGACCACGTTGTCGCCGTCGGTCACCACCACGTCACCGATGGCGCTGTCGCGCATCTCCTGCGCCGCGGCGGTCAGCGTGTCGTTGCCGTCCATGGTCACCAACCGGGTCGTCATGAACTCTCCGACCGTTGTCATGGTGCTCCCCTCTCGAAGTCAGCACGGCGGTCTACCCGCCGCCACGGGCGGGGTAACCCGGCCGACCCCGGTGCCCCGCACCGCGCCGTAGGGTGTTCGCCAATGACCGACGACGAACGTGACCTGTGCGACATCGTCGCCGCGAGCCCGTGGGTGCTGCGGGCGCTGACCGTGGTGCACGACTCGGGCCTGCCCGACGCCTGGATCGGCGCCGGCACGCTGCGCGACCTGGTCTGGGGCGAGCGCTACGGCACCGGGTTCGACCCCGGGTCGGTGCGCGACGTGGACGTGGTCTTCTTCGACCCCGACGACCTCAGCCGGGACAACGACCACCGGGCCACCGACCGGCTGGCGGCGGCCTGGGCCGAGCCACCGTGGGAGGCGCGCAACCAGGCGGCCGTGCACACCTGGTACGCGGCGAAGTTCGGCGGCGAGGAGATCGAGGCGTACCGGAGCGTGGCGGAGGCGGTGGCCACCTGGCCGGAGTTCGCCACCGCCGTCGCGGTCCGCCTCGACGCCGACGACCGGCTCGCGGTCTGCGCCCCGTACGGGCTGGGCGACCTGCTCGGCGGGGTGTGACGGCACAATCCGGCCCGCGTCGACGTGGCCCGGTCCCGGGAACGGCTGGCCCGCCACCGCCCGGCGCAGCGCTGGCCCGGCGTCACGGTCGTCCCGCCCGGCTGACCGCCCCCGCGGACCGGCCACCCGGCTCGCCGGGGCCCGGAGCCGTCAGCCGCGCGGGGGCATGCCGTAGACGCGCTCCACGTGCAGACGCAGCACCAGCCGTCCCTCGGCGACCATCGCCCGCCGGAAGTCGTCCCAGTCCGGGTGTTCGCCCTGCACCGCCCGGTAGAGCCCGACCAGCTCGTCGACGGTCGCGTCGCCCGTCTGGCGGGCGACCGGGGTCAGCTCCGCCCGCGCCTCCGCCACCGCGTACGCCCAGCCGTCGTCACTGCTGACGTGGAAGCTGGCCCGGGGGTCACGGCGCAGGTTGGCGGTCTTGGCGCGGCCGTCGGTGACCGAGACGCGGATCAGCCCCTGCTCCCGGTCGAAGGAGTAGACCACGTTGGACAGCTGGGGGCGCCCGTCCCGCTTGACGGTGGCCAGGACGCCGAGCCAGCGGCCGGCGATGAGGTCGGTCAGGGCGCGCTGGGCCTGGTCCTCGGGCACGGCATCCTCCACATCGAGCAGTCCTCGCCGGAGTCCATCCAAGCACGGTGGTCCGGTGGCCACAGCCCAGTCGGCGGACGGGAGGGGATGGTCGAGGAGTTCCTGACCGCCCGCGCCACCCGCAAGCCCGTCCCCGACCCCGTCCGACGCCGCCCGGTCCGGGGTCGGCGTCGGACGGGGCACGTCAGCGGAGTTCGGCGGCGACCAGCTCGGCGAGCTGCACCGCGTTGAGCGCGGCGCCCTTGCGCAGGTTGTCGTTGGAGCAGAACAGCGCCAGACCGTGCTCGACGGTCTCGTCGGCCCGGATCCGACCGACGTAGGTCGGGTCCTGCCCGGCGGCCTGCAGCGGGGTCGGCACGTCGCTCAACGCCACGCCGGGTGCGCCGTCGAGCAGCTCGCGGGCCCGCTGCGGGGTGACCGGACGGGCGAAGCGGGCGTTGATCTGGAGCGAGTGACCGGTGAAGACGGGCACCCGGACGCAGGTGCCGGAGACCTTCAGCCCGGGGATCTCCAGGATCTTGCGGCTCTCGTTGCGGAGCTTCTGCTCCTCGTCGGTCTCGAAGGAGCCGTCGTCGACGATCGAGCCGGCCAGCGGCAACACGTTGAACGCGATCGGCCGGGCGAAGGAGCGGGGTGCCGGGAACTCCACCGCCGCGCCGTCGAAGGCCAGCCCGGAGGCGTGCTCGGCGACCTTGCGGACCTGCTCGTCCAGCTCGGCGACGCCGGCCAGGCCGGCGCCGGAGACCGCCTGGTACGTCGAGACGACCAGCGCGACCAGCTCCGCCTCGGCGTGCAGCGGGCGCAGCACCGGCATGGCGGCCATGGTGGTGCAGTTCGGGTTGGCGATGATGCCCCGGGGGCGGACGGCGGCGGCGTGCGGGTTGACCTCGGCGACGACCAGCGGCACCTCGGGGTCCGTCCGGAACGCGGAGGAGTTGTCGATCACGACCGCTCCGGTCTCGGCGACCCGGGGCGCGAGCTCCTTCGCGGTGCCCTTGCCGGCCGAGAAGAGCACGATGTCCAGCCCGGCGTAGTCGGCGGTGGCCGCGTCCTCGACGGTCACCTCGCCGTCCCGCCAGGGCAGGGTGCGCCCGGCCGACCGAGCCGAGGCGAACAACCGCACCTGCTCCGCCGGGAACTCCCGCTCCGCCAGCACCTGCCGCATCACGCCACCGACCTGGCCGGTGGCCCCCACAATGCCGATCCTCATGCCCGCGAGGCTACCCAGCCCGACGCCCCGACCGGGAACTCTTTCCCACCGCCCGGGCGATCACGGACCGGTTCGGGCCGTGGCCTCGGTCACCCGGTCCGCTGCCCGTCCCGCAACGACGCCACCCCGCGCCCCGGGCGGGCCGAAAGATCCTGCGGCCACCCACCCGCCACACCACAACATCCCCACCCCGGACCCCTCCCCGGCGTCCCGCGGCTCGCCACCGCCCGCGCGACCCACATCACACCGCCGCCCCGCAGGCCTGGGGCCTGTCGTGCCGATCCGGAGATCGATCAGACGACAAGCCCCAGGGGCGACGGGGCGGGCCCGGGGGCGGGTCAGGAGTGGTGGTCGACCAGGTCGCCGAGGCCGGTGGCGGTGAGGTCGTCGCGGATCACCGCCGCGTCGCCCTCGACCACCAGGGTCAGCTCCTCCGGGCGCAGGTGCGTGGCGGCCGCCGCGGAGACCTGCGCCACGTCGGCCGCGAGCAGCGACTCGCGCAGCCGGGCGTGGTAGTCGTCCGGCAGGTCGTGCACCACCAGGGTGGTCAGCGCGGAGGCGATCGCCCGGGGGCTCTGCAACTCGACCGAGAGCTGACCGGCCCGCCAGGACCGCGCCACCGCCAGCTCCTCCTCGGTCACCCCGGTCTCCCGGGTACGGGTGATCTCGCCGACCGCCTCGACCAGGGCCGGCGCGGTCACCGCGGTCTGCACGCCGGAGCTGACCGCGAACCGGCCGAACCGGCGGGAGGAGGCGAAGTCGCCCCGGATGCCGTACGTGTAGCCGCGCACCTCGCGGATGAGGTGGTTGAGCCGGGAGGTGAACGCCCCGCCGAGCACCGTGCCGGCGAGGGTCATCGGCACGTGGTCGGGGTGGGCGCGGTGCGGGGAGGGATGCCCCAACCGCAGCGTGGACTGCACCGAGCCGGGCCGGTCCACCAGGATGATCCGGCGCCCCGGGCGGGGCGCCACCTCGATCGGGCCACCCCGCTCCACCGGCCCACCGCCGGTGCCGGCGAACGCCGCCGCGCCCAGCGCGTCCAGGTCGAGCCGGTCCAGGTCACCGGCGACGACCAGGGTGCCGGGCCGGATGAACCACTCGGAGTGGAAGACGGTGACGTCCTCGACGTCCAGGGCGGCCACCGAGTCCGGGTCGCCGTACATCGGGCGGCCCCAGCGGTTGTCCGCCCCGAACAGGTCGGCGCGCAGCGCCGCGTCGGCGCGCGGGCCGGGATTGGCCCACTCCATCCGCAGCGCGGTGGCCTCGTCGTCGCGGACCCGACGGACGTCGTCCGGATCCAGCCGGGGCGTCCGGACGGCCTCGGCGAGCAGCTCGACCGCGGCGCTCAGCCGCTCCACCGGCACCTGCACGCTGACCTGGAAGGAGTCCCAGTCCAGCCCGGTCACCAGCTCGGTGCCGAGCGCCTCGATCGCCAGCGCGTACGCGGTGGCGTCCCGCTGCGCGGTCCCCTCCTCCAGGGCCTTGGCGAGCACGCCGCCGAGCCCTTCCTTGCCGGCCGGCTCACGACCGGCGCCGGCGTCGAGCAGCAGCAGCGCGACGGCGAGGTTCTGCCCCGGCAGGTGCGCGGCGACCACCTGACCGCCGGCCACGGTGCGGCGGACCACCTGCGGGAACCGGTACGGGCGGGCGGCGCCCGCGCCGGGACGGACGGCGATCAGCGTCATCAGAGCTTCCTCTCGTTCACCACTGCGGGGCTGGCGTGCTGCGGGTCGCGCCGCGCACTCGTCGCGCTCACCGGCCCTGCTCGGGCAGGTAGGTCAGGATCGCCCGGTCGTCGGCGGCGAGCACCTCGGCCGCGGCCTCGGCGATCTGCTCGGCGGTCACCGCGAGCCACGCGGGCAGCCGGTCGGCGGCCTTCGCCGGATCGCCGAACTGGGTGGCGTAGCGGCCCAGCGTGTCCGCGCGACCGTCCACCGTGGACATCTGCCGCCACCAGGCCGTGCTCAGCAGCGCCTTGGCCCGGTCCAGCTCGGCGGCGGTGACCGGCACGCTGGCAAGCTCGTCGACCACCTCGGCCAGCCCGGCGGCCAGCCGTTCGCCGCTCACCCCGGGGCGGGCCGTGGCGGTCGCGATCAGCGGCGCCGGCGCATGCGCCAGGTCCACCCCGTACGCCCCGACCAGGTCCGGCTGGGCGATCCGCTCCCCGTCGGCGAGGCGCTGGTAGAGGCGGCTGCCCCGCCCGCTGCCCAGGACGGTGGCGAGCACGGTCACCACGTCGTAGCCGGGGCTGCCGAAGGGGTGGGTGCGGTGCGCGACGTAGACGCGCGGCGCAGGCACGTCCGTGGTGACGGTCTCCACGGCGGGCCGGCCGGTGCCCGCGACGGTACGCCCGTCCGGCGCGGCCGGAATCTCCTCCAGGGCCGGAAGTGCGCCGAAGTACTTGTCGGCCAGCGCGAACACCTCGGCGGCCGAGGCGTCGCCCACCACGGTGAGCACCGCGTTGTTGGGCGCGTAGTACGTGGAGTGGAAGGCCTGGAAGGTGGCCAGGTCGGCGGCGTTCAGGTCGGCCATCGAGCCGATCGTCGCGTGGTGGTAGGGGTGCCCGGGCGGATAGAGCAGCGGCAGCAGCCGCAGCCAGGCGTCGCCGTAGGGGACGTTCTCGTAGCGCTGGCGCCGCTCGTTCTTGACCACGTCCCGCTGGTTGTCCAGCGTCTCCTGGGTCAGCGCCGGGACCAGGCCGCCCATCCGGTCCGCCTCCAGCCAGAGCGCCAACTCCAGGTGCTCGGCCGGGACGGTCTCGAAGTAGTTGGTGCGGTCCGGGTTGGTGGTGGCGTTGAGCGAGCCGCCGGCGCCCTGCACCAGCTTCATGTGCTCGGTCTTGGCCACGTTGACCGAGCCCTCGAACATCAGGTGCTCGAAGAGGTGGGCGAAGCCCGTCTGCCCCTCCGGCTCGTGTCGGGAGCCGACGTCGTACCAGAGGTTCACCGCCACCGCGGGGGCGGTGCGGTCCTCGCTCACCACTACGCGCAGGCCGTTGTCCAGTCGGGTCGTCTCGATGGGCCAGGGGTAACCGCTGTCGGGCATGGCACGACGCTATCCGATCAGACGGGCGGAAACGTGACGCGTCGCAGTGAGGCATCGACGGCGCAGCGCCGGGTACCGGGTGGTCATGCCGCCTGCCGCCACCCTCTCCGACCGGGCCGCCGTCGCCGTCGAACGCGCGAGCGCCGCCCTGACCCGGCTGCGCCGGGCCCGCCTGCTGCACCCGGCCGGCCGCTCCTTCGCCGGCGAGGTGACGGTGTGGGGTACGCCGGGACCGCCGACCGGGGTCGCGTTGCTGGACCGCCCCGGCCGCTACCCGGCGACCCTCCGGCTCTCCAAGGGGGTGCCCACCCCCGGCAGTTGGCCAGACGTGCTCGGGCTGGCCGTCCGGGTGCAGCCGGGCGAGGGCAGGCCGTTCGACCTGCTGGTCAGTTCCAGCGGGGCCGCGCCGGTACTCCGGCACCTGCCGCTGCCCCGGCGGCGCTTCGCCGGGACGTACAGCACGATCATGCCGTTCCGCTCGGGTCGGCGGCGGCTCTTCCTGGCCGCGCTGGCCGACCCGGACTCGCCCGACCTGGGGCGCAGCCTGGCCCAACTGGCCGCCGCGGCCGCGGCGGACGCGCCGCGCCTGGTGCTCGCGGTCGCGTCCGCGGTCGGGCCGTGGCGGCCGTTCGGACAGGTCAGCATCGGCGCCCAGCTCAGCGCCCGGGAGGACGCGGCGCTGGCCTTCGACCCGATCGGCAACCTGCCGGCCGGGCTGCGGGCGGCCGGCCCGCTCACCTGGCTGCGCGAGCACACCTACCGGGGCTCGCAACGGGCGCGGGGCGCGACTCAGTCCGGCGGCTCGCTCGCGGTCACCGTCTGATCGGAGGTACGCCGCTCCAGGAAGGTGTCCGGCGCGGCGTTGCGGTCCTCCTCGCGGATGTCCGACTCCGTCAGGATGGCGTCGGCCTGCGCCTCCGCGTCTTCGCTGCCGACGGCCGCCTCCTCGGGCAGCAGGTGTGCGCGGGACTCCACCCGTTCCTGGTCGCTCTGCTCGTGGCTCATGTCGGCCCACATACCCCGTGCGCGCGCCGCGCACGCCGCATGACCCGCGCTCGATCACCGAGACGGTGGCCTCCGGGGTTGGCGGAGGCCACCGGATCGAACCCGATCAGGCAGGCGTCAGGCGCGGAACGGGCCGCGCACCTCGTAGGTGATGCCGCCGGAGGAGGAGCCGGAGGTGCCGCGCTGCGACGAGAAGTAGAACCGGCTGCCGTCGGGCGAGAACGCCGGCCCGCAGATCTCCGACGACGACTGCCCGGTGATGCGCAGGAACGGGGCGACCACGTCGCCCGGCGTGATCAGAACGATCTCCATGTTGCCGCCGTCCTCGGCCACGTACAGGTCGCCGGAGCGCGCGCCGGTGATGTTGTCCACCCCGGTCAGCGGGGCCGTCCCGGTGACCAGCGAGTCGTCGTACGTCAGATCGATGCGCTGGTTGACCGCGTCGTACGCCCAGACCCGGTTGTCGCCCTTGGTGGTGAACCAGCAGGTCCCGCCGGCGTACCAGCAGCCCTCGCCGCCGTTGAAGCGCTTCGCGCCGGAGACCTGGCTGCGGGTGGCGGTCGGGTAGCCGTCCGGGTCGGGCACCCGCGCCCAGCTCACCGGGCCGCTGGTGGCCGTGCCGGCGACCAGCACCTCCAGGGTGCCTGCGGAGAGGTCGCCCCAGGTGGTCGGCCGGAACCGGTAGAAGCACCCGGTGCTCTCGTCCTCGGTCAGGTAGATCACCCTGCGGTCCGGATCGCAGGCCGCGGCCTCGTGGGTGAAGCGCCCCATCGCCGCCCGTCGCACGCCGGCCTTGCCGCCCTGCGGGTACGTCTCGTAGACGTAGCCCCGGCTGACCTCCTCCCCGGAGAGCCAGGTGCCCCACGGCGTCGCGCCGCCCGCGCAGTTGCGGTTGGTGTTGGACAGGATCCGGTACGCCGAGCCGATGCTGCCGTCGGCGTTGAAGCGCACGGCGGAGACCCCGCCGGTGGTGGAGATCTCGGAGTTCGAGACGTAGATCCAGCCGGTGCCGGCGACGAAGCAGGCGCCGCCGTCGGGCGCGTCGTGCCAGGTGTACGACGTCCCGGGCACCGCCTGCCGGGAGCGGGCGATCACCCGGCTGGTGAAGCCGGCGGGGAGCTGGATGCCGTTGGCGTCGGCGGCGCCGAGCGGCCCGTACGGGCTGGTGCCGGGCTGCGCCGGGGCGGCCAGCGCGGCGCCGGCCCAGAGGCTGCCGGAGAAGGCGGCGGCGCCGCCGACGGCGGTGGCGCGCAGGATGGTGCGACGGTCCATGTGAACCTCCTGGAAGATGCCCGCTGGGTGCCGATGAGGCTACCGTCGGTGTCATCGATGGAGGTAAACGTAAGGCGAGGGTTGTCCGACGACCTGATGAGGCTCCGCCGGCCTGTCGGGTACGCTTGGCCACGTGACGCGCTCGTATCGATGGTTTAGGCAGCCGGCTCATCCGCCGGTGACTTCACCATGATCTGACGTCA
Organism: Micromonospora phytophila; assembly: GCF_023656545.1. Classification (GTDB taxonomy): domain Bacteria; phylum Actinomycetota; class Actinomycetes; order Mycobacteriales; family Micromonosporaceae; genus Micromonospora; species Micromonospora phytophila. The sequence goes on along the minus strand of NZ_JAMOKF010000026.1, from coordinate 24,922 downwards.
CCAGTTGTCGAGCCGGCCGGGCAGGAGCTTTCGTTCCTGCCCTTTTGCGTACGAGCAGCCGGCTCGACCCGGGCACCGGCCCCGGGAATCGGTCGGCGGAAGGATGCCCACCGTGACGACCCCGGAGACCGACCGGGTCAGTGATCAGCGGATCGACCGTGTCGTGCCGCTGACCACCCCGGCCCTGCTGCACCACGAACTTCCCCTGGACGAGCCGCTCGCCTCCGCCGTGCTGACCGGCCGGCGCGCGGTCGGTCGGGTGCTGGACGGCACCGACGACCGCCTGCTGGTGGTGGTCGGCCCGTGCTCGGTGCACGACCCGGCCGCCGCCCTGGACTACGCCCACCGGCTCCGCGCCGCCGCCGACCGGCTCGCCGACGACCTGCTGGTGGTGATGCGGGTCTACTTCGAGAAGCCGCGTTCGACGGTGGGGTGGAAGGGTCTGATCAACGACCCGGGGCTGGACGGCTCCGGTGACGTCAACACGGGCCTGCGCACCGCCCGGGCGCTCCTGCTCGACGTGCTGCGCCTCGGCCTCCCGGTGGGTTGCGAGTTCCTCGACCCGATCACCCCGCAGTACATCGCCGACACGGTGGCGTGGGGCGCGATCGGCGCCCGGACGGTGGAGAGCCAGGTGCACCGGCAGCTCGCCTCCGGCCTGTCCATGCCGATCGGGATGAAGAACCGCCCCGACGGCAGCATCGGCACCGCCGTGGACGCCATCCGCGCCGCCGGCGTTCCGCACGTCTTCCCCGGCATCGACTTCTCCGGCACCCCGGCGATCATGCACACCCGGGGCAACGCCGACGGGCACCTGGTGCTGCGCGGCGGCGGCGGCCGACCCAACTACGACGCGGGGTCGGTGGCCGGCGCGCTGGACCTGCTCCGGGCGGCCGGGCTGCCGGAGCGGCTGGTCATCGACGCCAGCCACGCCAACAGCGGCAAGGACCACCGCAACCAGCCGCTGGTGGCCGCCGACGTGGCGGCGCAGCTGGGCACCGGAGAGCGGGGCATCGTCGGCATCATGCTGGAGAGCTTCCTGCTCGACGGCCGGCAGGAGCTCGACCCCACCCGTGAGCTGACCTACGGCCGGTCGGTAACCGACGCCTGCATCGGCTGGGACACCACCGAAGAGGTCCTGGCCCACCTGGCCCAGGCGGTCCGGACCCGCCGGCGCACCGCCGCCCCCGCGCCGGCCTGATCCGCAGACAGCGCCGCCCCCGGGCCCGGGTGGGCTCGGGGCGGCGCTGGTGTCGGTGTGCAGGTCGCCTCTCGGCGAGTGGCACGACGCGGCTCCAGCCGAACGGTTTTCCGCGAAGGCAATTTAGGTGAGGCCCGGGGACACTGGTCACACCGACACCTGACTCAACCGGCGCGCCTCCTGCGGTGTTCCGGTCCGCGGCGTGAACGGGGTCACGCCGGAGCCGCGGCGTTTGACCGTTTCGGCCTCGGGTAGCTGACCTGCGTGACCGATGACGCACCCGTGACCGACGAGCCCGTCACCGACGAGCCCGTCACCGAGGAGCCGGACAGCCGGCGCCTCGACGAGCTGCTCGACGACCTCTACCACGGCCAGGAGCGGATCAGCCAGGCGGACATCTACCGCCGGGCGGTCTCCGCGGAACTCCCCGCGCAGCTCCTCTCCCGGATAGCGGCGCTGCCCCAGGGCGAGTACGCGGCCGACGAGGCGGCGGACCTGCTCGGCGGGTCGGTCGCCTGACGACTTCCGATCCGACGCCGCGGCCCACGCCCGGCGCAGCGAGGCGAGCGGCGCAGGCCGCCGGAGGCGCACCCCGACGGACGGCGGGCGGCCGAGGAGGAGAAGGAGAGCACGATGTCCCATCACGAGAAGCACCACGACGAGCTGCCGGCGCTCGGCCAACCCCCCGAGGGGCAGGACACCCTCCCCGAGCCGGACTTCGCCAACGAGCACGACCGCACCGCGGTCGACCGGGAGATCATCACCGGCGCGGACGAGGACGAGCGGGAGCCGGAGGCGTCGCGCGGCTGGGCCGGCGAGGACCACGGCACCACACCGACGTGACCACCGGGGCGACACCGACATGACGAAGGGGCCGGCGGCGCGCCGGCCCCTTCGTCATGTCCGCGCCGACTCAGTCCTCGTCGTGCTTGTCGCCGTCGGCGGCCTGCTGCGCCACGGCGTACGCCATCTGGAGGAAGTCCGAGGCCGCCACGGCGGTCAGCGCGGTGGCGACCAGGCGGGTGAGCCTGGGCGCGAGCACCAGACCGCCGGTGAGCCCGGTGGCCACCCAGACGGCGAGGCAGAACGGGCAGCTGAGCAGTTCCCCGATCGCGTGCCGGGTGCCGCTGCCCTGGTCACGGACCTGCTCCATGACCTCGCCGCTGCCGATCGGCTTGTCGTAGCGGGTGAACGGCGCCCGCAGCGGGCTGGTCACGGCGTCCTTGGCGAGCAGTCGGCTGAGCTTGTGCGTGGCGATGGAGATCAGCACCACGTCGGCCGGCGCGGGCCGCTCGGGCACCGGGCGGCCGGTCACCTTCACCAGGGCCGCGAGGGTCGCGGCGACCCCGGTGTAGGTGCCCATCGAGACCAGGTAGCCGCTCAGCGGCCGGTACTCGTTCGGCGCGTACGCCCGGCGCAGCCGCGCCACTTTCTCCTTCAGGTCGGTCACCGGTCTCCTTGATGTCTCAGGGCCTCGCGGCCGGGCTCAGCCGGCCTGCAGGTTGTCGGCCACCTCGCGGGCGAGGCTCTCCAGGGCCTGGTCGGCCAGCCGGTCGGCGTCCGACCCACCGGTCAGGTCGAGCCGCATCCGCGCGCCACCGGCCTGGGCCGGCTCGACCCGGATCTCGGCGGCCCACTCTCCGGCCGCGCTCCAGCGGGCCCGCAGCTCGTCGGCGCTGACCTGCTCGGCCGGGGTGCCGTCGGCGCGCAGCGGCTCGGGCAGCCACGCCGACGCCCGGTCGGGGTCGGTGGCGGTGTTGAACACCACCTCCGGTGGCGCGGACACGCCCCGCTCGGCGGACGCCATCAGGCGTCCCGCAGGCGGCTCGGGTCGACCTCGCGTCCCGGGTGCCGGGCGAGGTACTCGGTCTCCAGCTCCGCCGTGCGCCGCAGGTGGTGGGCGAGCGCGGAGTCGGACGCGTGCCGCAGCGTGTCCAGCCGGGTCCGGTGCAGGCTGTGCATCTCGCGGACCAGGTCCTCGTCGTCCAGCTCGGCGGGGTCGACGCCGAGCAGCTCGTCCTCGGCGTCCGCGCCGCCGGAGGCCATGTCGTGCACCTGGTCACCACCCCACTCGGGCATCCGCTGCTCCGGGCTCGGAAAGTCGTCGTGCCGTACTGATCCGGTCATGTCGCCCCCCTGGTCTGTTTTGGGCTGGCGTCTAGACGGATGCCCACACCGGGTGGCACCAAACCCTCCGACCGACTACGACACCGCGTCGGAGACCACCACGGCTCCCGGTACCCTCGATGCCATGAAGCGGCTCTGGACCCCGGCGTGGATCGTGCGCCACGTGGCCATGGTCGTGCTGGTCTCGGGTTTCCTGGGGCTGGGCTGGTGGCAGGTCAGCCGGGCCGCCGCCGGCAACACACTGAGCTGGGGCTACGCGGTCGAATGGCCGATCTTCGCGGGCTTCGTGGTCTTCGTCTGGTGGCGTGAGGTCCGGCACACCCTGCACGGTCCGACCGCGCCGGACGGCGAGCCGGCACGGCCGGACGAGCCGTCGCCCGCCGTCGGGACGCGGCCGGCCGGAGCCCCGGCGGCCGCCGCGACGCGTCCGGCGGTACGCCGACCCGTGCGGGTCGCCCGCGTGCCCGTGGCGGCCGGCGGCGAGGACGCCGACCTGGCCGCGTACAACCGGTACCTGCAATGGTTGAACGACAATCCGGGCGCCCGGCCCGGCGACTACCCCGGCTGACGCCGGGCTCGGAAGGACGGACGACGGTGGGCGCAGCCCTGACCCGGTACCGCGTGATCGCCTGGATCGTCGGCGTGGCGCTGATCCTGCTGGTCGTGATCGGCATGCCGTTGAAGTACGGGTTCGACAACCCGGTCGTGGTGGAGACGGTGGGTCAGGCCCACGGCTTCCTCTACATGCTCTACCTGCTGGCCGCCTTCGACCTGTCCCGCCGGGCCGGCTGGCCGCTGAAGCGGATGGTCCTGGTGATGCTGGCCGGCACGGTGCCGTTCGTCTCCTTCTACGCCGAGCGCCGGGTCAGCGCCTGGGTCACCACGCGCCCCGAGCTCACCCCGGAGCCGGTCGCCGGCTGAGCGGCTCAGCGGGTCGGCCGCCACGGGTCGACCGAGGCGAGCGGGTCCTCCCAGCCGCCGTACCGGTTCATCTCCCGGGCCCGGCGCAGGGCCCGGGTGACCTGGCCGAACTGCCGCTCGTCGTCGCTGGTGAAGAGCAGCACCTCGTCGGCCCCCCGCCGACCCCACAGCTCGTACGCGGGCGGGCGCCAGCGGTCCCCGGCCACCGCGAGCAGCACCGGCAGCAGGAACACCACCCCCAGGGTGAGGTACGCCCCGGCGGTGAGCCGTTGCAGCCCGCCGGTGAAGCCGAGCAGCAGGCCGACGGCGCCGATCATCGCGCCGGTGACCACGACGGCCCGGACGGCGACCCGGTCGTGCGGGCCGCGGGTGGTGTGCAGGTGGGTCAGCTCCGCGACCTGCCAGCTGTTGCGGCCGACGGTGAACCGGTCGACCGTGACGATGATCCCGGGTCGGGCGTAGAGCAGGGTGGTCTTCTTCTCGGCGGTCGTCCGGGTTGACCGGGTGGCTCGTGTCGTGGCGCCCTGAGGATTCACGGCTTCCTCCCGCGGCTGCGTGCCGGGGTCGGCTCCCGTCGGCGTACGCACCGGTGTTCGCCGACGGGATTCCCGGCTCCGCGGTTCATTGTGTTGCCCGCGCGCCAGCTCAGGGCGGGATTTCGGCGTCGGCGGGACGGCTGGCGGCGGGCCGGCCGCCGGATAGAGACATCCATGTCGGTCTTATCGGTTATAGCGCACAAGGATCCGACGGCATCCGTCGAGAACGACGAATCCGGTAAATCACTCCATCTATGGCAATCGTCACCGCTCCCCCGACCGCTGCGACGACGGTCGATCACCTACCGTCACGATCGCAGCCGGCCCTTCCTGCCACTTTGCCAACATTCGCCCCTGCTTCAACTGCGGATCACTCCCGCCCCGGGTTACCTTGTCCGGGCCGGCCCGGTCGACCGCCGTCCACCCGGACAGCACCGGCCCGGTGCCGCCGGGGGCGTCAGCAGCCCCGCGGCGGCCCGTGGGAGAGGAGCCTTCCGCTCTTGTCGTCCCTCAGAAACACGCTGCGCGTCCTGGCCGTCGCCGCGATGTCGGCCACGCTGGTCGCGCCGGCGGCGGTGCCCGCCCGGGCCGAGCCGTCCCCCGCCGAACTCACCCGGCGGATCGAGAAGTCCTCCACCGAGCTGGAGGGCGTCGTCGAGGCGTACAACGAACTCAACGAGAACATCAAGGCCAACAAGGTGGCCGCGGCCGGATTACAGACCCGCATCGGCCCGCTGGAGGAGCAGACCGCGCGCAGCCGCGCCGAGGTCGGCGAGCTGGCGGTGACCGCCTACAAGACCGGCAACCTGAGCACCGCGGAGGCGCTGCTGGGCGCCGGTGGCGCCGGCGCCGCGCTGGACCGGCTCGGCACGCTCGAACAGCTGACCCGGCAGCGGCAGGCCACGATCGCGAACTTCACCGACGACCAGCGCCGGCTGATCGACGAGAAGACCCGGCTGGACGTCACGCTCGGTCGCCAGGCCGCCCAGGCCCGGGAGCTGGCCGCCGGTAAGAAGCGGATCGAACGGGACCTAGCGAAGCTCTACGAGCTGCGCCGCCAGGCGTACGGCCGGGCCACCGAAGCGCCGGCGGCGCGGTCCGCCAGCGCCGACGACGCGCCCGCGATCTCCGGCCAGGCCGGCGTCGCGGTCCGCTACGCCTACGGGGCGCTGGGCAAGCCGTACGTCTGGGGCGCCGACGGTCCCGACGGCTACGACTGCTCCGGGCTGACCTCGGCGGCCTGGCGGGCGGCCGGCAAGTCGCTGCCGCACAACACCCGGATGCAGTGGGGTGTGGTGGCGCACATCGGCCGCGGCGAGCTGCGCCCGGGGGACCTGGTCTTCTACAGCGGCCTCGGGCACATGGGCATCTACGTCGGCGGCGGCCAGGTGATCGACGCGCCGAGCGCCGGGCGGAACGTGCTCAAGCGGGACATGGACCTGATGCCCATCCAGGGCTACGGCCGGGTCCGCTGATCGCACCCGGATACGGCGAACGGCCGGCGTCCCCCTATCGGACGCCGGCCGTTCGCCGTCATTACTACCAGCTCAGGCGGCCTGGAGCCCCTCGGCCCGGGCCAGCTCGCGGAGCCGGCCGAGCGCCTGGATCTCCAGCTGCCGGATCCGCTCCCGGGAGAGCGAGAACCGCGAGGCCACCTCGGTGAGGGAGTGCTCACGGCCGTCCTCCAGCCCGTAGCGGGCCCGCATGATGCCGGCCGAGCGGTCGTCGAGGTGGTTGAGCAGGCCCTCGATCCGCTGCCGCTCCAGGCCGGTGAGGACGATCTCCTCCGGCGAGGGGGCGTCGCTGTCGGCGACCAGGTCACCGAGCTTGGTGTCGCCGTCGTCGCCGACGGGCGTGTCCAGCGACACGGTGTCCTGCGACCAGCGGACCAGCTCGTTGACGCGCTCGACGGTGACGCCGAGGGACGCCGCGATCTGCTCCGGCTCCGGGTCGGCGCCCAGCTCACGGGTGAGCTGCCGGGTCACGTTGCGCATCCGGTTGACGTCCTCGACCAGGTGCACGGGCAGGCGCACGGTGCGCTCCTGCTGGGCGATCGCCCGGCTGATCGCCTGGCGGATCCACCACGTCGCGTAGGTGGAGAACTTGTAGCCACGCTCGTAGTCGAACTTCTCGACCGCCCGCACCAGGCCGGTGTTGCCCTCCTGGATCAGATCCAGCATGGGCATGCCCGAACGGACGTAGCGTCGGGCGATCGACACGACCAGTCGCAGGTTGGCCCGGATGAACAGGTCCTTGGCCCGCTCACCCTCGACGACCAGTCGCTCCAGGTCTTCCCGGTCGACACCGGCGGGGACGCGGTCCTCGCCGAGCAGGTGCTCGGCGTAGAGGCCGGCCTCGATGGTCTTGGAGAGTTCGACCTCCTTGGCGGCGTCCAGCAGTGGCGTCCGGGAGATCTCGTGAAGGTAGACGCCGACCAGGTCCCGCTCCTCGGCAACCTCGTCGGTTCGCATGCCGATGTTCTTGTCCACGTTGCCCACGGTCCCCTCGTTCGCGCCGGTTGCCCGGTTCCTTGCCATCCCCACGTCCATCAGCCCTCCCCCGTAACTTCCGCTGTGCCCACCGGTGCTGACACCTACACAACAGATGAGACGTGTCGGGGATTCCATGTCGTGAGTCGAAACTGTCACGAATGCCTGATAATCAGCTGAGAGCACGGTCCACGTTTGCTGTCAGCACCCCGTGTGGCGGCTCTTCGGGGGCACCACGTACGGGTCGGTGGATCGGCGGAACGCCGTCCGCCCCGGTTCATGGCAACACCGCCCGCCCCGGGGGCACAGCGACCCGGGTCACCACCGAGCTGCGATCCTGGTCACTGCCAGATACGCGCCGCCGGACCGGTCGGTTCATCCACGCCCGTGGTAATACCCCACCCCCAGGTGAACAATCCGCAGCCCGAATCCATGCCCACCTGCCGTGAAGTCCTGGCATCACCACCGCGGGACCACGGACGTCGTCACCCCGAGCGGCCGTCCGAGCACCCAGGGTCGGGGGTCGGGGCAGGTGGCGGGACGGGTGGGACGGGGTGGGGTCAGGAGGCGAGGAGGTCCAGGGCGTTGCGGACCTGGTGGGCGGAGCGGGCCAGCGCGGCCCGCGCGGCGGGGACCCCCGCTCCGGAGACGAGGGAGACCAGTGCCGTCTTCAGGTCACCGTCCGCCTCGTTGAGGGCCCGCCGGCAGACCTCCTCAGCGCACCCCGTGGCCTCCATCAGGATCGAGATCATCCGGCCCCGGAGCTTGGCGTTGGTGGCCACCATGTCGATCATGAGGTTCGAGTAGACCCGGCCCAGTCGGACCATGACGGCCGTGGAGAACGTGTTGAGCACCAGCTTCTGCGCGGTGCCCGCCTTCATCCGGGTCGACCCGGTGACCACCTCGGGTCCGGTGTCCACCCCGATGAAGACGTCGACCGACCGGGCGGCCTCCGCCTCCGGGTTCGCACAGAGCAGCACGGTCGCGGCGCCCTTCGTCCGGGACGCGGCGAGCGCCCCGAGGACGTACGGTGTGCGTCCGCTGGCGGCGAGTCCGACCACCAGGTCGCCGGAGCGTACGCAGTCGGCGGCCTCGGCCGCACCGCCCCGGTCGTCGTCCTCGGCGTCCTCCACCGCCCGCCACATGGCGTCCGGCCCACCGGCCAGGTGGGCGCAGAACCAGTGCCGCGGGGAGTTGAAGGTGGGCGCCAGCTCGGCCGCGTCGAGCACCCCGAGCCGGCCGGAGGTGCCGGCGCCGAAGTAGTGCACCCGGTGTCCGCCGCGCAGCGCGGCGACCGCCAGATCCACCGTCGTGGCGATCTCGTCGAGCACGGCGGCGACGGCGGCCGGCACCCGCCGGTCCGCCTCGTTGATCACCGAGAGCACGTCCCGGGTCGACATCAGGTCGAGGTCGGCGCTGAGCGGGTTGCGCCGTTCCGTCGGCGCGCCGACCCGGACCACCGGTCGGGCCGCGATCGCAGGCGCCGCCTCGTCCGCGTCGGCCGTCATCCCCGCCTCCGCCCCGGGCCCACCCGGTGCGACTGGACCGCCTCGGCGGTCACCTCGAGGGCCTTCCTGGCCCGGGCGCGGTTGCGCGCGGCCACGCCGACGAAGAGGCAGTCGACGACGGTGAGCTGTGCCAGGCGGCTGGCCATGGCCCCGGACCGGTAGGTGGTCTCCCGGGCGGCCGTGGTGAGCACGAAGTCGGCGACCTCGGTGATCGGCGAACGCGGGAAGTTGGTCAGCGCGACCGTGGCCGCGCCGCGGGACCTCGCCTGCTCCAGCACCTCCACCACGTCCGAGGTGGTGCCGGTGTGCGAGATGCCGACCGCGACGTCGCCCCGGCCGAGCAGGGCGGCCGAGGTCAGCGCGGTGTGCACGTCCGGGAAGTAGAAGGCGGTGCGCCCGATGCGGTGCAGCTTCTGCTGGAAGTCCGAGGCGACGAAGCCGCTGGCCCCCGCGCCGTAGATGTCGATCCGGCCGGCGCCCGCGATGGCGTCGACGACCTGCTCGCAGACCGCCGGGTCGAGCTGTTCGGCCGTCTCCTCGACGGCACGGGCGTCGTTGAAGGCAATGGTCGCGATGATCTGGGCGAGGTCGGCGCCGGGCGGGATGTCGCCGCCGACGACCCGCGCGTCCGGCGGCTCGACCCGACGGGCGGCCTCGGCGGCCAGCCGGATCCGCAGCTGCGGGTAACCGTCCATGCCGACCGACCGGCAGAACCGGATGACGGTCGCCTCGGAGGTCTCGGCGGCGGTGGCGAGGTCGGTGATCGTCCGCCGGGCGGAGCCGGCCGGGTCGGCCACCACGAGCCGGGCGACCCGCTGCTCCGCCGGCGACAACGACGGCAGCAGGCCGCTGATGTGGACGATCAGCCCACCGGGCTCGTGACTCACGGAAATCTTCGGACTCTTCGCCACGGATGAAACTTACTTTCATGAGGCGTGAGCGTCAACCATCACGGCGCGTGTTGGGGAAAGTACCGCAGACCGGGACCAGCGGTCCTGCTCAGCGTGCCATTCTCACAGTGCCGCCGCCTCCTCCGGGAGGCCGGCCCCGACCTGCCGGACGGCTGCGACCGACCGCCGTCACCACCAGACCATGCCACCTCCCCGGCTTCCGCGGGCCCCGGGACCCCCCGATCCCGGCCGTCGGCCCGGCCGACCCGGGGAGCCCGGGCGGTCGCGCCGGGCACTAGCGTGTGGCGGATGACGGATCGCAGTGTGCTGGTCACCGGCGGAACGGGCGGACTGGGCGGTGCGGTCACCGCCGCCTTCGCCGAGGCGGGCTGGCGGGTGGTCGTACCGGGACGCCAGGGCCCGGAAACGGCGGGCCCGGCGGCGGGCGGACCGGTCCGGCTGGTCGCGGACCTGACCGATCCGGCCGGCGCGGCGCGGGCCGTCGCGGTGGCCGCCGAGGATCCGAGGGCCCCGCTGCGGGCGGTGGTCAACCTGGTCGGCGGGTACGCCGGGGGCAGCGTGGTGCACGAGACGCCGGTCGAGGAGTTCGACCGCATGCTGACGCTCAACCTGCGACCGACCTGGCTGGTCACCCGAGCGGCGCTGCCGCACCTGGTGGCGGCCGGCGGCGGCGCGGTGGTCTGCGTCTCCTCCCGGGCGGCCGTCGCCCCGTTCCCCGGCGCCGCCGGGTACGTCACCGCCAAGGCGGCGGTCCTGGCCTTCGCGGGCGCGGTCGCGGTGGAGTACAAGGCCGCCGGGGTGCGCTGCAACACCGTCCTGCCCAGCGTCGTCGACACGCCGGCCAACCGGGCCGCGCAACCTGACGCCGACCACTCGCGCTGGGTCACCCCGGCCGAGATCGCGCCGGTGATCCGGTTCCTGGCCTCCGACGAGTCGGCCCCGACCAGCGGCGCCTCCGTTCCGGTCTACGGCCGCGCCTGACCGACCGGACACGCGCCACGGCCACGCCCGAGCCACCGGTCACGCCCACAGGCCCCGGTCGCCTCAGAGGGCCACCGGGCCCACCGCCACCGGCTCGACGTCCGGTGGGACGGGCCGGACCCGGCTCTCGCCCACCCGCAGCCAGCCGGCGAGGTGCTCACGGATCTGCCGGGTGACCTCCGCCGGCGGGCGCCCGGCGTCGACCACCACGAAGGTCGGATACTCCGGCAGCGCGCGGTACGCGGCGTCGGCCGCGGTCAGGTAACGCATGCTCTCGTGGTCGGTGCCCCGCTGCTCGATCCGCCGGTACGCCTCCGCCGGGTCGACGGCCAGCAGGAAGGTCACCTGGGGCGGCGGGAAGACGCGGTAGCCGATCCGGGCCAGCCGCTCCCAGCGGCGGTGCCCGCCGTGCGCCCGGATGCTCGCGTACTGGCAGACGGAGTAGCGGTCCATCACCGCGATCCGGCCGGTGACGAGCCGGCTGAGCACGGCGCCGGCGATGGCCAGCCAGCGCAGCACGGACTCCACCGCCAGCATCCCGTTCCGCCCGACGAGCCGTTGGGCGTCCGGGCGGCCGAGCCGGTGCGCGAGGCGGCCGAGCCAGCGGCGCCCGCCGGCGTTGCGGTGGTAGGTGGCGGGGTGCCCCGCCGCGGTGAGCGCGTCGGCCAGCCGGTGCGCCTGGGTGGTCTTGCCCGAGCCGTCGATGCCGATCAGGGCGACGGCGCGCAATCGGGCCCTGCCGCGCCGCGCCCGCGTTGATCTGGACACCCTCCCCACGCTATCCGACCCGTGCTCGCGATCCCGGAGATTTGTACCTTCGGCTCCCGGTTGGCCCCACCCGCGCCCCCTGCCAGGTGTGGCCGGCCGGAATGCCGGGTACCGAAGTTCGATCGAGTCGCCTGCCCACCTTCACCACCGACGGGAGATCCAGATGGCCGAGCGCGGGGACGAGACCCTGGTGCACACCCTGAAGAAGGTCGCGGCCGTGCTCAAGCAGGAAGAGATTCCCTTCGCACTCGGGGGCAGCTTCGCGGTCTACGCCCACGGCGGTCACTCCAGCGAGCACGACGTCGACTTCCTCATCCGCGAGGTCGACGTGGAGCGGGCGCTGGAGTCCCTGGTGACGGCGGGCTTCACCGCCGAGCGCCCGCCGGAGGACTGGCTGGTCAAGGTCTTCGACGACGGGCGGATGGTGGATCTGATCCACCGGCCGATCGAGACCCCGGTGACCGAGGAGACCTTCGCCGACACGGTGGTCCGGCCCGTCGACGCGATCCACATGCCGGTGCTCTCGGCCACCCAGTTGATGGTGCACAAGCTGCTCAGCTTCTCCCAGCACTACTGCGACTTCGCCCGAGCCCTGCCGCTGGCCCGCTCGCTGCGCGAGCAGATCGACTGGGAGCGGGTACGCAAGGAGACGCAGCACTCGCCGTACGCCGAGGCGTTCCTGGTGCTGCTGGACCGGCTGGACGTGGTGCCGCACTCCGGCACCCCGGAAGGAAAGGGGACACCGTGACCGAGCATCGCGCCGGCGGCACCGGGCCGCCCGACGAGTACATCGAGGCGGAGATCCACCGCCTGCTGGCCGAGGATCCGGACGTCGCCGAGCAGGGGATCACCGTGGTCCGGCGGGAACGCGCCCTCGTGCTCTACGGCGAGGTGGAGAGCCCGCACCGGCGGGAGGAGATCCTGCGCCGGGTGGCCGAACGCTTCCCGGACGTGCCGGTCACCAGCGACATCGGGGTGATCCGGACGCAGGCGCCCACGGAGATCGAACAACTGCCCTGAGGGAGGGTTCATGGTGATCCGGATCGCCGCCGTGGGCGACGTGCATCTGGACGAGGACGTGGTCGGCCGGTTCCGGCCGGCCCTGGAGGAACTGCCCGGTCAGGCCGACGTGCTGCTCCTCGCCGGTGACCTGACCCGGCACGGCACCGAGTCCGAGGCCCGCTGCGTGGCCACCGAGTTCGGCGGGCTGGGCGTGCCGGTGGTGACCGTGCTCGGCAACCACGACCACCAGTGCGACCAGGTGCCGCAGGTGGTCAAGGTGCTCGAGGACGCCGGGATCACCGTGCTGGAGGGCGACGGCGTCGTAGTGGACTGCGCCGGGGGCCGGCTTGGCATCGCCGGGGTCAAGGGATTCGGCGGCGGTTTCGCCGGCCGCTGCGCCAGCGACTTCGGCGAGCCGGAGATGAAGGCGTTCGTCCGGACCACCACCGACAGCGCCGACGCGCTGGGCGCGACGCTGCGCGGCCTGGATTGCGACGTGCTGGTCGCCCTCACCCACTACTCGCCGGTGCCGGACACGCTGGCCGGCGAGCCGCTGGAGATCTACCCCTTCCTGGGGTCGTACCAGCTCGGTCAGGCGATCGACTCGGCGCCGACCGCGCTGGCGCTGCACGGGCACGCGCACGCCGGCACCGAGCGGGGCACCACCCCCGGCGGCGTCCGCGTCCGCAACGTCGCCCACCCGGTGATCAAGCAGGCCTACAGCATCTTCCACCTCGGCGACCACCTCGATCACCCGCAGGTTTCCGGGATCGGCGCCTCGGGTATTCAGCAGCCATGGAGCTGATTCTCTGGATTCTCGCAGTCGTACTGGTGGTCGCCGGCATCCTGGCGCTGTTCCGCCGGCAGATCCTGTGGGGCGTAGTCCTCATCGTGGTCGGCCTGCTGGTCGGTCCGGGTGGTGTGAGCATCTTCAATTGACGTGGCGGCTATACGCCGCCGTCCGGGACCCGCCGGGGTCGTCGTGACCGGAGTTCCGTCCTCCCAGACAGGAGCACCGGACACGACGACCCCGGCGTCGTGCCGTTCGGAGGTCGACCGCGAGGTTTGGCGGCCCGCGCGGCGGGAGATGTCTCGACCATGGAGATAACTGGGAGCGCCCGCCGTAGCGACGGTGCGCGCAGGTGGTGGGCACTGGCCGGCTTCGGGGTGGCGGTCTTCGCCGCCGCCGCGATCGGCGGGCTCGGCGTAGGGGGCACCTCGGCCGAGTACGCGAGCCTCGAACAACCCGCGTGGGCGCCGCCGTCCTGGCTCTTCGGGCCGGTCTGGACCGTGCTCTACGCGATGATCGCGGTGGCCGGCTGGCTGGTCTGGCGCCGGGTCGGCTTCGGTCCCGCCCTCTGGGCCTGGACCGCGCAGTTGGTGCTGAACGCGATCTGGACCCCGCTCTTCTTCGGCGCCGGCCGGTACGGGCTGGCGTTCGCCGAGATCCTGCTGATGTGGGCGGCGATCGGCGTGACGGTCCTGCTCTTCGCCAGGGTCTCCCGGCCGGCCGCGCTGCTGATGCTCCCCTACTGGGCCTGGGTCACCTTCGCCGCCGCGCTGAACTTCTCCATCTGGCAGCTGAACAGCTGAGCCGCAACGGGGCCCCCGGTCGGCCCGGGAGCCCCGTCGCCCGTCTCAGCAGCGGGGCACGTTGGGGATGTAGCCGTCGCTGCCGGTGTAGACGTACGCGTCGGCGATGTAGCGGCCGGTGCCGATCCGGTCCCAGATCGAGCTGGTGCCGTACGTGCCGGTGACGCTGGTGCCGCTGGTCTGGCAGTAGATGGTCACCCGGGTGCCATCGGCGACGGTGCCGACGGCGTCGTAGCCGGTGCCGGGGCCGGAGCGCACGGTCAGCGCGGTGCCGCTGGTGTTGACGGTGCCGGAGCCGGTGGTCGAGGAGCAGTTGTTGTCGCTGGTGTACGACTTCGTCCCCCAGTACAGGGCGAGCGAGCCGTTGAACCGGACCTGGATGTCGGCGCCGTTGAGGCGCTGCTCGTAGTGCAGGTGCGGGCCGCTGGAGCCGCCGGTGCTGCCGACCCAGCCGATCACCTTGCCGTAGCCGACGCTCTGGCCGACGGAGACGTTGAAGCCGTTGAGGTGTGCGTAGTACGTCGTGTATCCGCCGCCGTGGTCGATCCGGACGTACTTGCCGTAGCTGGTGCCGCCGAGGTCGGTGACCCGGTCGACGGTGCCCGGCGCGCTGGCCACCACCGGGTCGCCGAGGTCGTCGGTGCGGTTGAAGTCGACCGCGTACGCCGGGCTGTGGTCGGTCCGGGTCTGGCCGGACCAGGACTGGCCGCACGGGAACGGCAGCTTGAACGTCGGGGCGGCCATCGCCGGGGCCGCCGGGAGCAGGGTGCCCACCGCCAGCAGACCGGCCGCGATCAGGCTGAACCACCTCTTACCCATCCAGCACCTCCTATGTTGAAATCCTTCGATCACCTGGCCTCAGCCTGACAGATATCGCCACTGATCGAAAGAGGCGGGGATCTGGACCGGGAGCGTGCCCACGAGGCAACGGCGCGGTTTCCGGATTGTTACTCGGTCGTGTCCGGCAGGGGGTGGACCCAGCCCGATGCAAGCGCTTACATGTGGGGACGCCCATCGGACCGGCGCCAGGTCATCGAGCACGACCGCGCCGGCTAGGAAGGAGGACGGCATGGCGGTCTCTACCAGACCACGCCAGGCCTTCGTGATCGCCGGCGTACTCGGGCTGGCGCTCAGCGCCACCGCCTGCGGTACCGGCGACGACAAGAAGAGCAGCGACGCGGGCTCCGCGGAGTGTGCCGCATACGAGAAGTACGGCGACAACGACGGCAAGAAGGTCTCCATCTACGCGTCCATCCGGGACGCGGAGGCCGACCTGCTGGAGCGGTCGTGGGAGCAGTTCACCAAGTGCACCGGCATCGAGATCGACTACGAGGGCAGCGGCGAGTTCGAGGCGCAGCTCCCCGTGCGGGTCGACGGCGGCAACGCGCCCGACATCGCCTTCGTGCCCCAGCCGGGCCTGGTGAAGCGGTTCGCCGACGCCGGCAAGCTGAAGTCCCTCGGGGCCGACACCAAGGCCATGGCCGAGCAGAACATGCCGGCCGACTGGCTGAAGTACGGCACCGTCAACGGGACGCTCTACGGCGTGCCGCTCGGCGCGAACGTCAAGTCCTTCGTCTGGTACTCGCCGAAGACGTTCAAGGAGAAGGGCTGGGAGGTTCCGACCAGCTGGGACCAGCTCGTCGCCCTGAGCGACAAGATCGCCGCCAGCGGCATGAAGCCGTGGTGCGCGGGTGTCGAGTCCGGTGACGCCACCGGCTGGCCGGCGACCGACTGGATCGAAGACCTGATGCTGCGTACGCAGACCCCCGAGGTCTACGACCAGTGGACGACCCACGCCATTCCGTTCAACGACCCGCGGGTCGCCGAGGCGGTCGACCGGGCCGGCAGCATCCTCAAGAACGAGAAGTACATGAACGGCGGCTTCGGCGGCGTCAAGAGCATCACCACCACCTCCTTCCAGGAGGCGGGCGTGCCGATCACCAACGGCAAGTGCGCGATGCACCGGCAGGCGTCGTTCTACGCCAACCAGTTCCCCGAGGGCACCAAGGTGGCCGAGGACGGCGACGCGTTCGCCTTCTACTTCCCGGCCATCGACCCGGCCAAGGGCAAGCCGGTGCTGGGCGCGGGCGAGTTCGTCGTCGCCTACGCCGACCGCCCGGAGGTGCAGGCGGTGCAGACCTACCTCGCCTCGGGTGAGTACGTGAACAGCCGCGCCAAGCTGGGCAACTGGCTCACGGCGAACAACAAGCTGGACATCGCCAACGTCGCCAGCCCGATCGACAAGCTCTCCGTCCAGATCCTCCAGGACAAGAGCGCCGTCTTCCGCTTCGACGGATCCGACCTGATGCCGGCCGGCGTCGGCGCGGGGACGTTCTGGAAGGGCATGGTCGACTGGCTGAACGGCAAGCCGACCGCTCCGGTGCTCCAGGGCATCGAAAACAGCTGGCCGAAGTAGTTCTCCGTCGGTGGTCCGGCCCGCAGCGCGGGCCGGACCACCGATCGAGCCGACCCCTGAGGGAGGGTTGATGGACTTCGCCGACGAACAGCCGAAGCTCCTCATGCTGATGTACGGGCTGATCGCCTTCGTGGTGGTGGTGGGCGGTCTGCTCCTGCTGCTCGACGTCGTGCCGGCCTGGTTCGCTCGGCGACGGGAGGCGCAGCTCGTCGCCGCCTCCGCGAGCGGCGCTCCGCTCCCCCGCCGGCGCAAGCAGCGGGAGGGCCTGTTCGCGCTCTTCTTCCTGCTGCCGACGGTGCTGTTGCTCACCGTCGGGCTGGTCGTCCCGGCCATCCGCACCACGATGCTCTCCTTCATGGACAGGAGCAGCAACGACTGGGTCGGGCTGGGTAACTACGAATGGATGTTCTCCGACGGCTCGATCGTCCGGGTGCTGATCAACACCCTGGTCTGGGTGCTCCTGGTCCCGCTGGTGGCGGCCTCGTTCGGCCTGCTCTACGCCGTCCTGGTGGACAAGGCCCGGTTCGAGGCCGTGGCCAAGTCCCTGATCTTCCTGCCG
The DNA here is from genome assembly GCF_023656545.1 of Micromonospora phytophila. Lineage (GTDB taxonomy): Bacteria > Actinomycetota > Actinomycetes > Mycobacteriales > Micromonosporaceae > Micromonospora > Micromonospora phytophila. The sequence continues at coordinate 7,910 of NZ_JAMOKF010000026.1, read as the reverse complement.
ATGGCTATCTCCTTCGTCGGCGCCAGCATCATCTGGAAGTTCGTCTACGCCTACCGCGGTGAAGGAGACCAGATCGGTCTGCTGAACCAGATCGTGGTCAGCCTCGGCGGCGAACCGAAGCAGTGGCTGCTCGAGTCACCCCTGAACACGCTGCTGCTGATCGTCATCATGATCTGGATCCAGGCCGGTTTCGCCATGGTGGTGCTCTCCGCCGCGATCAAGGCGATCCCCGCCGACATCGTGGAGGCCGCCCGGCTCGACGGGGTCACCCCGTGGCAGATGTTCTGGCAGATCACCATGCCGAGCATCCGGCCGGCGCTGATCGTGGTGGTGGTGACCCTCTCGATCGCCACGCTCAAGGTCTTCGACATCGTCCGGACCGCGACCAACGGCAACTACGACACCAGCGTGATCGCGAACGAGATGTACAACCAGGCGTTCCGGTACGGCGAGAGCGGGCAGGGCTCCGCGCTCGCGGTCTTCCTCTTCGTCCTGGTCATCCCGGTCGTGATCTACCAGATCCGCAACCTCCGTCAGCAGCGGGAGGGCTGAGATGACCACCGCCACGCCCACAGTTGCCGTCGGCAGCCAGGAGACCGACGCCCCGAGGACCACCGCGGGCCGGGTCCGCAAGCGGCTGAACAGCCGTACCGCGACCCTCGTCTCGATCGTCATCGCGGTGCTCTGGACCATCCCGACCTTCGGCCTGTTCATCTCGTCGCTCCGGCCGGAGGACGAGATCAAGACCACCGGCTGGTGGACCGCCTTCACCAACCCGCAGTTCACCCTCGAGAACTACCAGCAGGTGCTGTTCGGGCAATCCTCGTCGTCCGGGCAGCTCGCCGGCTACTTCATCAACTCGCTGGCGATCACGATCCCGTCGGTGCTCTTCCCCCTCGCCTTCGCGGCCCTGGCCGCGTACGCGCTGGCCTGGATCAAGTTCCGGGGTCGGGACTGGCTCTACATCGCGATCTTCGCGTTGCAGATCGTGCCGCTGCAGATGGCCCTGGTGCCGCTGCTGAAGTTCTTCTCCACCGGGGTCACCCTCGGCGGCGTGACCCTGATGCCGGCCTGGGACCTGGTCGACGAACAGAAGTTCGCCCAGGTGTGGTTCGCGCACACCTGCTTCGCGCTGCCGTTCGCCGTGTTCCTGCTGCACAACTTCATCTCGCAGCTCCCGGGCGATCTGATGGAGGCGGCCCGGGTCGACGGGGCCACCCACCCGAGGATCTTCCGCACCATCGTCCTGCCGCTGATCACCCCGGCCCTGGCCGCGTTCGGCATCTTCCAGTTCCTCTGGGTCTGGAACGACCTGCTGGTCGCGCTGATCTTCGCCGGGGGCACCGCCGAGACGGCGCCGCTGACCGTCAAGCTCGCCGAGATGGCCGGCACCCGGGGCAACGAGTGGCAGCGCCTGACGGCCGGCGCGTTCGTGTCGATCGTCGTACCGCTGACCGTGTTCCTGTCCCTGCAGCGCTACTTCGTGCGAGGTCTGCTCGCCGGCAGCGTCAAGGGCTGATGGCCTCCGCCGCCGCCGGGCCACCGGCGGCGGCGGAGCTGGGCGCTGAGCGGGGGTACCGTGACGAAGATCGATGATGTCGCACGCCTGGCCGGGGTCTCGACGGCCACCGTCTCCCGGGCGCTGCGGGGCCTCCCGACGGTCTCGGCCGCGACCCGCCGCCGGGTGCTCGCGGCCGCCGAGCAGCTGGAGTACGCCGTCTCGCCGAGCGCCTCGCGGCTGGCCGGCGGCCGGACCGGCACGGTCGCGGTGGTGGTGCCCCGGATCACCCGGTGGTTCTTCGGCATCGTCGTCGAGACCGTCGAGGACTTCCTCCACCAGGCCGGCTACGACCTGCTGCTGCACAACCTCGGCGGGCGGGAGCAGATCCGCCAGCGGGTGCTGCGCACGGCCAACCTGCACAAGCGGGTGGACGCCATCATGCTGGTCGCCACCCCGCTGCGACCAGCCGAGCTGACCGCCCTCGCCGCGCTGGACCTGCCCGGCGTGATCATCAGCTCCGGCACCGTCGTCCCCGGCTGGCCCTGCGTCCGTATCGACGACGTGGCCGCCGCACGGACCGCCACCCGGCACCTGCTCGACCTCGGCCACCGGCGGATCGCGCACATCTCCGGCGACCCCGACGACGAGCTCGCCTTCACCACCCACCTGGACCGGCGCCGGGGCTACCGGGACGCGCTGCGCGAGGCGGGGCTGCACCCGGACCCGAGCCTGGACGTGGAGTCGCAGTTCACCATCGACGGCGGCAACCGGGCCACCGAGGAGTTGCTCCGGCGCGGCGACCCGCCGACGGCGATCTTCGCGGCCTGCGACGAGATGGCCATGGGGGCGATGACCGCGCTGCGCGACGCCGGCCTGCGGGTGCCGCAGGACGTCAGCGTGATCGGCATCGACGACCACGACCTGGCCGGCGTGCTCGGGTTGAGCACCATCGCCCAGCCCGCGGCGGAGCAGGGCCTGCTCGGCGCCCGGATCCTGCTCGACCCGCTCGGCGGCCGGACCCTGGAACCGCCGGGCCGCCCCGGGGGCGACCCGCCCGGATCGCCGGTGATCCTGCCCACTCGGCTCGTCGTCCGCGCGTCGACCGCGCCACCCCGGGCAAACTAGCGGGAATCGCCGGCGTCCCGCCCAGCACCACCGATCGTCCGGCTCGACACACGGGAGAAGGCCCTGAACAGCAACGCGACGCACCAGGACACGTCCGCCGGTCCGGCCACCGGCTGGTGGACCGAGGCCGTCATCTACCAGATCTACCCGCGCTCCTTCGCCGACTCCGACGGTGACGGCATCGGCGACCTGCCGGGCATCACCGCCCGCCTCGACCACCTCGTGGAGCTGGGCGTCGACGCGGTGTGGCTGTCGCCGTTCTACCCGTCCCCGCAGGCCGACGCCGGGTACGACGTGGCCGACTACCGGGACGTCGACCCGCTCTTCGGCAGCCTCGCCGACGCGGACAAGCTGATCGCCGAGGCGCGCTCGCGCGGCCTGCGGGTGATCGTCGACCTGGTGCCCAACCACACCTCGTCGGCGCACCGCTGGTTCACCGCGGCGCTGGCCGCCGCCCCGGGCAGCCCGGAGCGCGACCGGTACATCTTCCGCGACGGGCTCGGCGACGACGGCGCGCAGCCGCCGAACGACTGGCAGAGCGTCTTCGGCGGCCCGGCCTGGACCCGGGTCACCGACCCCGACGGCCGGCCCGGCCAGTGGTACCTGCACCTGTTCGACACCGGACAGCCGGACCTGAACTGGGACAACCCGGAGGTCCGGGCGGAGTTCCTGGACGTGCTGCGGTTCTGGCTGGACCGCGGCGTGGACGGCTTCCGGGTCGACGTGGCGCACGGCCTGATCAAGCAGGCCGACCTAGCCGACTGGGAGGAGCCGCAGGAGATCCTCTCCGGCAACGAGATCGACAAGCCCCGCCCGCCGATGTGGGACCAGGAGGGCGTGCACGAGATCTACCGGGAGTGGCGCCGGGTGCTCGACAGCTACCCGGACGAGCGGGTCCTGGTCGCCGAGGCGTGGGTGGAGCCGGCCGAGCGGCTGGCCCGCTACGTCCGCCCCGACGAGATGCACCAGGCGTTCAACTTCGAGTACCTGCTCGCCTCCTGGACGGCCCCCGCCCAGTACGCGGTGATCACCCGGTCGCTGGAGGCCACCGACGCCGTCGGCGCCCCGACCACCTGGGTGCTCTCCAACCACGACGTCGTCCGGCACGCCTCCCGGCTCGGCCTGGACGTCCGCGGTGGCCGGCCCAACGGCATCGGCATCGGCGACCCGCAGCCCGACACCGCGCTCGGCCTGCGCCGCGCCCGGGCGGCCACCCTGCTGATGCTGGCCCTGCCCGGTTCGGCCTACCTCTACCAGGGCGAGGAGCTGGGGCTGCCCGAGCACACCACCATGCCGGACGAGGCCCGGCAGGACCCGACCTGGAAGCGCAGCGGGCAGACCGTGCGGGGTCGGGACGGCTGCCGGGTGCCGATCCCGTGGGAGGCCGACGCCCCCTCGTACGGCTTCGGGCCGACCGACGCCAGCTGGCTGCCGCAGCCGCCGCTCTGGGCGGAGTACGCGCTGGACCGGCAGCGGGACGCGCCCGGCTCGACGTACGAGCTGTACCGGACCGCGTTGCGGCTGCGCCGCGAGCACGGGCTGGGCCGGGGCACGCTGGAGTGGCTCGGCACCGGCGACGAGGTGCTGTCCTTCCGCAACGCCGGGCTGACCGTGCTGACCAACTTCGGCGACGCCGCCGTGCCGCTGCCGGCCGGGGCCGAGCTGGCGGTCTCCAGCGCCCCGCTCACCGACGACGGCCGGGTCCCGACCGACGTGACGGTCTGGGTCCGGGCCTGACCCGACGGGGCCCTGCGCAACCTGCGCGGGGCCCCGTTCACAACTTCCCCGCCCGGGCCCGCAGCAGCTCGTGCACGTCGGCGATGTCCCGGGGCGAGGTCCGCGAGGCCCGCCAGTACATGACGCCGGTCGGGATGAAGAAGAGCTGGAAGACGGCCAGCCCGACGGCGTAGTTCAGCGGCGGCGGGAAGGCCGCCCGCAGGCCGTGGAAGGCCACCCCGACCAGGCCGTTGCCGGCCGCCCGGCCCACCCCGTTGACCAGATTGCCGAGGCTGTAGACGGTGCCCCGGTGCTCCGGCGGGTTGACGTCGGCGATCAGCGCGAACCAGTTCGGCGAGTTCGCCGAGGTCAGCGCCAGCGCCACCACGGCGGTGAGCAGGCTCAGCCCGACCGTCGGCTCGGTGACCACGCTGGCCAGCACCGCCCGGACGACCGTCCCGCCGCCGGCGCCGTCCGGCACGTCGATGCGGACCGGGACGAAGAAGAGCACCAGGTAGAACGGCAGCGCCGCCAGCACGCCGACCGCCGCGACCAGCGCCCGCCCCCGGGGCGTACGCCGTTGCAGGGCGTCGCCCAGCAGACCGCCGACGATCGAGAGCACCCCACCGAGCTGGAACAGGGTGGCGAAGACGCTGCCCACCACGACCGCGGTCGCCGCCGAGTAGCCCTGGTCCTCGGCCCGTTCGGCGAAGAGCACCGGCAGCCAGACCAGTGACCCGAAGGCCGCCTGCGCGGTGAGGCCCTGCATGATCAACCATCGGTTGGTCCGCCGGCGCAGGACCGTCGGCAGGTCGGCCCGGCTGATCCGGTAGTCGTACTCGGCGCCGGTGGCCAGCGCGTCGGCCAGCTCCGGTTCGCTCTGGCCGCGCCGGATGTCGTAGGTGAACAGGTAGGCGGCGGTCGCGGCCAGGCCGACGACGGTGAGCACCAGGAAGGGCCGGCGCCAGTCGGTGGCCCCGAGCAGCCCGCCGACCAGCGTCCCGGCCAGCGTGCCGACACCCTGGGACAGCCCCCAGAAGCTCATCACCAGCCCGCGGCGGCGGGGCGAGATCAGATCGGTGACCACCGAGAACCCCACCGAACCGACCGCGCCGAGCCCGACCGCGGCGAGCAGCTGCGCGGCGAGGAAGGCGGGATAGTTCGCCGCGACCGCGCTGCCGCCCGTGCCGGCGGCCCAGATCAGGGTGCCGACCATCAGCAGCGGCTTGCGGTTCGTGCGGTCGCCGACGTACGCCCAGCCCACCGCGGCCACCGCGCTGGCCAGGAAGCTGACGGCGGTGACCAGGCCGAGCAGCCGCTGCGGCACGTCGAACGCCTCGGCGATCGACCCGTACAGCGGCGGGACCAGGCCGATCGCCACGTTGTCCAGCGAGGCGAGCAGCACGAACACCACGACGCTGTAGAAGCGGCGGGCGGCGGCCCCGCGCCCGGCCCGCGCCGGCCCGCCCCGGGTCAAGGTCATGTCCGGCAGCCAACCAGGATCAGGTCACGACCGGGTGACGGCGCGCCCGGGTGCACGGCCAACCTCAGAGGTAACCCCCGACGGGGACCGTGGCGGGCGGGACGACCGGCGTCCCGGCGCGCAGCGCGTACAGATCGGCCAGGGTCGCCCCGTCCGGCGGGACCCCCGCCGCATTGCCCAGCCAGCCCGTCGCCTCCCCGTACGACAACCGTCCGACCTCGATGCGGGCCAGGCACCGGCCGGGTCGCACGACCGCCGGGTGCAGCCGGGACAGGTCCTCGTTGGTGCTGATCGCGACCAGCACGTGCCGGCCCTGGCCGAGCAGCCCGTCGGTGAGGTTCAGCAGGCGGGACAGCGCCTGCCCGGCCGCCTGCCTCGCCTCGCCCCGGATCAGCTCGTCGCAGTCCTCCAGGATCAGCAGCCGCCACCGGCGTTCGGGCCCGTCGCCGCCGTGCTCCTGTTCCCCGACGGCGACCTCCGACAGGTAGGCCGGGTCGGCGAAGAGTTCCTCCGGATCGAGCACGCAGTCGACCTGGCACCAGCTCCGCCACTGGTGAGCGAGCGCCCGCAGCGCCGTGGTCTTCCCGGTGCCCGGCGGCCCGTGCATCAGCACCAGGCGGCCGGTGACCGCGGCGGGCGTGAGCGCCATCAGCCCGCCCAGCTCGGTACGCGCCGAGGCTGCGTAGTTGGACCGGATGGTGGACCAGCCGGGCGCGGCGATCCGCCGGCTGTCCCGCTGGGCGCCCCGCCGGGGGCTGTTGTGCCAGAAGCCGATCGGCTCGGTGCCCGACTCCACCGGTTCGGCGCCCCCGCTGACGATCTCCTTCAGCACGGCACCGCCGACCTCGCCGTCGACCGCCGTGACGGTCACCTCCGCGCCCCGCCCCCGCCAGTTGACCACCCGGAGGGTCCAACCGTCGCCGGTGGCGAGCCGGACGGCGCGGTTCCGCTCGATCGCGGTGCGGACCAGCTCAGCCCGGTCCGGGACCAGCTCCGCTCCCGGGCGCAGCTTGGCCAGCCGGACCGTCCGCGCCCACCGGTGGCGGCCGGTGACGAAGTCGGCGAGCAGCAACGAGTCGACGACGTCGCCGGGAGTGTCCAGGTCGTCGTATTGGATGACGGGGAGCGGGCCGGGGCCGGCTGCCGGGGCGTCGCACGGGGCGGAAGCGGGATGCACGCGGCGATCATCGCGAATGGAGGTCACCGCGTACAGCGCATTAGCCGCCCGAGGCCGGTGGTGTCAGGCGGTCCGCCACCCGGTCGCGGACGGCGGCGTACCGCTCGCGGATACCGGGTACGGGCGTGGCCTCGTACTCCTCGGTGCCGGGCAGGGCCCACGCGGGCGGCGCCGCGCCGCCCAGGGCGACCCAGGCGGCTTGGCGGGCCGCGCCGTCGGCGACGTACTCCCCCGGCGGCGGTGCGACCACCGGACGGCCGAAGACCTGCGGCGCGATGCGACGCACCGCCAGCGAGCGCGCCCCGCCGCCGATCAGGATCACCCGCTGCACGGTGGCGCCCTGCGCGGTCAACGCGTCGAGGCCGTCGGCGAGCGCGCAGAGCATCCCCTCGACCGCCGCCCGGGCCAGGTGCGCGGCTGTGGAGGTGCGCAGGGTGAGCCCGTGCACCGCGCCGGTGGCGAGCGGCCGGTCTGGGGTCCGCTCGCCCTCCAGGTACGGGACCATCACGAGACCGTCGGCACCGGCCGGGGCGGCCAGCGCCAGCTCCGCCAGCTCGTCGAGGCCGACCCGGAGCAGCGACGCGGCGGCGTCGAGCACCCGGGCGGCGTTGAGCGTGCAGACCAGCGGGAGGAAGCGGCCGGTCGCGTCGGCGAACCCGGCGACCGTGCCGGAGCCGTCGGCGGCCGGCACGTCGGCGACGCTGAACACCGTGCCGGAGGTGCCGACGGAGACCACGACGTCGCCGGGGCCGGCGCCGACGCCGAGCGCGGCGGCGGCGTTGTCGCCGGTGCCCGGACCGAGCAGCACCCCACCGGACGGCGCGCCGACGGACCCCCGATCCCCGAGCCCGCCGGACCCCGCCTCGCCGAGCACGCCCGGGCGCAGGATGCCGGCGGGCCCCGCCGGG
>NZ_JAMOKF010000262.1 GCF_023656545.1 Micromonospora phytophila | reverse complement strand
CCCCGGCGAGGCCACCCAGCACGGCGGCCGCCATGAACAGCCCGTACCCGGCCGGCGGCACCCGCAGCACGTCGAGCGCGTAGAGCACCAGCACCGCCATCAGCCCGCTGATCGCCAGGTTGCTCCCGGCGGTCAGCCCCGTGACCCGCCACAAGGTCCGCTCCCCCCGCAGCCACCGCACCCCCGCCAAACCCTCTCCCCACACGGACCGCCCCCGCCCCGCGCCGCGCCCCGCGCTCGGTGCGCCGATCTTGCACTCGTGGTGCCTGTTCTGAGCTGCCCCGTCCGATCCGCCCTCGCCACAACTGCAAGATCGCGGAAGACCGGCGGCGTGGGCGAGGCCGGGGTGGGGCGGGCGGAGGGCGAGGGTGAGGAGGGCGGCGACGGCGAAGGTCAGGGCGTCGAGGGCGAAGGGGAGGGGTGCGGCGACGGCGAAGAGGAGACCGGCGGCGGGGGCGCCGAGGAACCCCCCGGCCACCGCGGCGCCGGCCTGGAGGCGGCCGTTGGCGGTGGGCAGGGCGGCCGGCGGCACCACCGCGGGGAGCAGCGCGAACGCGGCGGCGTCGAAGAGGCTGCCGAGCGCGGCGAGCAGGAACGCCGCCGCCACCAGCGTCACGACGCCGGCCCGGTCGAGGGCGACCGCGACGGCGAGGCCAGCCACCACCGCGGCCCGCAGCCCGTCCACCACCGCCATCGTCCGGCGCCGGTCCCAGCGGTCCGCGTATACGCCAACGAGCAGGCCGAAGAGCAGCGGCGGAAGCTGCCCGGCCACGGCCACCGCGGCGATCGTCCGGGGATCGCGGGTCAGGGTCGCGGCCAGCAGGGCCAGCGCCGGCGTACGCAGCGCGTCGCCGAGGCGCGACGAGACGGTCGCGGACCAGAGCAGCCGGTAGTCGCGGCCGAGGGGCGGTGGGGTCATGCGGGCGACCCTCGGGCCTCGACCGGGTCGAGGGTCAAGCCGGGAGCGACCGCGCGTCGGCCGACCGGGCGGCCGTCGCGGTGGGTGGACCGGCGGGTAACCGAGCCTCCACGGGAGCGCGCCCGGGGTCTACGCTTGCCCGGTGACGGTGGAGCAGCAGGCACGGGGCACGACGGGCGGCGCCACTGGGTCGGGCCGGCGTCGGTCCCGCAAGGACGAGATCCTGGAGATCGCGGTCGGCCTCTTCGCCTCCCGGGGCTACCACGGCGTCTCGATGGACGACATCGGCGCGGCCGCCGGGGTCACCGGTCCGGCGCTCTACCACCACTTCGCCGGCAAGGAGGCGATGCTGGTCGCCGCGCTGATCCCCGTCAGCGAGGGGCTGCTCGCCGGTGGGCAGGAGCGGGCCGCCGGCCACCCCGACGACCCGCGCGGCGCGCTGGAGTCACTGATCGACTTCCACGTCGAGTTCGCGCTGGCGAACCCGGCGGTGATCGCCCTGCACCTGCACGAGTTGGACCGCCTCCCCGACGAGCCGCGGCGGCGGATCCGCCGGCTCCAGCGGCTCTACGTCGAGGAGTGGGTGACCGTGCTGACCGCGTTGCACCCGGGCATGCCCGACGGCGAGGCGCGGGTGCTGGCCCACGCCGCGTTCGGCCTGATGAACTCGACGCCGTTCCTCGGCGGAGAGGTGGACCGCCGCCGCCGGGCAGAGCTGCTCCGCGGCGCCACCCTCGCCGCCCTGCTGGCCTGACTCGTGAGTAACCGACGGGTCGTGGTTCCCTAGCTTTCGTCCCGACCCCCGGACGCTGGAGGAAACATGATCGAGTCGCTGCTGGTCGCCAACCGGGGCGAGATCGCCCGCCGGATCATCCGTACCGCCAAGCGGCTCGGCATCCGCGCGATCGCGGTGCACTCGGAGGCCGACGCCGGCCTGCCGTTCGTGACCGAGGCCGACGAGGCGGTCTGCGTCGGCCCGGCCAACCCGGCCCAGAGCTACCGCAACACCGAGGCGATCCTGGCCGCCGCCAAGTCCACCGGCGCGCAGGCCATCCACCCCGGCTACGGCTTCCTGTCGGAGAACGCCGACTTCGCCCGTACCGTCGAATCGAGCGGGCTGATCTGGGTGGGGCCCGGCGCGGACGCGATCACCGCGATGGGCGACAAGATCAACGCCCGGAACCTGATGGCGGCGGCCGGCGTGCCGGTCGCGCCCGGCACCACCGAGCCGGCCGCCGACCTCGACGCGGCGGTCGCGGCCGCCGGGGAGATCGGCTACCCGGTGATGGTGAAGGCCGCGGCCGGCGGCGGCGGCATGGGCATGGGCGTGGCGGCCGACGAGGCCGCGCTGCGCACCGAGTACGACAAGGTGCGCGCCTTCGCCGAGCGGATGTTCGGCGACGGTTCGGTGCTGATCGAGCGGTACTTCCCCCGGGTGCGCCACGTCGAGGTGCAGATCCTCGGCCTGGCCGACGGCCGGGTGGTGGCGCTCGGCGAGCGGGAATGCTCCGTGCAGCGCCGCAACCAGAAGCTGGTCGAGGAGTCGCCCTCCCCGGCGGTCTCGCCGGAGCTGCGCGAGCGCTTCCTCGCCGCGGCGGTCCGCGCCGGTGAGGCGGTCGGCTACCGCAACGCGGGCACGGTGGAGTGCCTGCTGGTCCCGCGTGAGCGGGACTTCAAAGGTGATGGTTCCGCGTCCGAAGAATTCTTCTTCCTGGAGATGAACACCCGGCTCCAGGTGGAGCACCCGGTGACCGAGCTGGTCTACGGCGTGGACCTGGTGGAGGAGCAGCTGCGGGTGGCCGCCGGCCTGGCGCCGACCTTCGACCCGGACGCGCTCGCGCCGCGCGGGCACGCCATCGAGCTGCGGATCAACGCCGAGGACCCGAAGCGCTTCCTGCCCGGCCCGGGTGCGATCAAGACCTGGGTGGAGCCGACCGGCGAGGGCGTACGCGTGGACTCCGGCTACGTCGCCGGCAACACGGTCACCCCCTTCTACGACAGCCTGATGGCCAAGCTGATCGTCAACGGCAAGGACCGGGCCGAGGCGATCGAGCGTGCGAAGGCCGCGGTCGCCGCCTTCGACCTCACCGGCCCGAAGTGCAACCTCCCTTTCTTCGCCGAGCTGCTCGAGAACCAGGAGTTCCTCTCCGGCGACTACGACACCGGCATCGTCTCCCGCATGCGCTGACCCGCCCTGCCCTGGGTTGATCATGAGGTTGGCGGGGCCGTTCGTCCCTTTCGTCGCCGTCAACCTCATGATCGACGCGGGTGGGTGGGTGGGTGCAGGGGTGGGTGGGTGCGGGTGGGTGGGGCGGGGTGGGAGGCTGGGGGTACCCCCCAGCCAGCGATACGTCACAGTGAGGTGACCCCTTATGACGGCACTGCCGGACTCCGTTTCCATCCGTGAGGTCGGTCCTCGGGACGGGCTCCAGAACGAGGAGCCGATCCCCACCGACGCCAAGGTGCGGCTGCTCGACGCGCTCTCGCGTACCGGCGTCTCGCGGATCGAGGCGGTGTCGTTCGTGCACCCGAAGGCGATCCCGCAGATGGCCGACGCCGACGAGGTGTGGCAGCGGGCCACCCGGGTCGACGGGGTGCGCTACTCGGCGCTGGTGCCCAACACCCGGGGCGCGCAGCGGGCTCTCGCGGCCGGGTTCACCGAGATCGAGGTGGTGGTCTCGGCCAGCGACACGCACAACCGGCGCAACGTGAACCGCTCCACCTCCGAGTCGCTGGACGACATCGCCGAGCTGATCGACCTGCTGCACGGCGAGGGCGCGCAGGCCGAGGTGATCATCGCGACCAGCTTCGGCTGCCCGTACGAGGGGGACGTCGACCCGGCGCGGGTGGCGGGCATCGTGGACCGGGTGGTCCGCGACGGCGCGGACCGGGTGGCGTTCGGCGACACCACCGGCATGGGCACGCCCCGCCGGGTCCGCGAGCTGCTGACCGCGGTACGCGACCGCAACGCGCACGTCCCGGTGCTGCTGCACTTCCACAACACCCGGGGCACCGCGCTGGCCAACCTGCTGACGGCGCTGGAGTTGGGCGTCACCGAGTTCGACGCTAGCGTCGGCGGCCTCGGCGGCTGCCCGTACGCCCCGGGAGCCAGCGGCAACCTGGCCACCGAGGAGGCGGTGCACATGCTGCACGACATGGGCATCGACACCGGCATCGACCTGGACGCGCTGATCGAGGCGGCCGAGCTGGCCGAGGAGCTGGTCGGCAAGCGCCTCCCCTCCGGCGTCCTCCGCGCCGGCCCCCGCACCCGCCTAACCCCCAAGCCCTGACCCGGCACCCCGCGCCCTCACCCGATCGCCCACCTCCCACCTGGCGGTGATCAAGAAGTTTGCGTCGGTTCCGCGCGGCATTCTCGACGCAAACTTCTTGATCACCGCCGTCGAGCGGTGCGGGGCCGGCCGGCCGGGCGGGCGGGGGTGGGCGCGGGGCGCGGGGGGCGGCGGTGGGTCGCCGGGGGGTGACCCGATGCGCTAGCCTAACGATCGTTCAGGTCAGTCGGTCCGCCCACGAGGTTGGCCGGCTCAGGTGGCGAGGGAGTCGGCGTGACGCTCGACGGTGAGGCACTGGAGCAGCTGCGCAAGCGCGCCCGGGCCGGCGGTGCGGACAAGTACCACGCGGCGAACGCCGCCAAGGGCAAGCTCTTCGCCCGCGAGCGGGTCGCGCTCCTGGTCGACGAGGGTTCCTTCGTGGAGGACGGCCTCTACGCCAACGCGCTGGCCGACGGGCTGCCCGCCGACGGCGTGGTCACCGGCACCGCCACCATCGACGGCCGCCAGGTCTGCCTGATGGCCAACGATTCCACGGTCAAGGCCGGCAGCTGGGGCGCCCGGACCGTCGAGAAGATCATCCGGATCATCGAGCGGGCCTACTCGACCGGCGTGCCGATGGTCTACCTGGTCGACTCGGCCGGGGCCCGGATCACCGACCAGGTCGACCTGTTCCCCGGTCGGCGCGGCGCCGGCAAGATCTTCTGGAACCAGGTCCGCGCCTCCGGCTCGATCCCCCAGGTCTGCGCGCTCTTCGGGCCGAGCGCGGCCGGTGGGGCGTACATCCCGGCGTTCTGCGACGTGGTGGCCATGGTGGACGGCAACGCCAGCATGTACCTCGGCTCCGACCGGATGGTCGAGATGGTCACCGGCGAGAAGACCACCCTGGAGGCGATGGGCGGGGCGAAGGTGCACTGCGCCGAGTCCGGTGTCGGGCACTTCCTCTGCAAGACCGAGGCCGACGCGCTCGACGTGGTGAAGACCTACCTGTCGTACCTGCCGGCCAACTGGACCCAGGCGCCGCCGGTCGCCGAGGCCGTGGACGCGTCCGACAAGGTCGACCTGGCCGCGCTGGTGCCGGCCAGCGAGCGGCAGGCGTTCGACATGCGCCGGTACGTCAAGGGCCTGCTCGACGACGGTTCGTTCTTCGAGATCCAGGCGCTCTGGGCCAAGGAGCTGACCATCGGCTTCGGCCGGCTGAACGGCGAGGTCGTCGGCGTGGTCGGCAACAACTCGATGTTCAAGGGCGGCGTGCTCTTCGTCGACTCGGCCGACAAGGCGACCCGGTTCGTGCAGCTCTGCGACGCGTTCAACGTGCCGCTGCTCTTCCTCTCCGACGTGCCCGGGTTCATGGTCGGCAGCGCGGTGGAGAAGCAGGGCATCATCCGGCACGGCGCCAAGATGATCACCGCCATCTCCGAGGCGACCGTGCCGAAGATCTGCGTGGTGGTCCGCAAGGCGTACGGTGCGGGGCTCTACGCGATGGCCGGCCCGGGCTTCGAGCCGGACGCCACCATCGCGCTGCCCACCGCCAAGATCGCGGTGATGGGCGCCGAGGCCGCGGTCAACGCCGTCTACGCCAACAAGATCGCCGCCATCGCCGACGAGACCGAGCGGGCCGCGTTCGTCGCCGCCAAGCGCGAGGAGTACGAGCGGGACATCGACATCGTCCGGCTCGCCAGCGAACTGGTGGTCGACGCGATCGTCGAGCCGCACGAGCTGCGGGCCGAGCTGATCCGCCGGTTCGTCGCCGCCCGCACCAAGGAGCGGCACTTCTCCAGGCGCCGGCACGGCGTCACCCCGGTCTGACACGGCACCGCCCGACCAGCTGCGCGACCCGTCCCGGCGTCACGAGCGCCCGACGGCCCCCTTCGACCAGGAGGAACCCATGGACTTCCGGCTCAATGAGGAACAAGAGGCGTTGCGGGACAGCGTGCGGGACTTCGCGCGCGAGGTGGTCGCCCCGGTCATCGCCGAGCACTACGAGAAGCACACCTTCCCGTACGAGATCATCCGGCAGATGGGCAAGATGGGCCTGTTCGGCCTCCCCTTCGCCGAGGAGCACGGCGGCATGGGCGGCGACTACTTCGCGCTCTGCCTCGCGCTGGAGGAGCTGGCCCGGGTCGACTCCAGCGTGGCGATCACCCTGGAGGCGGCGGTCTCGCTCGGCGCGATGCCGATCTACCGCTTCGGCACCGACGAGCAGAAGGCACGGTGGCTGCCGAAGCTGCTCAGCGGCGAGGCCCTCGCCGGCTTCGGGCTGACCGAGCCGGGCTTCGGCTCGGACGCCGGCGGCACCCAGACCCGGGCCGTGCTCGACGAGGCGACGAACGAGTGGGTGATCAACGGTTCGAAGGCGTTCATCACCAACTCGGGCACCGACATCACCGCGTTGGTCACCGTCACCGCGGTGACCGGCACAAAGCCGGACGGCTCGAAGGAGCTGTCGACCATCATCGTCCCGTCGGGGACGCCGGGCTTCACGGTCGCGCCGGGCTACTCCAAGGTCGGCTGGACCGCCTCCGACACCCACGAGCTGACCTTCGACGACTGCCGGGTGCCGGCGGCGAACCTGCTCGGCGAGCGCGGCCGGGGCTTCGCCCAGTTCCTGCGGATCCTCGACGAGGGCCGGATCGCCATCGCCGCCCTGGCCGTCGGCCTCGCTCAGGGCTGCGTCGACGAGTCCGTCAAGTACGCCAGGGAACGCCAGGCGTTCGGCCAGCCGATCGGCAACTACCAGGCGATCCAGTTCAAGATCGCCGACATGGAGCTGAAGGCGCACACGGCCCGGCTGGCCTACTACGACGCCGCCGCGCGGATGCTGGCCGGTGAGCCGTTCAAGCGGCAGGCCGCCATCGCCAAGCTGCACGCCAGCACCATCGCCGTCGACAACGCCCGCGAGGCCACCCAGATCCACGGCGGCTACGGGTTCATGAACGAGTACCCGGTGGCCCGGTTCTGGCGGGACTCCAAGATCCTGGAGATCGGCGAGGGCACCAGCGAGGTGCAGCGCATGATCATCGCCCGCGACCTGGGCATGTGACGACGGGGCTCCGGCGGACCGGCCACGGCCCACCCCCCGCCGGAGCCGCCCGGGACGGCGGCGCCCCGATCCGGCCCGGACAGGGGTGGGGAGTTGATCGGCTGTCGGATATCCGCAGGACGGCGTCGGCAGGACGACGCTCTGCTGCCGGAGGCCACCGCCGATCCGTACTCTTCGTGCCCATGACTCCCGATCATGATCGTTCGCGGAGCCCGGGCGGTCGTACCCGACTGCCGGACCTGCTGCGCGGGCACCGGCTCGCCGCCGGCCTCACCCAGGCCGAGCTGGCGTCCCGGGCCGGTGTCGGCGTACGGACCGTCCGTGACCTGGAGCGGGGTCGGTCCGCCCGGCCGCAGCGCACCACCGTCGAGCTGCTCGCCGGTGCGCTGGAGCTGACCGGAGCGGCCCGGTCGGCGTTCCTGGCGGCGGCCCGGGGGCCCGTCCCGACCGCGCCGCCGCTCACTGCCGGGAGCGCACCGGCGGGACCGACCGACGCCGGCCACGACATTGGTACGCCGGTGGCGTTGCCGCCCCCGGTCGAGCTGATCGGCCGGGAACGCGACGTGGCCGAGCTGGTCGGGCTGCTCACCGACGAGGCCG
>NZ_JAMOKF010000261.1 GCF_023656545.1 Micromonospora phytophila | reverse complement strand
CCAGGCCGCGGCGAGCGAGCGCGGCTCGCCCCACCGGCCGGCGTGGCCGAGCAGCAGCGCCTCGGTCAGCTCCACGTCGTGGCAGCGCTCGACGCGGACCCCGGCGCGCAGCAGCCCGGGGTAGATCGCGGCCCCGGAGCCCCAGACCCAGCGCGGGTGGACGGCGGCCTCCCGGGCCGCGACGGCGGTGGCGAGATCGGTGACCGGCTCGACCGGGCCGGCCGGGCGCCCGGCGGCGTCCAGCGGGCACAGCTCACCCCCGCCCCGCTCGTCCGACACCACCGCCACCAGCACGAATGCGATTCTGCCTCGCCCCTGCGACACTCCCGCACCACACCCCGAGCCTCTTCTGCGGTAGGGGTCACCTCACGCACGAAAGAGTGGCCATCCCCCGTGGAATGGCCACTCTTTCTTGTGAGGCTGGGCGCGGTGGAGCGGGCTACTTGCCGACGCCGGCGGTCAGGCCGGCCTGCACCTGCCGCTGGAAGACGATGTACACGATGAGCACCGGGAGCATCGCCATGGTCACTCCGGCGAAGAGGCCGGACCAGTCGGACTTGTACCCCTGATTGACGGAGAGCTCGATCAGGCCCTGGGAGATGACCTGGTTCTTGGGCTCTCCCGCGACGGACTGCATCAGCAGGGTCGGCAGGTACCACTGGTTCCACTGGCCGAGCACGTTGAAGATGCCGATGCTGATCAGGCCCGGCTTGGCCATCGGCAGCATCACGCTGAAGAACAGCCGCGAGTGCCCCGCGCCGTCGACCATCGCCGCCTCGGCGATCGTGTTGGGCAGCGTCCGGAAGAACGAGTGCATGAAGAAGATCGTGAACGACAGCGACCAGGCCACGTAGACCACGATCAGCATGAGGTGCTTGTTCGGGCCGAGCAGCGGGAACACGACGCCCATGTTGTAGACCCCCTTGAACAGGGGCACCGCGGCGAGATAGATCGGCAGCGTCAGGCCGGACAGGAACATGAAGTAGATCACCCGGTTGCCGGGGAACTCGTAGCGCGCCAGCACGTACGCGGCCATCGAGCCGAGCAGCATGGTCAGGAAGACGCTGCCGATCAGCACCAGGAGCGTGTTCAGGAAGAACGCGCCCAGGTGGCCCTCGCCCCACGCCCGGCTGAAGTTCTCCCAGCGCAGGCTCTCGGGGATCAGCGACAGCGGTTCCCGGATGACCTCCGAGTCGCTCTTGAGCGCCGACATCACCACCCACACCAGCGGGTAGATCACCATCACCGCCCACACGGCGAGGAACGCGTGCGAGAAGCCGTTGAAGATCCGGGAGCCGACGCCGCGTCCCACGGAGATCGGCGCGCGGCCGTCGGCCGCCGGGCGCCCGGCGCCCTGGTCGGGCCGGGTCTGATCGCCGGAGGTGTGTGTCACCGTACTCATCGTCCAGGCCTCCTCAGTACTCGATCCGCTCACGGCGGGTGATCCTCAGCTGCGCCGCCGCCAGCAGGATCGTGAAGATCGCCAGCGCCACGCCCATCGCGCAGGCGTAGCCGAACTGGCCCTTCTGGAACGCGGTGAAGTTGAGCACCGACGCGAAGATCTCGCTGGCGTGGTTCGGCCCGCCCTGGCTGGGCGTCATGACGAAGACCAGGGCGTACATGTCCAGGGCGATGAAGCCGAGGTAGACCCACGCGACGGAGATCGTGTCGCGCAGCAGCGGCAGGGTGACCCGGAAGAACGTGTGGAACCGTCCCGCGCCGTCGAGGATGGCCGCCTCGTAGATGTCCTTCGGGATCGACTGCATCGCCGCGGAGAAGAGCACCATGTAGAAGCCGGCGCCGCTCCACACCGCGATCAGCAGCAGCCACCACAGCACCGCGGGCACGCCCAGGAAGGGCTCGGGGTCGGCGGTGAAGGCGATCGGGTTGTCGGCGTCGACCAGCCCGATCTTGATCAGCAGGCCGTTGATCAGCCCCTGGCTGTCGGAGCGGTAGATCTGCTGCCACATGACGGAGATGACGACCAGCGACAGGACCTGCGGGAAGAAGAAGATCACCTTGTAGACGCCGGAGCCGAACACACCCCGGATGCCGGCCCTGTCCTCGCGCCCGCCCACGTTGAGCAGGAACGCGAGGAACAGGGCCAGCCCGATCGTGAACAACGGCACGGTGACCAGGAAGAACACGTTGTGCCAGAACGCCTTCCTGATCAGCTCGTCGGAGAGCAGCCGGACGTAGTTGTCCAGCCCGACGAACTCCTGGTTGTCGGAGTAGCCACCCCAGCTGGTCAGCGAGTATCCGGCCGCCTGGGCGAAGGGCCACACCACGTAGAAGAGGTACAGCGCGACGGGCAGGGCCAGGAAGCCCGTGACGAAGCGCGCGACACCGTGCCGCATTCCACTCACTTCCTCGTTCGGATCAGGGGTTGACCGCGGCCGTCAGGCGGTGCGGGTCTGCTTCTTGATCGACGAGTCCTTGGCGACCTTGTCGGCGGCCGCCTGCATCTTGTCGACGAACTGCTGCGCGGTGAGCCGGCCGGCCATCAGCTCCTCGGAGAGGTTCTGGCTCTCCTTGTCCAGGTCGGCGTAGAAGTCGAAGAACTTGGTCTTGATGAGGTCCTTGGGGGCGTTCTTCATCAGCTCGTTGGCGGTCGTGAGCGAGGTGTCCTGGACGTTGTCGCCCGAGCCCTTGGTCGAGGCGAGCGACTTGGTCAGCTCGGCGAACTTGGCCGAACCCGACTTGGAGAGCGCGGCCCGCAGGAACTCCTTCGCCGCGGCCTTGTTCGGGGCCTTGCTCGGCACCACGAGACCCTCGCCGGCACCGGCGAAGACGTCCTTCGGCGCCTTGTCGCTGGCGCCCAGACCCCAGTAGTCCGACAGCTTCATCTCGAAGCCCGGCGGGATGGTCGCCGACATCTCGTTCTTCAGCCAGGTGCCGACCTGGATGAACGCCGCCTTGCCGTCGAGCCAGGCCTGCTGCGACTGGGTGTGGTCGAGCTTGCCCGGCAGGAGCAGCTTGTCCTTGACCAGCTTTTCCCACGCCTGCAGCGCCGGCAGGACCCCGTCCGCCTTCCAGGCGTTCTCCTTGAGGTTGTCGATGTCGACGACGGCCTGCTTGCCGGCGGACTTCCAGATCGTCGCCATCAGCGCCCAGCGCGGGTAGTAGCCGTGCACCGCGTCGTGCACGTACGGGGCGATGCCCTTGGCCTTGATCTTCGGCGCGAGGGCGAAGAACTCGTCGAAGGTCTTCGGCGCCTCCCAACCCTCCTTGCTGAACAGCGCGCCGTTGTACCAGTTGCCCCAGACCGTGTAGGCCACGTTGACCACGTAGAACTTGCCCTGGAACGTGCCGTCCTCGACGGTGCCCGGCAGCAGCGTGTCGGCGACCGTGCCCTCGCTGTCCCAGGCCGGCGCGGTGAGCAGGTCGTCCAGCGGCTCGATGGCACCCTCGTTGACCAGGGTGCTGATGTCCATCATGTCGGCGCCCGAGTTCATCACGAGGTCGCTCGGCTGGGTCGCCATCTTCGGCTGTTCTTCGGTCTTGATCTTCTGAGTCGAGCTCATGTTGACCGTGACGTTCGCGTGCTTGGCGTTGAAGACCACCTTGTCTTCCTTGGCCCACGCGTCGCCGAGACCGCCGTTGAAGATGACCACCTTGACGGCGCTGCCGTCCTTGATGCCGAACGGGTTGTCCTTGTTCTTGGTGCCGCCGGCCTCGTTCGACTGGCTGGGCTCGCTGCCGGCGCACGCGCTGAGCAGGCCGGCGGCCGGGACGGCCAGGAGGCCCGCGGCGGCCGCGCGGCGCAGCAGGGTCCGGCGGCTCACATCGGGGTTAATCGACATCGTCGTCTCTCCTTGTGGTGTTCGGGTCAGGCGGTCCGCCGGAGGCGCCCGGCGTACCGCGACTCGAGGGCGTTGTTGTGCTCGTCCCCACCGGGGACGTTGGCGGAGAGGTAGATAGGGGGTACCTCTCCGGCCTGGTGGAACCGTCGTACGACCTCTGCGGTCAGCAGCTGCGCCAGCAGCGCCGTGGTGACCGAGGAGACCGCACAGACCGCGCCGCCGCCCTCGAGCGGCAGCAGTGCGTCGCCGTACGGCGCGCCGTTGTCCAGCACGACGTCGGCGAGGTCGGCGAGCCGCCGGCCGGACGGGTGCCGTGGGGCGACCCGTGCGGTGTGCTCGACCGAGGTGACCGCGATCAGCTTGTGACCGCGCCCGGTGACCAGCGCCGCCAGCTCGACCACCGAGCCGTTGATGCCGGATTGGGACGCCACCACGAACACGTCCTGCGGCTGTGGGGCCGCCAGCGCGTAGATCTGGTGGGCGATGGTGGGGTCGCGCTCCAGCTTCGGGTCGGCGAGCACGTCGCGCGGGGCGTCGCCGTGCAGCACCAGGTCGTGGATGGAGAGCCGGTTGGTGGGGACCAGGCCGCCGGCCCGGGCGACGAGTTCCGCGGCGAACGCCTCGGAGTGCCCGGCGCCGAACGCCTGGAGCACGCCGCCGGAGCGGAGGCTGGTGGCGATCAGGTCGGCGGCGGCGGTGATCCCGGCCGCCTCGGAGTCGAGCAGCCGGTCGAGCACCGGACGGACCGCCTCGGCGTACCCCTGGGCGCTGATCATGCGGTGGCCCCCTTCGCGGCCTTGTGCCCGTCGACGGCCTGCGCGGTGCGCTGGAAGGCCGCGTGGGCGCGGTCGTGGGTGCGCTGCGCGACGGCGATGTAGAGCAGGTCGAGCACGACCAGCTGCGGGTGCCGGGCGGAGAGCGCGTCGGGGCGGAAGGTGGTGGCCTGGCTGGCGGTGAGTAGCACGATGTCGGCCAGCTCGGCCAGCGGCGAGCGTGGGAAGCCGGTCAGCGCGACGGTGGTCGCGCCCCGGCTGCCGGCCTCGGCGAGCATCTCGATGGTCTCCCGGGTCTGGCCGGTGTGCGAAATGCCCAGCGCCACGTCGCCGGCGCGCAGCAGGGCGGCGGAGGCGAGCCCCTCGTGCACGTCGTTCCAGGCCCAGGCCGCCACCCCGATGCGGTGCAGGCTGAACTGCATCTCCTCGCCGACCAGCGCGCTGCCGCTGGCGCCGAAGATGTTCACCCGGGACGCCCCGGCGATGGCCACCGCGGCCCGCTCCACCTCGGCGAGGTCGAGCAGCGCGGCGGTGTCGTGCATGGCCCGGGTGTCGGCGGCCATGATCTGGTCGAGCACCCGGGACAGCGGGTCGCCGGGTTGGATCTCGCGGCCGATGTCGACCGTCCAGCCCGCCGAGCGGGCCCGGCCGGTCTCGGCGGCGATGCCCAGCCGCAGGTCGGCGTAGCCCTCGAAGCCCATCGCCCGGCAGAACCGGGTGATGGTCGCCGGGGAGGTGCCGCTGCGTTCGCCCAGCTCGACGATGGTCGCGCGGGCGGCCGCCTCGGGGTCGCTGAGCACGTGCTCGGCGACGCGGCGCAGCGCCCCGGTCAGCTCCCCCGCGCCGGCCCGGACCCGGGCCAGCACGCCGTCGGAGGCGACCCCGAGCGCGCTCCGTCGGTCGAACGCGTCGGCGTCGACCACCGCGGTCCCCGCGGAGGTGTCCACCTCGTGATCAACCATCGGACGCCTTTCGGAAAAGAGTGTTAACTGTTAGTGGTAAAAGTTCTTACTGAAGGCCCCTCCGTGTCAAGTCTGTGGGCGAAGTTTTCAAACTGTTACCTGGCGCACATCACGCCGACCCGGCCCATCCTTGCCCCGCCGCGCCCGGCCGACGCGGCGCGTCCCCCGGCCCACGTCGCCTCCCGACGACGTGCAGAGCGGTCGGCGGGGCTGTCACGCCCGGTTCGGCAGCGTCTTCCTCCGCGCAGCGGCGAGGCCCGGTCGGCAGCGTCTTCGGTAGGCCGTCACGCCTGGCCGGGTGCGCCTTCGGCGGGGCCGGCCGGGACCAGCCGGAAGATGCGGATCTCCCGGCCACCGGCCCGCTGCACGTACGTCCGGTAGGCCGGCCACTCGGTGACCAGGAGCTGCCAGAGGCGCTCCCGCTCGGCGCCGGTGGCGACCTCGGCGCGCACCCGGAGCCGGCGGCCCTTGACGTCGACCTCGGCGGCCGGCTCGGCGAGCAGGTTCATCGCCCAGCCGGGCTGGTGGGTCTGACCCCAGTTGGAGCCGATCACCACGTACGCGTCGCCGTCGGGCACGTAGAGCAGCGGATTGCTGCGGGGTTTGCCGGAGCGGCGGCCGGTGGTGGTGATGACCAGCGACGGAATGAGGCCCAGCGCGACCACCCGGCCCCGGCTGAGCCGTCCCACCAGCCGGTCGGCGGGGACGAGCAGGCGGGCGGCGGCGCCGAACCAGCGGTGGTGACCGACACGGCGGGTGAGGGTTCCCAGAACGGACACGGAGACCAGTGTGCCGGCTCCCGGTCCGCGACGGCACCCCCGGACCGCCCCGATGCCGTGGCGTCACCGGCGTCGGCCGGGGCGGGACGCCGGCACCGACCCGCCTCCCGCGCCGGCGCGGCTCGTTCGGCCCCGCCGTCAGTCCAGCCGGCGCTCGACCGGCAGGCGGGACCGGGTGAAGAGCCCCGCGCCGAGCATCGCGACCAACGGCACCACCACCAGCACGCCGAGCGTCGCCCACGGGACCACCAGCGGGTAGGGCTCCTGGATCGGCCACGTGCCGGCGTACCGGCGGTTCACGGCGGTCAGGATGATCAGGGCGGAGCCGAGGCCGGCGACGATGCCGAGCGCCGAGCCCAGCACGGCGATCACCCCGGCCTGGCAGAGCGAGAGGAGCCGGCGCAGCCCTGGGCCGGCGCCGACCGCCGCCAGGGTGGACAAATCGGCCCGGCCCTCGGCCGCGGCCAGCCCGGTGGCGGTGCCGGCGGCCCCCAGCGTGATCACCCCGGACGCGGCCGCGAGCAGGAGCAGCGCCGGTCGGCTGCCGCCGGGCGCATCGGCGGAGGCCATCTCCACCTGCATCCGGTGCGGGCGCAGCGCGGCGAGGAACCGGTCCTGCCCCGTCCGGTCGGGCGGCCCGTCGGCGGCGACGGCCCAACCGACGGGGCGCAGGGTCAGCCCGAGCCGGTCGGCCGCCTGCGGGGAGAGCAGCAGCCGGTCCACTCCCACGTTGCTGCGCAGCGCGTACCCGGTGACGGTCGCGCCGGTGGAGCGGACGTCCGCATCGTCGCCCGGGCGGGTCACCGTGAGGCCCAGCCGCCCGTCCACCAGGTAGCGCGGGTCGGTGACCACCGCCCCGCCGGCCCGCAGCACGGCGGTGGCGGCGGCGGTGTCGGCCGGGTCCGCGCCGGTGAGGATCGGCAGCGCCGCCCCGTCGTCCACCAGCACCTGGAAGTACGCGCCGTAGTGGTCCTCGGGCCCGCCCCGGCAGCGGGAGTCGGCACGCGCCTGCCGACGGGCCGAGTCGCTCAGGTTCTCCTCCGG
This sequence comes from Micromonospora phytophila, assembly GCF_023656545.1. Classification (GTDB taxonomy): domain Bacteria; phylum Actinomycetota; class Actinomycetes; order Mycobacteriales; family Micromonosporaceae; genus Micromonospora; species Micromonospora phytophila. Next base: position 528 of record NZ_JAMOKF010000261.1, on the reverse strand, counting down.
CGTCCAGGGGCAGGCCCGCTCGGGCGGCAGCACCGGGTTGACGGCGCACAGGTCGCTCTCCGGCGTGCAGGCGACCTCCACCAGCGGCGCCACCGTGCGGGCGCCCAGGTGGGTGCGGGCCGGCTCGGCGATGTCCGCCAGCGTCGGTGGCCGGCTCGGGATCGTCGGGTCTCCTCCGGTGACCAGCACAGTGCCATACGGCAGGTGCGGCTCGTACCTCCCGGCGTCGCGGGCCTCCTCGCTGGCCAGGTACACCCCGATGGCGACGCTGCCGGCGACCGCGGCCATCACCGCGGAGATCGCCGGGGCGGCCGAGGACCGGTTGCGGCTGGCGTCGCGCAGCGCGATCCGGGGGGCCAGCGGAAGGGCCCGACCCAGCCGGGCGAGCAACCCGACCAGCGTCGGCGTGGCGAAGACCAGGCCCAGCTCGCCCAGGATCAGGCCGGCCAGGATCACGGTCGGCGCCGTCCGGGTCGCCCCGGCGGAGGCCACCGCGGCCCCGCCGACGGCGAGCACCGCGCCGACCGT
>NZ_JAMOKF010000260.1 GCF_023656545.1 Micromonospora phytophila | reverse complement strand
GTCGGCTGGGCGGCGCTGCCGGCCGCCCGCGGCGCGCTGCGCCGGATCGGGCGCGGTGTCGACGTGACCACCTACCTCGGCGAGTACACCCGGGTGCGGCTGGCGCGGGCGCTGCACGGGGTGACCGGGCTGCACCGGCTCGCGCCCGGGGTGGACGTGGACACCTACCACCCGTCCGTCGACGGTGAGCCGGTCCGGCTCCGGCTCGGGCTGGCCGACCGGCCGGTGGTGGTCTGCGTGTCCCGGCTGGTGCCGCGCAAGGGCCAGGACATGCTGATCCGGGCGATGCCGGAGATCCGCCGGCGGGTGCCCGACGCCGCCCTGCTGGTGGTGGGCGGCGGGCCCTACCGGGCCACCCTGGAGAAGCTGGCCCGCCACGCCGGCGTCGAGCGGGACGTGGTCTTCACCGGTTCGGTGCCGACGTCCGAGCTGCCGGCCCACTACGCGGCCGGCGACGTCTACGCGATGCCCTGCCGCACCCGCAACCGGGGCCTGGACGTCGAGGGGCTCGGCATCGTCTACCTGGAGGCCTCCGCGACCGGCCTGCCCGTGGTGGCCGGGGATTCCGGCGGCGCGCCGGACGCGGTCCGTGAGGGCGAGACCGGCTACGTGGTGCGCGGCCGGGACGTGGCGCAGCTCGCCGACCGGGTGGCCACGCTGCTCGCCGACCGGGATCTGGCCCGCCAGTTCGGCGCGGCCGGCCGGGCCTGGGTGGAGCGGGAGTGGCGCTGGGAGACGCAGGCGCAGCGGATGGCCGACCTGCTCGCCGGCTGATCCGGCGGGCCGGTCAGCGGAGGCGGTCGAGGATGCGCTCGGCGGGCTCCGGGCGGCCGAAGTGCCAGCCCTGGCCGGCGTCGCAGCCGATCGCCCGCAGCCGCTCGGCCTGCCCGGCGGTCTCCACGCCCTCGGCGGTGACGGTGAGGTCCAGCGCGTGCGCCAGGGACACCAGCGAGGCGAGGATCCGCTCGTCGGCCCGGGTCTCCGGCGCGCGCAGCCCGGCCACGAACTGCCCGGCCACCTTCAGCTCGGTCACCGGCAGGTCCCGCAGGTACGCCAGGTTGCAGTAGCCGGTACCGAAGTCGTCGATGGCGATCCGCACGCCGAGGTCGGCGAGCACCCGCAGCGCCCGGACCGGCTCCTCCGCGGTGTTCATCATGGTGCTCTCGGTGATCTCCAACTGGAGCCGTTCCGGCGGCAGTCCGGTGTGCCGCAGCAGCCCGCGCACCTGCTGGACGAGGCCGGGGCGGTGCACCTGCCGGACGGCCAGGTTGACACTGACGAACGGCGGCGCCCCGTCGGCGGTGGCCCAGCTCTCCGCCTCCCGGCACGCCTCGGCCAGCACCCACCCGCCGAGCGGGACGATCAGCCCGGTCTCCTCGGCCAGGCCGATGAAGCTGTCCGGGCGGAGGATGCCGAGCTCGGGGTGGCGCCAGCGCACCAGCGCCTCCGCGCCGACCACCCGGCCGTCGCGCAGGGAGGTCAACGGCTGGTAGTCGAGGTAGAACTCGCCGCGGTCCAGTGCCGCCGGGATGGCCGCGGAGAGCGCGTACCGGGCCAGCTCCCGGCGGTCCCGGTCGGCGTCGTAGACCGCCCAGCGCGCGCCGCCGGCCGCCTTCGCCCAGTGCAACGTGCTGTCGGCGGCCCGCATCAGGTCACCGGGGGAGGTGCCGGCCACCTGCCGCTCCACGATGCCGATGCTCGCCGAGACGGCCAGCTCGTGCCCGTCCACCACGGCGGGCTCGCGCACCGCGGCCAGCGCCGCCTCGGCCACCGCGAGCACGTCGTCGGTGCCGCCGGTGCGTTCGACCAGCACGACGAACTCGTCCCCGCCGAGCCGGGCCACCAGGTGCCCCTGGAGGGCCCGGCGGAGCCGGTCGGCCACGGTGACCAGCAGCGCGTCGCCGACCTGGTGCCCGTGCGAGTCGTTGACGACCTTGAACCGGTCCAGGTCCAGGAAGCAGACGCCGAGCCGTTCCGCGCCCCGCCCCGGGGAGTTGATGGCCGCGCCGAGGCGTTCGGTGAAGAGGGTGCGGTTGGGCAGGTCGGTCAGCGGGTCGTGGGTGGCCTGGTGGCGGAAGCGGGCCTCGCTGGCCCGCAGCGCCCGCTCCGCCTGGGCCCGGGCCGTCAACGCGGCCCGACGGATGGACTCCTGCTCGTCGAGGGTCCGGTCGCGCAGCGCGCGGGCGTATCCGGTGGCCACGGCGGCCAGCAGCCGGGCCATCCGGTCCTCGACGTCGTCGGTGACCAGCCCGAGGTCGCGGACCAGCCGGAGCTGGATGACCTCGACGGTACGGCCCAGCCCCTCGGCCGAGGCGACGTGCGCGGCCACCAGCTCGGCGCCGACCCGGTGGCCGGCACGCAGGTCGAAAGGCTCGGAGACCAGCGCCGCCGCCAACCGCTCGGTGAGGCGTTGCAGCAGCGCCTCCAACTGGGCCTGGGTCATCGGCAGGTAGCTGGTGCCGGAGACCGCCTTGGCCCAGGCCCGCGCGAAGGTGCCCGGGCAGGACCGGTGTTCGGGCGTGACGCCGGGCGGGGCGGCGGCTGTCGCCCCGGGCGGGTCAGCCACCGAGCCGCCCGACGCCGCCGATGAAGGCCGCCCGCTCGGCGTCCTCGGCGCTGTCGGCCGACTCGGGGCGCCACTGCGGCACCCAGACCACGCCCGGCTCGACCAGCTCGAAGCCGTCGAAGAGCGCGGTCAGCTCGGCCCGGCTGCGGATCCAGAGCGGGTTGTCGGTACGCCGGTAGACCCGCTCCGCCTCGGCCCGCTCGCCGCCGCTGCGGCCGTCGGCGCTGGCCTGGGAGAGCACCAGCCAGCTGCCCGGCGCCAGCGCCTCGCGCAGGGTGCGCAGCAGCTCGGCGGGCCGGTCGTCGTCCGGCACGAAGTGCAGCACCGCCACGATCATCACGGCGATCGGCTGGTCGAAGTCGAGCAGCCGGCGCACGTCGGGGTGGGCCAGGATGCGCTCGGGGTGGCGCAGGTCCTCCTGGACCACCGTGGCGCGGTCGTTGCCGTCGAGGATCTCCCGGCTGTGCGCCACGGCCACCGGATCGACGTCGACGTAGACCACCCGGGCGTCGGGCGCGTTGCGCTGGGCGATCTCGTGCACGTTGCCGACGGTGGGGATGCCGGAGCCGATGTCCAGGAACTGCCGTACGCCGGTATCGGTGAGGAACTGCACCGCCCGGCGGAGGAACGCCCGGTTGGCCTGCGCCATCAGCGGCGCCTCCGGCACCGCCGCGACCATGGCCTGGGCCGCCGCCCGGTCCACCGCGAAGTTGTGCGAGCCGCCGAGATAGTAGTCGTACATGCGGGCGACGCTGGGACGCTCGATGTCGATCTCGTCGGGTGCCCATTCCGGCCGCTGCATGCCCTCACCCCTCGCATCGACGATGCGGACGCCGTCGTCCGCGCGGGTGCTCCGACCCGCCGCCGGGGGAGACGATAGCGTGCCGCCGCACCCGCCGCCGACGGCGGTCGATACGACGACAGGTCCACGCCGGCCGGATGGCGGGCGCGGACCTGTCGGTGACCCGATGGGCTCGCCGCGGAAGCGGTCAGAACTTCGGGGCGTCGGGGGCCTCCAGCAGGCCGAGCCGCAGCGCGGTCATCAGCGCCTGCGCCCGGTTGGCCGCACCCAGCTTCTCGTAGAGCTTGGAGATGTGGGTCTTGGCGGTGGACTCGCTGACGAAGAGCTGCTTGGCGATGCCGGCCACGCTCATGCCGTCGGCGAGCAGCCGCAGCACCTGCCCCTCGCGGGGGGAGAGCTGCGGGCCGGACGGGGCCAGCCGGCGCTTCATCGCCTCGGCCAGGTCGGCCGCGGTGAAGGCGCTGGGGGAGGAGGCGGCGTGCCGGGCGGCGGCCACCACCTCGTCGGCGGGCGCGGTCTTCGGGACGAAGGCGCTCGCCCCGGCCTCCAGGGCGCCGAAGAGCTGGTCGTCGCCGGCGTACATGGTGAGCACGACGATGCCCATCGAGGCGCTGGACTTGCGCAGCGCCCGGGTGGCCTCCAGGCCGCTGCCGTCGGGCAGCCGCAGGTCCATGATCACCACGTCCGGCTGCAGCGCACCCGCCTGGCGTACCCCCTCCGCCGCCGTGGCGGCCTCGCCGACGACCTCGAACTGCCGGTCGCGCTCGAACGCGTGCCGCAGGCCCTTGCGGATCAGGTCGTGATCGTCGACAAGGAGAACCTTGGTACGGGCGGCCGGTGTCGGACTTGTGGTCATCCTCGGGTTACTCCCCTTCTGCTGCAGCTGCGCTACCGCGCACGTTATCGCGCCGGGGCGACGAACCCACCACCACCGCCACGGTCGTGCCGCTCGGCTGTCGCGGCCTGATCTCCAACCGGCCCCGGATACGTTCCGCCCTCTCGGCCATGATCGCAAGACCGTAGTGCCCGTCCGTGCGCTGGTCACCGATGCCGTGACCGTCATCCGACACTTCGATCTGCGCGTACGGGGGGTCGACCTCACAGGTGACCCAGAGGTTCGAGGCGCCGGCGTGCTTGCGCGCGTTGGTCACCGCCTCCTGCGCGATGCGCAGCAACTCGGCCTCGGTCGCGGCGGGCAGCCGGGCGGTGGACTCGTCCAGCGACAGGTGCACCCGCAGCCCGCCGGAGGCGCCGACCGTGCGCGCGTACTCGGCGATCGCGGCGGCCAGGCCACCGTGCCGATCCACCTCGCTGCGCAGCTCGAACAGGCTCAGCCGCAGCTCCTGGATCACCCGGGTCACCTCGCCGCGCAGCGTGCGCAGCGCCTCGGCGGTCTCCTCGGCGTCGTCGAAGACGGTGGCCAGGGCGTTGTCGATGCCGTAGCCGACCATCACCAGCTCCTGGGCCACGCCGTCGTGGATCTCCCGGGCCAGCCGCTGCCGCTCCTCGTTGGTGGCCAGCGAGCGCACCTCGTCGAAGAGCAGCGCCGCCTCCAGCCGCAGCGCCGCGGGGCGGGTCAGCCCGGTCACCCGGGACACCACCGGCGGCGGGTACGCCTGCGTCGCGTCGGCCTCCAGCACCACCAGACCCACCGTACGCACCCCGGCGACCAGCGGCACGATCAGCGCGGAGACCTCGCCGCCGGAGTGCGAGCGGGCCTGCGACCGGGCGGCGGTCATCGGCTGCTGGCTGGCCCAGGCGTCGGCGATGGCGGAGTCCGCGTCCAGGGTGGTTTCCCAGTCGACCCGGTCCACGCCCACCTGCGCGAGCACCACCAGCCGGCCGCCGCCGCTGGCGGAGAGCACGGCCGCCCGGTCGGTGCGGGCCACCGTGCGCAGCTCCTCCAGCAGGTGCTCGGAGATGCCGCCCGGATCCAGGGTGGCCCCGGGCAGCTGCCGGGCCACCGTGCGCAGCTGGGTGAGCAGCCGGGTCGCCTCGGCGTACGGCTGGGGCTTGCCGTCGTTGCGGACCTGCATCACCCGGTGCAGGGTGCCGGCGGCGTAGAGGCCGAGCCCGGCCAGGATCAGCCACTGGGCGCAGACCGCCAGGTAGCCGAGCTGGGCGACCTGCCGTTCGCCGTCGACCTCGGTGAACGCGCCGGCCACCAGCAGGGTGGCCGCGGTGACCGCGAGCAGGGCGGTGCCCTCGGAGAACCGGCGGCGCAGCGCGGTGACGGTCACCGGCACCGCCAGGTAGGGCAGCACCGCCGAGGCGCCCAGCCCGCCGATCTCTCCGCCGATGGTCGCGACGGCGCCGACCTGGCTGGCGGCCAGCCCGAGCACCACCACCTCGGCGACCCGGCTCAGCGGCCCGGCCACCCGATGCTCGGGCGCCAGCAGCGCGGGCAGCCCGGCCACGGCCAGCAGCGCGATCCACCAGAGCTGGGCGAGGTCGTGCGTGGCGAACAGGGTCAGGACGGCGACCAGCGCCAGCATGACCACGCGCGCGGCCGCGGCGAGCGGATGCGGACGGAATGGGGGAGGAGTCGAGGCGGGCACGTGACGGATGGTAGTCAGCCTCGGTAGATGTCGGCGATCTCCGCCGCGTACGACTTGTGCACGACCTGCCGCTTGACCTTGAGCGACGGGGTCAGCTCCCCGGTCGTCTCGGTGAAGTCGTGCGGCAGGATCCGGAAGACCTTGATCGCCTCGGCCTTGGAGACGGTCTGGTTGGCGGCGTCGATCGCGAGCTGGATCTCGGCCAGCAGCCCCTCGTGCTCGCGCAGCTGCGCCACCGGGGTGCCCTCGGGCAGGCCCGCCGCCGCCAGCCACTTCGGCAGCGCCTCCTCGTCGACGGTGACCAGCGCGGCGATGAACGGCTGCCGGTCGCCGACCACGACGCACTGGCTGACCAGCGGGTGGGCGCGGACCTGGTCCTCCAGCACGGCCGGGGCGACGTTCTTGCCGCCGGCCGTCACGATGATCTCCTTCTTCCGGCCGGTGATGCTCAGGTAGCCGTCGTCGTCGAGGCGGCCCAGGTCTCCGGTGCGGAACCAGCCGTCGGAGCTGAGCGCCTCGGCGGTCGCCGCCTCGTTGCGCCAGTAGCCCTGGAAGATCAGCTCACCGGAGATCAGGATCTCGCCGTCGTCCTCGATCCGGACGGTCACCCCCGGCAGCGGCCGGCCGACCGTGCCGATCCGGGTGCCGGTGGGCAGGTTCGCGGCGGCGGCGGGGGAGGTCTCGGTCAGGCCGTAGCCCTCGCAGATCGTCACTCCGATGCCGCGGAAGAAGTGGCCGAGCCGGGCACCGAGCGGCGCGCCGCCCGAGATGGCGTCGCGGCACCGGCCGCCGAGCGCCGCCCGCAGCTTGCCGTAGACCAGCCTGTCGAAGAGCCTGTGCTGCGCGCGCAGCGCCAGGCCCGGCCCGGCCGGGGTCTCCAACGCCTCGCTGTACGCGATGGCGACCTGCTCGGCGCGGGCGAAGATCTTGCCCTTGCCGTCGGCCTCGGCCTTCTGCTTCGCCCCGTTGTAGACCTTCTCGAACACCCGGGGCACCGAGAGCACGAAGGTGGGGCGGAACTCCTGGAGCTCGGCGACCAGGTCCTTGGTGTCCGCGCAGTGCGCCATGGTGGCCCGCGCCTGCACCACGCCGATCTGGATCAGCCGGGCGAACGCGTGCGCCAGCGGCAGGAAGAGCAGGGTCGACGCGCCGTCGCGGAACAGGTTCGGCAGCACCGGCACCGCGTTGGCGATGTCGGCGTACATGTTGCGGTGGGTGAGCATGCAGCCCTTGGGGCGGCCGGTGGTGCCGCTGGTGTAGATGATCGTGGCGAGGTCCCCGGCGTGCACCGCCTTGCGTCGCCGCTCCACCTCCGCCGGGTCGACCGACGCGCCGCCCCGGACCAGCTCGTCCACGCCGCCGAGGTCGATCTGCCAGACGTGCTCCAGCTCGGGCAGCCGGTCCCGTACGCCGGCGACCAGGGTGGCGTGCGCGTTGCTCTCCAGCACGCAGGCCACCGCGCCGGAGTCGGCCAGGATCCAGGCGGCCTGCTCGGCGCTGGAGGTCTCGTAGATCGGCACCGTGACCGCGCCGGCCGCCCAGATGGCGTAGTCCAGCAGGGTCCACTCGTAGCGGGTGCGGCTCATCAGCGCGACCCGCGCGCCGGGCTGCACGCCGGCGGCGATCAGGCCCTGGGCGACGGCGACCACCTGGTCGCGGAACTGGCCGCAGGTCACCTCGCTCCACGCCCGGCCGGTGCCGTCGGGCGCCACCGTGCGCCGGACGAACTGGACCGCGTCCGGGGCGACCTCGGCGTTGTCCCAGACCGGGTCGGTGAGGTTGGCCGCGTCGCCGACGGTGATGATCGGCGGGACGGAGAACTCGCGCACCTGCACTCCCTCGTGCTCACACTGGCCGGGCCGGCCGCCCCCTCGGGTCGGCTCTGTCGAAACCTACCCGCCCGCCCCCGCCGGGCGAATAGGCAGGTTGCCCGGTGTCCACCGTCCGCCGGCCGGTGACCCGCTGCGGACGGGCCGGCGGGGAGGGTTGGCGCAGGCGG
>NZ_JAMOKF010000259.1 GCF_023656545.1 Micromonospora phytophila | reverse complement strand
CCAGTCATGGATCCGAGTCTTGGCGGGCCGGATCGGCACAGCCAGGTACAGCCGATCCGGGGCTGCCGACCGGGTTCATCCACGGTCTGCAGGTCCCTGGATACGGATCACCTGGTTGCCTGCCAGGTCCAGTGCAACAGTGAAAGCCGCCTGCGGAAACACCATCTACCAGAAAGTTGTTGTGAAGGGCGTGACCGTACCCGACCTGACCGGAAAGCTGGCCGTGGTGACCGGCGGCAGCGACGGCCTCGGCCTCGGCCTGGCCAAGCGGCTGGCGGACGCCGGCGCCGAGGTGGTACTTCCGGTCCGTAATCCGGACAAGGGTGCCGCGGCGGTCGATAAGGTACGGGCGTCGGCACCCGGTGCCGAGGTCTCCGTTCGGGACCTGGACCTCGCCTCACTCGCCTCGATCCGGGCGTTCGCCGACACGATGCTCGACGAGGGACGCCCGATCCACCTTCTGATCAACAACGCCGGGGTGATGACCCCGCCCACCCGCCACACCACTAGCGACGGCCTCGAACTGCAGTTCGGGACGAACCACATCGGCCACGTGGCCCTGACCGCCGGTCTGCTGCCGCTGCTGCGCGCCGGGCAGGCTCGGGTCACCACCATGTCGAGCAGCGCCGCCCGCTACGCGAAGATCGACTGGCACGACCTACAGAGCGAGCGGAAGTACTCGGCGGCCCGCGCGTACAACCTGTCGAAGCTGGCCACCCTGCACTTCGGACTCGAACTGGACCGGCGCAGCAGGGCGGCCGGCTGGGGCATCACCAGCAACGTCGCCCACCCGGGCACCACCCTGACCAACCTCTACGCCTCCGGCCCGAACCTGGGCCGCTCCCGGCCGTCGGTCCACGAGGCCGTCATGCGGCGGCTGCTCCGCTGGGGCCTGTTCGTGCAGACCGTCGACGCCGGCCTGCTGCCCGCCCTGTACGCGGCCACCAGCCCGCAGGCGCAGGGCGGCCGGTTCTACGGACCCGACGGCCTCGGCCAGTTCACCGGCGGCCCGACCGAACTGGCGGTTTACCGCTCGGCCCGCGACGACGGCGACGCGGCCCGCCTCTGGACCGTCTCGGAACAGTTGGCCAAGGTCGAGTTCACGGCCTGACGTCAAGAAGGGAGGCACCATGGATCGCGCCCGACTGGCCGACTTCCTCCGGACTCGGCGCGAGGCGCTCCAGCCGGAGGATGTCGGGCTGCCGCGGGGGCAGCGGCCGCGGCGTACCGGCGGGCTGCGCCGGGAGGAAGTCGCCGCGCTCAGCGACATGTCGACGGACTACTACAGCCGGATCGAGCAGCAGCGCGGCCCGCACCCGTCCGAGCAGATGCTCGCCGCGATCGCCCGCGGCTTGCGGCTCTCCTTGGAGGAGCGGGACCACTTGTTCCGCCTCGGCGGGTACCCGACCCCGCACCGGGTCCGGCGCGGCGAGCACATCAGCCCCGGCATGATGCGAATCTTCGACGGCCTCGACGACATTGCCGCCCAGGTGGTGAGCGACCTCGGCGAGACGCTGCGCCAGACCCGGCTCGCCAGCGCCCTGCTCGGTGACGAGACCGGCTACACCGGCCTGGCCCGCAGCCTGCACTACCGCTGGTTCACCGACCCGGACTCCCGGCGCGTCTACGCTGAGGAGGACCATCCCACGCACAGCCGGCTGATCGCATCGGACCTGCACCGCGCGTACACCCGGGATGGGAAGGACTCCCGGGCCGGGGAGATTGTCGAGGCGCTGCTCGCCCGGAGCCCGGAATTCGCCGAGCTGTGGCGGGAGCATCCGGTACCGGGGCCGTACTGCGGCCCGAAGCGCATCCAGCATCCGCAGTTCGGCCTCCTCGAACTGCACTGCCAGGTCCTGGTCGATCCGGACCAGTCCCAGTCATTGCAGGTCTTCACCGCAACCCCGGGCAGCGAGAGCCATGAGAAGCTGCGGCTCCTCTCGGTCGTGGCTGGCCAGGAGATGAGCTACCCGGAGAGCTGAGGTACCCGGGCCACGGGCGCGTTGGGCCCGGGTCAGCCCTTCAGGAAGGCGAGCAAGTCCGTGTTGACCTGGTCCTGGAGCGTAGCGGTCATCGTGTCGGGCGACCTCACCGCCGCCGTCGAGAGGCCGACCGGGGTGGCGTCGATCAGGTCAAGCGCCTCGTGTCCCCCGCTTCCGCATCCCGACCGCCACAAACGGGCAAGGGCTGACCCTAGAACCAACCCTTGATCAACTACCTGTCGACGATACGGTTCGCGTACCGCCAGGTGTAGTGGACCCAATGCGGCAGAACCCCAACCACATACCCGCAGCTCACGGCGGCCCCCCGACGATTACCTGGCCCGCCAGATCGCCGACAAGGTCGTGCCGCTCATCGAGACGGCGCTTCCCGGGGCCGGTGCGGTCTGGCACGGGCACCCGGTCTGGAGCCTGGGCCCCGCCCCAGGCACGTCCCCGGTCTGCTACATCAAGTCCTACTCCGCCTACCTGACCTTCGGATTCTGGCGTGGACAGGAAGTCATCGACCCGTCCGGCCGCCTCGAAGCTGGCGCGCGAGCAATGGCCAGCGTGAAACTCCGCACCCTGGCCGACATCGACACCGAACTGTTCACCACATGGCTGCGCGCGGCACGTGACCTGGAAGGGCTGACCAGCGGCTGACGTGGAGACAGGCTTGGCAACACGAGGAGCGCCGGGAACCGAAGCATCATTCACCCGGCGTTCCTCGTACAGGGGTCTGCACCTGGTGACGACCAGCGGGTCTGCCATGGTCGGCTGAGGGTCTGTGGATCTAACGGTGTTTCCGGCCTGACCTGCCGGGCGTTGTGCCTGGTGAGGAGGGTGCCGTGATGACCGCGACACTGAACGATGGGACCGGGCGGAAGAAGCGGCCTGAGCCGTCGGCGGAGGCGAAAGCCGCGGCCGAGCTGGTTCGGGCCGCGAAGAGGCAGGGCCTGTCGCTGACCGGTCCGGACGGGTTGCTGAAGCAGTTGACCAAGACGGTCCTGGAGACCGCGCTGAACGAGGAGATGACCGAGCGCCTCGGCTACGAGAAACACGACCCGGCTGGCGTCGGTTCGGGCAACATCCGTAACGGCAGCCGGCCGAAGGCGGTGCTGACCGACGCGTCGGGGCCGGTGCAGATCGAGGTGCCACGGGACCGGGCGGGCACGTTCACCCCGCAGATCGTCCGCAAGCGGCAACGCCGCCTGTCGGGTGTCGACGAGGTCGTGTTGTCGCTGTATGCCAAAGGCCTGACGACCGGGGAGATCAGCGCGCACGTTGCCGAGATCTACGGGGCGTCGGTGTCGAAGGAGACGATCTCCCGGATCACCGACACGGTGATCGAGGAGATGACCGACTGGTCCCACCGGCCCTTGGACGAGATCTACGCGGCGGTGTTCATCGACGCCATCGTGGTCAAGGTCCGGGCTCTGTCGCCGATCTTGTGATGTGGACGGTTCCGTCCCGAGTAGGGCAGGTTCGTTGATCATGTCTGGCGTGTTCGCTTGTGGAGCAGCTACTGCCGCATCTGTCGGGTCTGTCAATCGAAGCTGTTGAGCAGCGTGATGGCGTAGTGGTGCTGTCAGGTCGGGCTCGGGCCGCGACTGCGCGGTGCGGCCGTTGCCAGCAGCGGGTCGGGCAGGGTTCGTGGGCGTTATCAGCGGCGGCTGCGGGATGTCGCGATAGCGGGGATGGGGCTGCTGCTTCAGGTGCAGGTCCGGCGGTTCCGCTGCGACAACACCGGCTGCCCGGCGAAGACTTTCGCCGAGCAGATCGGTGGTTAACCGCGCCGCATGCGCGGTTGACGCCGGGGCTGCGAGGAATGCTGACGCAGATCGGTTTGGCGTTGGCTGGCCGGGCCGGTTCCCGGCTGACGTCGGTCATCGGGGCGGCCGTGGGCCGCGACACGTTGTTGCGGCTGGTCAGAGCGTTACCCGATCCGCTGATGTCACCGATTACAGTGCTCGGCGTCGACGATTTCGCGTTCCGCCGGGGGCGTCACTACGGCACCGTGCTGATCGACATGACCAGCCACCGTCCGGTCGACATGTTTGACGGCCGTGACGGCGACAGCCTCGCCGCGTGGCTGCGGCAGCACCCCGAAGTTGAGGTGATCTGCCGCGACCGCGGCGGCGGCTATGGCGAAGGCGCCCGCGCCGGTGCCCCGGACGCGTTGCAGGTCGCGGACCGGTTCCACCTCTGGCAGAACTTGGGCCAGGCGGTCGAGAAGACCGTCAACGCGTATCGGTCCCGGCTCGTCGCCCCGGCACCGCCACCAGCCGGCGACACCATGCCCGCCGAGGTGCAGCCGCTACCGCCGTTCGCGGCGGAGTCAAGTGAGGCGAAGGCTATCCGAGCGCTCTGGGGACAGCACGCCGCCCGTTCTGCGTAGCATTGAGGCGTCGTCGCGCCGTCGTGTCACCCGTGCTCACGCACACCGCGGATGGGGGACACGACCCAGCGCCGCCGGCCATGCGCCTGTCGATGCGGGCGCTGGCCTGAGTTTTGCCGTCTGCGGGACTCGAATCGATCAGCCGATTTGACCGGGGGCAGTATCGCCAGGTGCCCGACGGGGCAGGTTATCCCGTTGGGTGTCGAGGCCTATCGCGGCAGTACTGTGCGCGCCACGATCCGCAAAGCCATGATCGTAACGCCGCGTTTTCGTATCCCTCACTGCTTGTGGGAGCAACGCCGGCAAGCCCGATGCCTCTGCGTCCTCACCGTCTGCGGGCTTGTGGGGTTGGGTGGTCTCCCCACTTCGGGTGTGCGTCTCCGCTCGCCGTTCATGCATCGTGACGTGTCCGCCACGGTGTCAGTTCTCAGCTGCCGTTGTCAGTTCGATTGTCCACGGCGATCCAGTTCGTCTCCCACGTCTCCCCGCCGTCGTCTGAGAAGGCCTGTTCGAACCTCGCCTTGTCCGGGCCCTGCCGGAAGATGAGGAAGCGCACCTTGATCGCACGTCCCCCGAGCTGGTCGTCGCCGTAGAACTCGCCCACACCGTCGTGGAACCCGCCGTACACGGACGGGGTGAGCAGTCCATCGCGGATGTTCACGAAGGTCAGGCTCCAGCGCCCCGCCTGGGGCTCATAGAGCCGCAGATTGAGGCCCTCGATCCGTCCGTTCGCCCCCGAGACCTTCAGTTCGACGACATTCGCACGCCGGTCCAGCAGCGGACGCACGACGCTCGTACCCTCGAAGTGGAGCCATTCATCCTCGGATCCCGAGAGCGGATCGGCGAGCACCCGCACCTTGGTATGCCAGGCACCGATCTCCCAGTCGAAGTCACGTTGGCCGTCCTCGACAGCCGCCGAAGCCCTGAAGGAAGCCGTCGCCGCGTCGCCCGACGCCGCCATCGCGGTCAGCATGAGGAGCGAGAGGCACGGGACCAGGATTCGCTTGTATGGGACGGTGATCTTGGTGTGAAGGTTCATGATTTGACTATCTGAGCGGAGCACGCCCATGAGCAAGAAGGCACCTGCAGGTAACCCTCCACCGTCGCGCCCCAATCCTCTACCCGGCTGCCCGATGGCCGCGGCGTTCGCCGCGATCGGTGGGAAGTGGAAGATGACCCTTGTGTATTGGCTCGCCCATGGCGAGCGCCACTTCGCCGGCCTCCGCCGTCTGGGCGCGCCGATCACGCCCAAGGTGCTGGCCGAGCAGCTGCGCGAACTCGAGGCTGACGGGCTCGTCGAGCGCGTCGTGACCGGACCCATCCCGGCACCGGTCATCTACAGGCTCACCTCCTATGGCACCACGGTCTTGCCTGTCGTGGAAGGCGTCCGGGTCTGGGGCGAGACGCACCTTCAGCGCACCCACGGTCAGGCCACACCCGACGAGTCAATGCGCTGCACGCATGCGATCGCGTAGGCCCGCGGCTGGCCGTGGTCTGGCGACTTGCGGGACTGTGGATAGCTCCTCTGTCAAGCCTCGGGCACGCAGTCGGTGCGTAGGGCCTGGTAGACGACGTCGGATAGGCCTCGTTTCAGCACGCGGAGGGCTTCGAGGCCGCCGTCGCCGGAGTTCTCTGGCGTGCGATGAGGTCCTTGGCGGGCTGGTGACATCGGGCCTGGGTCATCGCGATGCGGTTGAGTGCGGCGTTGAGCTGGCGGTTGCCGGTGCGGCTGAGTCGGTGGCGGGCTCGGTTGGATGACTAGACCGGTAGCGGTGCGGTGCCGTTGTGCCGGGCGTAGGCTGCCGCGGAGCGGAATCGTGTGATGCCGGCTGTCTCGCCGAGGATCTTCGCGGCGGTCAAAGCGGCGCAGCCGGGGATGGCGATGAGGGCTGGTACCAGTTTCTCGGCCACTTCGCGGATCTCGGCCTCGATCCTGTTGATCTCTTCGGTGAGGGTCCTGCAGCGTTGGGTGATCGCGGCGGCGAGGCGGGCGACGGTTCCGGTTGAATCGGCCAGGCGGTGCAGCGCCCGGCCCGGCCAGCTCTCAGGCGGCATGCGTCAACGTGTGGCCATCGCGCGCACGCTGGCGATAAGCCCCGACGTGCTCCTGCTCGACGAGCCGTTCGGTGCGCTCGACGAGATGACCCGGCAACGTCTCAACGTCGAGCTTCAACGAATCTGGCTGGAGCGTTCGACCAGGACACCGTTGGTGACCCACTGCATCCCGGAGGCCGTCTTCCTGTCCGACCGTGTCGTGGTGATGGCACAACGACCGGGTCGCGTCCTATCCACGATCGACGTGCCGCTCGCACGACCCCGCACTCCGGAGGTCCTGCGGAGCCCTGAGTTCCATGCTCTCTGGTCACCCTGCCCATTCCTTTGGTCATTGCTCCTTCCTGCTCGTAGCGACCCTCGTCGACTTCGCGGTGAGCTTCCTGTCAAGCGTCAGCATGAAACAGGCACAGCATCAGCGCTGGCGGTGCTGCGTGACCTCGCCCGACGCATCCGCACCCTCCACGCCGAAGCCACCGGGCCCCGAGACGGCCATCCGCACGATCGTGCGTTCCTGGCGCCCGGACCTGCTCGCGCTGACCGGGGTCGGCCCGATCGTCGCCGCCACCGTCCTGGCGCCGCCTGGTCCCACTCCGGCCGCTGCCGCGACGACGCCGCCTTCGCCATGCTGGCCGGCACCGCACCCATCCCCGCCTCATCGGGCAAGACCGTCCGCTACCGACTCAACCGCTCCGGCGACCGACAACTCAACCGCGCCTTGCACACGGTCGCCCTGTGCCGGCTGCAACGCGACCCCCGCACCCGCGTCTACGCCGACCTTCGACGAGCCCAAGGCAAGACCGACCGCGAGATCAAACGCTGCCTCACGTGGAGGAGCTGTGGTGGCGGCCGGTGGAGCGGCGGCCCCTTCCCTGATCCGGCTCGTTGTCCGCCAGCGGCTTGCCCAGCCGGGACACCCAGTCGACGATCTCCTCGTCCTGCGTCGGCAGCGGATCCCCGTCCGCCGGGGTGCCCGCGCCGTCCCCGTCGGCCCGGGACTTGTTGCGCCGGAACAGGCCCAGCCGCCCGCTGGCCCGTACCGCCTCGACGACGGACGCCGGGGCGGCCGGGGCGGCGTCGATCGTGGGCGGGGGCCCGGCGCGCCGGGCGGCCGCGAGGGTGTCCCAGTTCACGGCCCGGTTCACGTCCGGCAGGGGTGGCCGGTGCCGAAGTCGGAGTGCCAGCTCGGACGTCTCCTCCGTGCCGGCCGGGTGGGTCGCCTCGGCGCCCGGAGCGGGCTCGGTTCGGGGCGGCACCCGCCGCGCCGGAACGACCGGCCAGGTCGTCCGAACCCGCGTCCGGTGGTCGGTCTTGGGTGGCTGGTACATCCGGCGGGTCCCCGGGGCGGCGAGTACCCCGTCGGGCGGCATCCCGTCGGGTTCGGTGCTGTCCGCCCCAGCCTCCGCCGTCCCGGAGCCGTCCCCGCCGGATCCTGCGGGAAGGTGGGCCGCCGTCGCGGGGGCCGGGTCCGGTTCGTGCGGCGTGTCGTCGAGATCGGCCGATGCCTCTGGG
>NZ_JAMOKF010000258.1 GCF_023656545.1 Micromonospora phytophila | reverse complement strand
CGCTCCGCCACCACGACGAGGCCCTCCGGCTCACCGGCCCGGGCCGCCGCGGCCACGTCGGCGTTGGTCGAGCCGGTTTCGGCGCGCAGCTCCAGCCGGGACCAGGGGCCGTGCGGGGCGACCAGGGCGCGCCGCAGCCGCGCCGCGCTCAGCGGCGGGCGGTCCAGATCGGTGTACGGCGAGCCCGGCATCCCGTCAGCCTACGGTGCCCGGACACGCCGGCCGCCCGGCGCACGCGACCGGGTGACACCGTCGTCGTGACCCGCCGGGGCCGTCCTCGGAGCGACTGAGGCGAACTGCACAGCGGCAGGCTCCTGAACCATCGTTATATTCCCTGGGTGACTACCGAGACCGGGATCAACATCCACAGCACGTCGGGCAAGCTGGCGGACCTGGAGCGACGGGTCGACGAGGCGGTGCACGCCGGGTCGGCGCGCGCGGTCGAGAAGCAGCACGCGAGGGGTAAGAAGACCGCCCGGGAGCGGATCGAGCTGCTGCTCGACGAGGGCTCCTTCGTCGAGCTGGACGAGCTGGCCCGGCACCGGTCGACCGCCTTCGGGCTGGAGAAGAACCGCCCGTACGGCGACGGCGTCGTCACCGGCTACGGCACGGTGGACGGCCGGCAGGTCTGCGTCTTCGCCCAGGACTTCACGGTCTTCGGCGGCTCCCTCGGCGAGGTCTTCGGCGAGAAGATCGTCAAGGTGATGGACCTGGCCATGAAGATCGGCTGCCCGGTCGTGGGCATCAACGACTCCGGCGGCGCCCGCATCCAGGAGGGTGTCGCCTCGCTCGGCCTCTACGGCGAGATCTTCTTCCGCAACGTGCGGGCCAGCGGCGTCATCCCGCAGATCTCGCTGATCATGGGCCCGTGCGCGGGCGGCGCGGTCTACTCCCCGGCGGTCACCGACTTCACCGTGATGGTCGACCAGACCTCGCACATGTTCATCACCGGCCCGGACGTCATCAAGACGGTCACCGGCGAGGACGTGGGGATGGAGGAGCTGGGCGGCGCCCGCACCCACAACTCGCGCAGCGGCAACGCGCACTACCTCGCCACCGACGAAGCCGACGCGATCGAGTACGTCAAGGCGCTGCTGTCGTACCTGCCGTCGAACAACCTCGACGAGCCGGTCGTCTACGAGGCCCCGGCCGACCTCGACATCTCCGAGGAGGACCGGGAGCTGGACACGCTGATCCCGGACTCGGCCAACCAGCCGTACGACATGCACCGGGTGATCGAGCACGTCCTCGACGACGGCGAGTTCCTGGAGGTGCAGCCGCTCTACGCGCAGAACCTGCTGATCGGCTACGGCCGGGTCGAGGGGCGCCCGGTCGGGGTGGTCGCCAACCAGCCCATGCACTTCGCCGGCACGCTGGACATCGCCGCCTCCGAGAAGGCGGCCCGCTTCGTGCGCACCTGCGACGCGTTCAACATCCCGGTGCTGACCTTCGTGGACGTTCCCGGGTTCCTCCCCGGCACCGGCCAGGAGTGGGACGGCATCATCCGCCGCGGCGCGAAGCTCATCTACGCGTACGCCGAGGCGACCGTCCCGAAGGTCACCGTGATCACCCGCAAGGCCTACGGCGGCGCGTACGACGTGATGGGTTCCAAGCACCTCGGCGCGGACCTGAACTTCGCCTGGCCGACCGCGCAGATCGCGGTGATGGGCGCGCAGGGCGCGGTGAACATCCTCTACCGCTCGGAGCTGGCCGCCGCCGAGGACCCGGCCGCCGTGCGGGCCGAGAAGATCGCCGAGTACGAGGACACCCTGGCGAATCCGTACATCGCCGCCGAGCGCGGCTACGTCGACTCGGTGATCCCGCCGCACGAGACGCGCACCCAGATCGTCCGGGCGCTGCGGGTGCTGCGCACCAAGCGCGAGACCCTGCCGCCGAAGAAGCACGGCAACATCCCCCTCTGACGCGTCCGGCAGGAGCGGCACGACGACGGAAAGGCGTCCCCTCCCGACCGCGGCGGGGACGCCTTTCCCGGCCTGGTGCGGATGTCGCGGATCAACAGGTCGGGTTGGCGGCGGCGCAGAGCCGGCGGGCCGCCGCCACGGCCACTCGGCGCAGCTCCGCCTCCACGCCGTCCCGGCCGAGGGTGACGACCGTGACCAGGTCCCCCACCCGGACGACCGCCGTGAGTTCGGGCTTCGGCAGGTCACTCAGGGGCTTCCCGGTCGCCACATTCCTGGCCTCGGTGATCGAATGCCGCAACAGCACCGCCTCGTCACCGGCGAAGTTCCGCTCTCGCACCTCCCAGCGGTGCACGACCTCCGCCTTGATCGTCCGCCCCTGCCACTCGGTCTGACCGGTCGCGCGCCAGTCGGCGCAGGCCACGAGCATCCGGTCGATCCCGGGCAGGAGCCGCCCGGCCACGTCCTGCGCGACCCGGTAGACGTCCTGGCTGAGGAGCACGTCGGCGGACGGATGGTCGTAGCCGTCCGGGCGGTCCCGCAGCAGGGTCTGCGAGCGGGAGTAGCTCGCCGTCTCCCATTCGGCCTGGTGGCCCTGGATCTTGTGGCAGTACAACAGCATGTCGACGAGCCGGACCGATTCACCGAAGCCGGCTCGACCCAGCGGCGGGTCGGTCTTCGCCGCCAGGTCACCGGGCTGGACCAGCACCTCCCGGGGTATCTCGGTGCGGGCCGGCACGCTCGGTTCCGGTGCCACCGGGGCGGCGACCGGCGGTGGTGCGGGCTGCCCGCCGTGACCGGCGGCGGCCACCGCCGAGGCGGAGACGACGACGAGCACGGCGCTCGCCGCCCCCACCGCTGCCCGGCGGGAGCGACGGCGGGCGCGGGCCCGCAGCTCCGCCGGCTCCGGCCAGCGGACGTCCCGCAAGTCCCGGCGGACCCATTCGACGAACGTCGTCTCGTCACGCATCGGCGGCCTCCTCCAATTCAGAGACAGCGAGTAGCCCGGCGAGCGCGGTGCGTCCCCGGGAGAGTCGGGCCTTGACAGTGCCCACCGGGGCGGCGGTCTGCCGGGCCACCTCGGCGACCGGCATGCCGAGCAGGTAGTAGAGCGCGATCGCGGTGCGTTGCTCCTCGGGCAGCCGGCGCAGCGCGGCGACCACCTCGACGGTGTCGGTGCCCGGGCCGGGGACGCTCTCGGTGGGGCCGTGCCGCAGGTAGGCCCGGGCGCGGCTGCGCAGGCTGCGCCAGCGGCTGACCGCGACCCGGCTGGCCACCACCCGCACCCATGCCTCCGGGTCGTCGTACCCGCTCACCGTCGACCAGCGCTGCCAGGCCCGGATGTACGCCTCCTGCACGGCGTCCTGGGCCTCGGCGAGGTCACCGGTGAGCACGTAGACGAAGCCGAGCAGCCGTTGTCGGCTGCCGCGGTAGAACTCGTCGAACCCGTCGACGTCGGGCAACTGTTACCTCCCCCGTGGCGGTCGCAGGGGACACGCGCCGGCCGGTGCCGCCGGTTGCCCGGTCAACCGATCATTTTCGCCAGCACGGCCGGGTCGAAGCCGCCGGCCGGGATCCGCTCGCGCAGCGCGCGCCGGACCGCGAGCTGGACGGCGGCGTTCACCGGGGTCGGCACGCCGTGCAGCCGGCCGAGCAGCACGATCTCGCCGTTGAGGTGGTCGGCCTCGGCCGAGCCCGTGCCCCGGGCCAGGCTCTGCCAGGTGGAGCCGCCGGCCCGCTCCTCGCCGCCGACCGGTCGGTGGTTGACGAGGTCGCCCCGTTCGGCCTTCTCCTCCTCGGGTGTGGTGTGGGCGATGCCGGCCGCGGCGAGCACGGCGATGCCCTCGGCCCGGGTCCGGTCCCGCAGCTCGGCCGGGACGTCCTGACCGAGCAGCGCCTGGAGGCCGTTGCCGAGGTTGGCCAGGAGCTTGCCGTACTTCCAGCGCAGCACGTCGTCGCGGACCGGGGCGACGAAGCCGGCGGCGGCCAGGTCGGCGGCGACGGTCCGGTCCACGGCGTCCGATCCGGACGGGTAGCGCCCGAGGTGCAGCATGCCGGGGTGCGGGTGGCCGTTGGCCACCACCACGCCCGGTTCGAGGTGGGTGGCGGGCAGCCAGACGCAGACGCCGTGCACATCGTTGAAGAGCCGCAGCGCGGCGCGCTCGTTGGCCACCCCGTTCTGGGCGGTGAAGAGCGGCAGCCGCTGCGCCGCCGTACCGCCGCCGGCCACCGGCGCGTCCGCCCACGCCGTCAGTGCGGCCTCGGTGTCCTGCGACTTGACGGTGAGCACCAGGACGGTGTCGTCGGGCAGTGGGCGGTCGCCCGGCCCGTCGGTGGCCGGGCCGCGCCAGGTCACCTCGCCGTCGGGCTGTCGCAGCGTCAGACCCCGCCGCCGGATCGCCTCCAGGTGCGCGCCGCGGGCCACCAGGGTCACGTCGTGGCCGGCCTGCCCCAGCCGTACGCCGATGGTGCCGCCGACCGCGCCCGCTCCGATGATCACGTATCGCACGGGCTCATTCTGCCGGTACGTCCAGCATGGCGAGATGCACGATCCAGCGCTGCCCGACCGGCGAGACGTCCCGTTCCAGGCGCAGCGGCGTGAATCCGGCGTCGGCCAGCAGTGCCGTCGCCCCGTCGGGGTCGTAACGGGCGAAGAACCGGTCGGCGTTCTCACCCCGCCAACCGTCCCAGGTTTCCCCGGCACCCTCCTGCAGCGAGGTCAGCAGCGCACCGCCGCGTCGGAGCACCCGCCGCATCTCGGCGAGCGCGGACGGTGCGAGGGCCTTGGGCAGATGCAGCAGCGACGCGGAACACCAGACACCGCCGAAGGCGGCGTCAGCGAACGGCAGATGCAGCATGTCGGCCTGCACCAACGGAGCGGTCGTGTCGGCACGGGCGTGGTCCAGCATCCCTCGGGACAGGTCCAGCCCCATCACGACCACGTTCCGCTTCGCCCAGAACACCAGGTCTCGGCCGACGCCGCAGCCCAGATCCAGCACCGGCCCGGCGCTGCGCCGCTGGAAGTCGTCGGCGAGGGCGAGGTAGGCCGGCGGCATGCCGGCGTTGCGGGCGGCGAAGGCGGGAGCGATCCGGTCGTACGCGGCACGGTTGCGCGCGGTCAGCTCGTTCATGTGGGGCGAGCGTAGTGACCTCAAGCCTGCACGGCGCGCTCCGTCGTGATGGGGGCAGGATCAGCGGCCCGGGCGCCGGTCAGCGGGTGAGGCCGGCGTCGGTGAGGATCGGGCCGGCCAGCAGCAGCGCGCCGGCGGCGAGGGCGACCAGGTTGACCAGGGCGAAGACGGTGACCCAGAAGAACGCGGGCAGCGGGGTGAGGCCGGCCAGTTGGTCGGCGTCGGAGGCCGGCATCCGGCCTCGGGAGCGCAGCCGTTGCAGCTCCACCACCGGGCGGACGCCGCCGAGCAGCAGGAACCACACCCCGGTGTACGCGAACGCGGCCTGCACCTGCGGCGTGGCGAACCAGGAGACGGCGAGCACGACCCCACCGGTGACCAGCAGCGAGAGCACCCCGAAGACGTTGCGGATCATGACGAGCATGGCGAGCAGCAGCGCCACGGCCACCCACAGCAGCAGGGTGATCCGGTTGCCGCCGAGCAGCCACGCGCCGGCCAGCCCGATCAGCGGCGGGGCGACGTAGCCGGCGAGCAGGGTGAGGATCATCCCCGGGCCGGCGGGCCGGCCGGCGGAGAGGGTGAGCCCGGAGGTGTCCGAGTGCAGCCGGATGCCGCGCAGCTTGCGACCGGTGAGCAGGGCGACCAGCGCGTGCCCGCCCTCGTGGGCGATGGTGATCGCGTTGCGGGCGATCCGCCAGGGCAGCCGGGTGGAGACGACCACCAGCGCGACGACGGCGGTCAGCAGCACCAGCAGCGGCGGCGGGTCCGGCTGCGCGCCGAACAGCTTGTCCCAGAGGTCGCCCAGCCCGTTGATCGACACCATGGGGCGCGAGCCTACCGGTCCGGGCTCCGGGTGGCGCCGGCCCACCGACCGCCGCCACCCGCCGTGGCGGCCAGCTCACCCTGGGTCGACCGGACGGGGCCCGTCGCCATACAACGCCGTACATCTATGTAGATTTCTTTAGCACCCCTTGCGATCTAGGGCACTTACCTCCAAAGATGAGCGTCAATCAACCGGCGTCCTTGGAGGCATCCATGACCCGTACCAGATCACCGCTGCGCCGACTGCTCGCCGCCGGCCTCACCCTCGTCGCCACCGCGGCGGCGCTCGTCGGCACCGCCGGACCCGCAGCGGCCGCCACCGTCCCCGGGATCGACGTCTCCCACTACCAGGGCGCCATCAACTGGACCAGCGTCCGCAACTCGGGCATCCAGTTCGCCTTCATCAAGGCCACCGAGGGCACCAGCTACAAGGACCCGAGGTTCAACACGAACTACGTGGCCGCCTACAACGCCGGGGTGATCCGCGGGGCGTACCACTTCGCCCGGCCCAACATCTCCGCCGGCTCGACCCAGGCCAACTACCTAGCCTCCAACGGCGGCGCCTGGTCGGCGGACAGCCGCACCCTCCCCGCCGCGCTGGACCTCGAGGCCAACCCGTACGCCGGTGGCTACTGCTACGGCCTCAGCACGACCGGCATGCGCAGCTGGGTCCAGGACTTCCTCAACACCTACCGCGCCCGCACCGGCCGCTACGCCGTCATCTACACCACCACCAGCTGGTGGAACCAGTGCACCGGCAGCTGGACAGGGCCCTGGGGCAACCACCCGCTCTGGATCGCCCGGTGGTCCAGCACGGTCGGCACCCTGCCGGCCGGCGCGCCGTTCTGGAGCTTCTGGCAGTACACCGATCGGGGCAGCGTCGCGGGGATCAGCGGCGGCGTCGACCGGAACTACTGGAACGGCGACCGGACCCGGCTGATCGCGCTCGCCAACAACACCTGAGCCGGACACCGCCTGGGGAGGCGGTTGGCGGCAGCGGGATCGGCTGTCACCGTACGGGTGACAACTGGTCCGGCTGCCGCCACGCCATCCGGGGCCGGGCTCAGGCCCGGCGTCGGGCCGCCACGGGGACGGCCATCGTGTCGTTGCGGGCGAGGGTGCCGCGTCGCGTCAGCCGCCAGACACCCACTCCGGCGACGGTCACGGTCACGACGCTGAGCAGGGCGAACAACACCGGCAGGCCGGCGCTGACGAGGAGCAGGACGATGTCGCCGAGGGCGACGAGCATCCACAGTGCCACCCGGGGTCGGGCGTTCTTCAGTCGGTGACTCATGTCGTACCTCCCTTCCGTCGTGCAAGGTCAGGTACCCCGTACGACGGAAGGTCATGCGAATCAATCTCGCGGCGGCACGAATCCCACGGTTCAGTTCTGGCGGTCGGGCTCGAACCCGGTCGCGATCCGGTCGAAGTTGACCAGATTGGCCTGCCAGTCCTTCTCGGCGATCTCCCAGCGGAAGGCGTAGCCCCGGTTGGTGGCCGTAACGAAGCCCCGGTTACGCACGTGGATCCGGGTGCCGTCGCGGCTCTCCAGCCACTCCCAGTCGGCGCACGTCCGGTAGTAGTCGCACCGCTCGATGCCCAGCAACTGATAGTTGCTGACGCGGTTCTTCCGGCCCGGCTCGATGCTCTTCCAGTCGGCGTAGGCGTCGTCCTTGGGGTCGCTCGTCCACTGGACGAGCAGCTCGCCCACCCCGTTGTCCTGGGTGAACACGACCGTGTCCGAGTTCGGGCGGCCAGCCCTCCAGCCCGGCGGGAGCGGGATGGAGAAGGTCGGCCCCCTGTGCAGGGTCCAGCCCGCCGGCAGGGCGTTCGGATCGGTGGACGCGCTCGCCGTGGGCGTGGCGCTGGGCGGCGCGGCGCTGGTCGGGGGCGGCGCGGCGGGCGCGGTGGCCTGCGGGGCCGACGAGGTCGCGGCGGCAGTGGTCGGGCCGGCCTGCGGGGTCCCGCCACCGTCGTCACCGCCGTCGCTGGTGAGCAGCGGCACGATCACCACCAGGCCGAGCAGCAGCAGCGCGACGAGCACCCCGACCAGCACGTTGCGTCGGGTGTTGTTCGGCTTCGTACCGTCGGCCGGGACGACCGCCGCGCGCCCGGACGGCGGGCCC
>NZ_JAMOKF010000257.1 GCF_023656545.1 Micromonospora phytophila | reverse complement strand
GGGAGTCGTCGTAGCCGACCACCGAGAGGTCCCCGGGGACCGAGAGGCCGCGCTGCCGGGCGGCCCGGATCGCGCCGAGCGCCATCAGGTCCGAGCCGGAGACGATGCCGGTGACGCCGCGCCCCAGCAGCCGTCCGGCGGCCGCCTCGCCGCCCTCCACGCCGAAGAGCGAGAGCTCGGCCAGGTCGTCCAGCTCGCCCTCGGCGAGCCCGCCGAGCCGGGTCATCGCGGCCCGGAAGCCGGCCACCCGGCGCTGCACCGGCACGAACCGGTCGGGTCCGGTGATCAGGCCGATCCGCCGGTGCCCGAGGGCCACCAGGTGGGCGACGGCCAGCTCGGTCGCCTCGCCGTCGTCGCAGGAGACGAAGGGCGCCGCGATGCCGGGCGCATAGCCGTTGATCATCACGATCGGGAGCGGGCGGGCGATCAGTGCGCGGTAACGGTCGTGGTTGGCCGCGGTGTCGGCGTGCAGGCCGGAGACGAAGACGATCCCGGAGACCTGCCGGTCCAGCAGCATCTCGACGTACTCGTCCTCGGTGACGCCGCCGGCGGTCTGGGTGCAGAGCACCGGGGTGAACCCGCTCTGCGCCAGGGTCGACTCGATGACCTGGGCGAAGGCGGGGAAGATCGGGTTGTCCAGTTCGGGGACCACCAGGCCCACCAGGCCGGCGCTGCGCTTGCGCAGCCGGGCCGGGCGTTCGTAGCCGAGCACGTCGAGGGCGGTCAGGACGGCCTGCCGGGTCTCGGGGGCCACGCCGGGGCGGTCGTTGAGCACCCGCGACACCGTGGCCTCGCTGACTTCGGCCTGCTGGGCGATGTCGGACAGTCGAGCGCGCATGGCGGAACTTTAGCTCACGGGCAAGTTCTTGCGTACTCGCTTGCAAGCCCTTCCATTGCCTGCAACCTCTTGCTAACGTCCCCGCAACATGCGAGAGCAGCGGCGCGGCATGGCAGCGCCGGTTGGCAAGAACTTACAGAGGTTTCCACTGGCGGACCGCCCTTCCCCCGGCGGCCGCCACAACGACAGGAGTACCGATGCGCATCCGTACCGCGGGTGTGGTCGCCGTTCTCGGTCTGGCGCTCGCGGCGTCCGGCTGCGGCGACAACAGCAAGGACGAGCCGGCCGCCAAGGAATCCCCCAAGGCCGCGAGCGGCAAGCTCGTCATCTGGGCCGACGACAAGCGTGCGGCGGCCCTCAAGCCGTTCGGTGAGAAGTTCGGCCAGGAGAACGGCGTCACCGTCGAGGTGCAGGCCGTCTCCAAGGACCTGCAGACCAACTTCGTCACCGCCTCCCAGCAGGGCAGCGGCCCGGACGTCGTGGTCGGCGCGCACGACTGGATCGGCAACCTGGTGCAGAACGGCGCCATCGACCCGGTGCAGCTCGCCGCCGAGCAGAAGAGCGCCTTCAACGAGACCGCCGTCAAGGCCGTGACCTTCAACGGTCAGGTCTACGGCGTGCCGTACGCGACCGAGAACATCGCGCTGATCCGCAACACGGAGCTGGCCCCCGAGGCGCCGAAGACGATCGAGGAACTGGTCGCCACCGGCAAGAAGCTCAAGGCCGAGAAGAAGGCCAGCGAGATCCTCTGCCTCCAGTCCGGACAGAACGGCGACGCGTACCACATCTACCCGCTGTACACCTCGGCCGGCGGCTACCTCTTCGGCACCGCCGCCAACGGCGACTACGACCCGAAGGACCTGGGCGTCGGCAAGCCGGAGTCGATCGCGGCGTTCCAGAAGATCGGCAAGCTCGGTGAGAAGGGCGACGGTGCGTTGAAGCGCTCCATCACCGGCGAGAACTCGATCGCCACCTTCACCGGCAAGAAGTGCGCCTACCTGGTCTCCGGCCCGTGGGCGATCGCCGACGCCAAGAAGGCCGGCATCAAGTACGACATCTCCCCGGTCCCCGGCTTCGCCGGTGGCAAGGAGGCCCAGCCGTTCGTGGGCGTCCAGTCGTTCTACGTCGCCGCCAAGGGCAAGAACAAGGCCCTGGCCCAGGAGTTCGTCACCAACTACGTGACCAAGCCCGACCTGGCCGTGGCGCTGTACAACGCCGAGCCGCGTCCGCCGGCGCTGACCGCCGCCTTCGACCAGGTCAAGGGCACCGACCCGGACCTGGCCAAGTTCTCCGAGGCCGGCAAGAACGGCCAGGTGCTCCCGGCGATCCCGGCCATGGCCGCGATCTGGGACCCGTTCGGCAAGGCCGAGGCCGCCGTCATCGGTGGCGCCGACCCGGCCAAGACCATCACCGCCGCCGGCAAGACGATCTCCGGTCAGATCAAGTAATGAGCGCGTCGCTGTCCGGCCCGGGGTCTGCCACGCAGACCCCGGGCCGGGAGCCCGCCCGTTCCGGGCTCCCGCGCAAGTCCCGTGACGCGCGGTACCACGCGCCGATCACCCTGACCGGCCTCGTCGTCAAGGTGGTCCTGCTCGGCCTGGTGGCCGGGATCGCGATCTGGGCGGCCTTCCCGCTCATCGAGGCGAAGTACTGGGTGGGCCTGGCCATCCTGCTGGCGACCACCGCCGGCCTGTTCTACCTCTACCTGACTCCCCAGCACATCCCGGCCAAGTACCTGATCCCGGGAACGATCTTCCTGATCGTGTTCCAGGTCTTCCCGGTGCTCTACACCGCCAGCACCGCCTTCACGAACTTCGGCGACGGTCACCGCGGTGACAAGTCCGACGCGATCGTCGCCATCCAGAGCTCGTCGGTGAAGCAGGTCCCCGGCTCCGCCCAGTACCCGCTCTCCGTCGCCACCAAGGGCGACCCGACCACCGGCCCGCTGGTCTTCCTGGTCACCGACCCGAAGAGCGGCACCGTCTCGATCGGCGACGCCGACGGGCTCAAGGCCCTCGACGCCGGCCAGGTCACCGTGGCGCCCGGCGGCAAGGTCACCGCCGCCGAGGGCTACACCATCCTCAACTTCGGCCAGGCCAGCGCCCGCAGCAAGGACATCACCGACCTGGTGGTGCCGACCTCCGGCGGCGCGCTGCGCTCCTCCGGCCTGTCCCGGGCGTACGAGGGCACCGCGGTCCGCGCGTACGACGAGGGCTGCGACTGCATCAAGGACAGCGAGAGCGGCAAGATCTGGACCGCCGACGAGTCGGTCGGCTCCTTCGTCGCCCCCGACGGCGAGCGGCTGGCCCAGGGCTGGAAGGTCAACGTCGGCCTGGAGAACTTCAGCCGGGTGCTGACCGACCCGAACATCTCCGGCCCGTTCTTCGGCACGCTGGTCTGGAACTTCGCCTTCGCGATCGGCTCGACCGGCTTCACCTTCCTGCTCGGCATGGGCATCGCGCTGGCCCTGCACTCGCCCCGGATGCGCGGCACCAACCTCTACCGGATGGTGCTGATCCTCCCGTACGCCATGCCGTCGTTCGCGATGCTGCTGGTCTGGCGGGACATGTTCAACACCGACTTCGGCCTGGTCAACAACCTCTTCGGGCTCGGTGTCGACTGGTTCGGCGAGGCGTGGTCCGCCCGCCTCGCGGTGCTGCTGGTGCAGCTCTGGCTCGGCTACCCGTACATGTTCCTGGTCGCCACCGGTGCGCTCCAGGCCATCCCGCGGGAGCTGACCGAGGCCACCTCGGTCGACGGGGCGACCCCCTTCCAGTCCTTCAAGGCGGTCACCCTGCCGCTGCTGCTGGTGGCCATCTCGCCGCTGCTGATCGCCTCGTTCGCGTACAACTTCAACAACATCAACGCGATCTGGTTCACCACCGAGGGTGGGCCGTTCCCCGCGGACAACCCGCGCAGCGGCGCCACGGACCTGTTGATCACGTACACCTACCGGCTGGCCTTCGGCGCGCAGGGCGCCGAGTACGGCCTGGCCGCCACCGTCTCGATCTTCATCTTCGCGATCGTGGCCGTGGTCTCCGCGATCAGCTTCTCGCGTACCCGCAGGCAGGAGGAGGTGTACTCGTGACGACCCACGCCGAGGCGCCCGTCGCCAACCGCAACGCGACCGGCCGGTCCAGGGGCCGCTGGTTCACCCAGGTCGGGTGGCGGCACCTGGTCGGGGCGCTCGCGGTGGCGTTCAGCCTCTTCCCGATCCTGTTCGTCATCTCCGCCGCGCTCAACCCGTTGGGCACGCTCTCCTCCACCGAACTGCTGCCGACCGGCGCGTCCTTCGAGAACTTCGCCAACCTGTTCTCCGAGACGGCGTTCGCCCACTGGTTCTTGAACTCGCTGCTGCTCGCCGGGGTGGCCAGCTTCGCGTCGATCTTCCTGTCGGCGCTGGCCGCGTACGCGTTCTCCCGGATGCGGTTCGCCGGCCGCCGGGTCGGGCTGCTCACGCTGCTGCTGATCCAGATGTTCCCGCAGTTCCTGGCGATCGTGGCGATCTTCCTGATCTTCACCACCGTCACCGACCTGTGGCCGTCGATCGGCTTCAACACCCCGTGGGGCCTGTTCCTGCTCTACATGGGTGGCGCGCTGGGCGCGAACACCTGGCTGATGAAGGGCTTCTTCGACACCCTGCCGAAGGAGCTGGACGAGTCGGCCACCATGGACGGCGCGTCGCACGCCCAGGTCTTCTTCCGGATCATGCTGCCGCTGGTGGCGCCGATCCTGGCGGTGACCGGGCTGCTCGCCTTCATCGGCTCGATCAACGAGTTCATCCTCGCCAACGTTTTCCTCACCAACACCAACTCGAAGACCCTCGCGGTCGGCATGTTCGGCCTGGTGGCCGGTGAGCGCAACAACAACTTCGGGATCTTCGCGGCGGGCACCCTGCTCACCGCGATCCCCACGGTGCTGGTGTTCCAACTGCTCCAGCGCTACATCGTCTCCGGGCTGACCTCCGGAGCCGTCAAGGGGTGAATCCCAGGGGTTGGTCGGAGGGGTGGCCGCTCTTCGCCCAGGGATTAGTCGGAGGGGTGGCCGTTCTCGCCGAGGGATTAGTCGGAGGGGTGGGCGTTCTTCGCCGAGGGCGAGGCGAGGGGTGCCACTCCGCACGCGGGTGCAGGTCCGTGGTCGGGTCCGCGGGACGGATCCCACCACCACCTGACCACGCCCAGCTGCGCGGCAAGGGCGTCGGGACGACGTACACCGGAGCAGTCACGGGCCGACCGCCGCGGCCGGGAGACCGGCCGCGGCGGGCGACCCACCTCTCTCCTCGTCCGACCGACGCGAAAGGCAGCGCCATGCCCCTGTCGCCACACCACGACGGATCCGCCCTGTACGTCCCCGAGCAGGAACCCTCGCTCGGCGACACCGTCGACGTCTTCGTCCGGGTGCCGGCCGGCGCCGACGTCCGCCAGGTGCACGTGCGCACCACCGGCGACGGCGAGCCCCGGTTCACCGAGGCGGTCGTCGACCGCACCGAGGGCGGCGACGTCTGGTGGCGGGTGCCGGTGCAGGCCCGCAACCCGGTCAGCAACTACCGGTTCATGCTCTCCGGGACGCGCGGCTACCGCTGGCTCAACGCCGCCGGCCTGGTCGGCCACGACGTGCCCGACAACGGCGACTTCAAGCTGGTCACCCACACCCCGCCGCCGGCCTGGGCCCGCGACGCGGTGATCTACCAGATCTTCCCGGACCGGTTCGCCCGCTCCGCCGCCGCCGACCGGCGGGCCCTGCCCGACTGGGCGATCCCGTGCGACTGGGACACCCCGGTGATCGGGCGCGGCCCGCAGACCCCGCACCAGTTCTACGGCGGCGACCTGGACGGCGTCACCGGGCGGCTGGACCACCTGGACCGGCTCGGCGTCAACACCGTCTACCTGACCCCGATCTTCCCGGCCCGCTCCAATCACCGCTACGACGCGGCCAGCTTCGACACGGTCGACCCGCTGCTCGGCGGGGACGCCGCGCTGGCCCGGCTCGCCGACGCCGTACGCGCCCGGGGCTGGCGGCTGCTCGGCGACATCACCAGCAACCACACCGGCGACGCGCACGAGTGGTTCACCACCGCCGTCTCCGACGTGTACGCCGCCGAGCGGGAGCTGTACTACTTCGACGAGGTGACCGGCTGCGACAACTCCAGCTCGGCGCGTCTGACGCCGCGCTGCGACCTGGAGCCGTCGTACGAGACCTGGAACGGGGTCAAGTCGCTGCCCAAGTTGAACTGGGGCAGCGCCGAGCTGCGCCGGCGTTTCGCCACCGCCGACGACTCGCTGCTGCGCCGCTGGCTGCGCCCGCCGTACGGGCTGGACGGCTGGCGGGTGGACGTGGCGAACATGACCGGCCGGCGGGGCGCTGACGCGTACACCCACGAGGTGGCGGCGCTGCTGCGGCGGGTGGTCGCGCAGACCCGCGCCGACGGGCTGCTGATGGCCGAGCACGGCCACGACCACACCGGCGACCTTGACCGCGACGGTTGGCACGGCACGATGAACTACGTCGGCTTCACCGACCCGGTCTGGTCCTGGCTGCGGCACGGCGACGCGCCGGTGCCGAACTTCCTCGGCACCCCCGGCGGGGTGGTCCGCCGGGACACCGACGCCGTGCTGGCCACCATGGACACGTACCGCTCGCTGGTCTCCTGGCGGTCGTACACCCACTCGTGGCAGTTGCTCGGCTCGCACGACTCGGCCCGGATCCGCACCGTGGTCGGCGACGCCGCCCGCCACGAGGTCGCGGCCGGCCTGCTCGCCACCATGCCCGGCACTCCGATGATCTTCGCCGGTGACGAGCTGGGTCTGACCGGCACCAACGGCGAGGAGTCCCGGACCCCGATGCCGTGGCACCGGCCGGAGAGCTGGGACGCCGGCACCTTCGCCGCCTACCGCTCGCTGATCGCGCTGCGCCGCGCCGAGCCCGCGCTGCGCCACGGCGGCCTGCGCCGGCTGCACGCCGACGCGGACACCCTGGTCTTCCTCCGGGAGGCCCCGACCGGCTCGGTGCTGGTGCTGGCCCGCCGGGCCGCCGGCCGGCCCGTCCGGCTGACCGGCCTCCCGGTCGGCGAGAACGTGTACGGCGGCGCCCCCGCCCTGCGCCCCGACGCCGAGGGCACGGTCACCCTCCCCGCCGACGGCCCCACCTTCCAGGTCTGGCGCCTCGCCTGACCCGTCGCCGCCCACCCCTGCCCGCACGTCCCGTCGACCGGGGACTCGTCGGGGCCAGGTGGCCTCTCGTCACCCCCGCGTCGGCGGGACGGGAGGGGGCGGGGAGAGGCTGAGCAGGGTGCGGACGCCGGCCAGGTAGGTCTCGCGGTCGGGGCCGCCGGTGAGGATGCGCTGGAGGAACCAGCCGGGGACCAGGGCGAACAGCGCCGCGGCGACGGCCTCCGGGTCGGCGTCGGCGGGCACCTCGCCGGTGCGCTGCGCCCGCCGGACCAGGATCTCGAAGTGCCCGCGGACGCGGGCGTACTTGCCGGCGACGAATTCGCCCAGTGCCGGGTCCCGCTGCGCCTCGCCCCAGACCTGGATCGCGATCCGCAGCAGGCCGTCGTCCCCGGCCTGGCTGTCCACGTACGCCAGCGCGCTGTCGAGCGCCTCCAGCAGCGGCACCGGGGGTTCCCGTCGGGCCAGCTCGCCGAGGACCGCCTCGGCGCCCCCGACCGCCTCTTCGGCGATTGCTCTGATCAGGTCGGCCTTGCTCGGGAAGTAGCGGTAGACGGCGCCCACCGAGAGCCCCGCCTCAGCGATGACGTCCTGCATCGTCGTGCGGTGGAAGCCCTCGCGCAGGAAGCAGCGGCGGGCGGCGTCGACGATCTGACGTCGGCGGGCGGCGAGGTGTTGCTCGGAGACGCGTGGCACGGCATACATCGTAAAGCGAACGTTCGTTCTTGACAGCGGGAGTGCGAGGGGAGGAGTCTGGGTGGGTAAATAGAATGAGCGTTCGTTTTAGGAGTGGATGATGCCGACCCGTACCCGGTCGCCCCTGGTGCTCGCCGTCGCGCTCGCCGCCCTCGCGGTGGGCGTCCAGGCGCTGCTCGTACCCCTGTTCGCCGCTCCCGCGGCAAACCTGGCCCCGCGCGACCTGCCGGTCGCCGTCGCGGGCCCCGCGCCCGCCGCCGACGAACTCGCCGGCCGGCTCGCCGCGGCCCGACCCGGGGCCTTCGCGGTGAC
>NZ_JAMOKF010000256.1 GCF_023656545.1 Micromonospora phytophila | reverse complement strand
GGATGACCCGGCTGTGGATGAACTCGATGGAGCCGACGTCGACGCCGCGGGTCGGCTGGGCGGCGATGAAGAGCTTCAGCGGCCGGGACAGCTCCCGGGCCACGATCACCTTCTGCTGGTTGCCGCCCTGGCCCTGCTGTCCGTGCTGACCTTCCGCAACGCCTGGTGGCTGGTGACGTTCTGCGTCCTCGGCGCGCTCGGCTGCGCGACGCTGGCGATCGTGGGCGGCCGGCTCGTACGCTCGATCCTGTTCAGCCTGGTGGCGGCGCCGTTCG
The DNA here is from genome assembly GCF_023656545.1 of Micromonospora phytophila. Taxonomy (GTDB): domain Bacteria; phylum Actinomycetota; class Actinomycetes; order Mycobacteriales; family Micromonosporaceae; genus Micromonospora; species Micromonospora phytophila. The sequence goes on along the minus strand of NZ_JAMOKF010000256.1, from coordinate 7,778 downwards.
CGGCGTTCCGCGGGATTCCGTGGGTGCGCGACCACCTCCAGGCCCCGGCGGACCCGAGCCTGGTCCGTCGCATCGTCGGGTCGGCCGCGGCCACCGTGGCCGCGCTGGTGGTCTTCGGCGCGCTCCTCTCGTCGGCCGACGGCGCCTTCTCCGTGGTCCTCGGCGAGATCGTGCCCGAGGTCAGCGTCGGCGCGGTGTTCCGGTGGATCTTCCTCGCGGCCGTGGGTGGGCTGAGCGCCGTCGCCGCCGTCTACACGCTCTCCGCGCCGCCCGGCCTCTCCACGGTGGACAGGGCGAGCACCCGCCGGCTCGGCGTCGTGGAATGGGCGCCCGTCATCACCGCGCTGACGCTGCTCTTCGGCGGCTTCGTGGCGGTGCAGTTCACCGTGCTCTTCGGCGGCCAGCGGCACGTGCTGCGCACCGCCGGTCTCAGCTACGCCGAGTACGCCCGCAGCGGGTTCTGGCAGCTGGTCATCGTCACGATGCTGACCCTGGCGGTGCTCGGCGGCGTGGCCCGCTGGGCACGGCGCGACCGGCCGGTGGAGCGCAACCTGCTCCGGATCCTGCTCGGCCTGCTCAGCGCGCTCAGCTTCGTCATCGTGGTCTCCGCGCTGTCGCGCATGTACACGTACCAGAAGGTCTACAGCTTCACCGGGGAACGCCTCTTCGTCATGGCGTTCGAGCTGCTCCTCGGCACCGTGTTCCTGATGATCCTGGTGGCCGGGCTCAAGTGGCGGGGCACCTGGATCCCCCGGATGACCGTGGCGCTCGCCGTGGTGATGCTGCTCAGCCTGGCCGTGGTCAACCCCGAGGACTACGCGGCCCGCCGCAACATCGCCCGCTACGAGCAGACGGGGAAGATCGACGCCTGGTACCTGCGGGCGCTCTCGGCCGACGCGACGCCGGCCCTGGCCGGCCTGCCCGACCCGGTGCGCCGCTGCACGCTGAGCTGGATCGCCGACGACCTGGAAGAGCCGGACCCCTGGTACGCCTGGAACCTGGGCCGGGTGCGGGCACGCCAGGCGCTCGACCGGGTCGGCCCGGGCGGCGTCGGCGGTCCCCGCGACTGCAAGGCCGCCGACCAGTTCGACCTGCCCAAGACCCGCCGGTAGCCACGGCGGCGAAGCCCGACGCCCCCGGTCCGCCGGGGGCGTCGGGCAGGGCTCGCTGACGACCGAACCCGGCACCGCCGGGTTCGGTCGTCAGCTCCCACCGCGATGCCGGTCCGGGTTCAGCTCGGCGTTGTTCCCCGCACCGCCCAGGCCCGGGCGGTGAGCCGGATCGACCCGTCCGGCTCGGTGGGCAGGCGGGCGGCGAGCAGGTCGCGCAGGTCGGCGCGGTCCGGCTCGGCCAGCGACATGACGTACGCGGGAGCTGGCCCCTGACCACCCAGGAACGGCGTCCAGTAGTCGGCGAAGTCGGCGAAGACCGTCGGCACCTCGACGGGGCGCACCGACACGCCCCGCAGGCCGGCGTCGACCCAGCGCGCACCCAGTGACTCCGGATCGCACCCCGACCAGCGGCGGCTCTCGTCCAGCCCCGCCACGGACGGGTCGCGCACCGCGGCCGCGTCCCAGAAGTGGCGCATCATCGCCATGCCCTCGGCGTAGTCCCAGACGTAGGCGGCGACCACACCCGCCGGCCGGACGACCCGGGCGAACTCGGCCATGGCCCGCGCCTGGTCGGGCACGAAGTTGAGCGCCAGCCCGCTGACGACGACATCGACGCTCTCGTCCGGCAGCGGCAACGACCGGGCGTCGCCCACGTGGAAGGCCGACCGCGGGTCCCCGATCCGGGTGCGGGCATGGGCCACGAAGCCCTCGGACCGGTCGATGCCGGTGACCCGCGCCGGCTGGGCCAGCGCCAGGACCGTCGAGGTCAGCGCGCCGGTCCCGCAGCCCACGTCCAGCCAGCTCAGGCCGGGTGGCAGGTCCAGCCAGCGCAGGAACTCCGCCGCGACCGGGCGACTCCACCGGCCGACGTACGCCTCGTATGCCTCGCCGTCGGCCCAGATCTGGTGCGCCATGGGCGAACCATACGAGGGTGTGTCCAGCGCGATCACGCCGCGAGGCGCGTCGCCGGCTCAGTCCAGGTGATCGGCGGGCGAGGTCTGGAGCAGCCACGCCAACGGCATCCGCGCCCGCTCCTCGTAGCCACCTTGCCCGGCGAGTCGGTGCAGGGTGACCGTCTGCGCCCCGTCCCGGTCCACCACCCAGTACTGGGGGATCCCCGCCGACGCGTACTCGCGGACCTTCGTGACCGAGTCCATCGCCTCCGAGCCGGGCGAGACGATCTCGATCACCAACACGACGTCGCCGGCGGCTGACCACACACCCCCGGGCGGCGGCTTGCGCCACACCGTGAGGTCGGGAATGCGGCCGCCGTCACCCTGCGGCCCGGAGATGCGCACCCCCGCGGCCTGGAGTACCTGCTCGGCGGGCCAACCAGCCATGATGAGCCACGCGAAGAGGCGACTGGCGATCATCGCGTGTTCCGAGTCGGGCGGCGGCATGACCGACAGGACCCCCTCGGGGCTGGTCTCGTAGCGGTGGCCGTTCGGATCGGCGGCGTTCATCGCCGCCACGTCGTCGAGCGTCACGACGGCGGGCATGTGCATGCCGACGGCCTCAGCGCTCATGAGCCCCATCCTAGGCGAGGTGCCGCGTCGACTCCGGCAGCGCCGACGTAGCCACGGCTACGACCGATACCGGCGCTGCTCAGCCGCCACCGTCGTCGGTCCGGCTTAAGGTGATGCGGATGAAGCTGATCGAGATTCGCAGGTATCCGATCAAGTCGTTGGGCGGTGAGCAACTGGAGACCGTCGAGGTCGAGCAGCGGGGTCTGGTCGGTGACCGGTTGTGGGCGGTGCGGGACGCGGACGGGAAGCTGGGCAGCGGAAAGAGCACCCGCCGCTTCCGCCGGATGCCGGGGCTGCTCTCGCTTCGCGGGCACTCCGGAGATCCGGTGCCGGTCGTCGAACTGCCCGACGGGCGTCGCTTCACGGCCGATGAGCCGGTCGCGCACGAGGCGGTCAGCGAGGTGCTCGCTCGGCCCGTGACGATCGAGCGTGAGGCGTCGATCATGCATCACGACGAGGGGCCGGTGAGCCTGATCAGCACGGCCGCGCTACGACGGCTCCATGACCTCCTGGGAGAGCCCGTCGCCCCGGTACGGTTCCGGGCCAACCTGCTCGTCGACACACCGGGCAGTGACTTCGTCGAAGACGGATGGCTCGGCCGAGACGTCCGCATCGGCTCCGAGGTCGTGTTGCGACCACGCCAACGGCTCACCCGGTGCGTCATGATCGACCTCGCCCAGGAGGGCGCCCCGGAGCACGGGGAACTCCTGAGGACCGTCGGCGAGCACCACGACATGACGTTCGGCGTCTGGGCGACCGTCGAACGGCCCGGCCGGGTTACGCTCCTGGACACCGTCGAACCTGTGTGACCACTCGGCGCAGGGTCGAGCAAGTTCTGAGACCGGCCTGTCACGCCTGGGTGTTCACCCACTCCTCCAACTCGCGCACGTACTGCGGTGCCCACCTCGGGGTCCAGCGCAGGAAGTAGACGCTCATCGACAGAGCGTGGAGAGCGTGACCGAGCCGAACCCTGGACTCCCAGTCGTCCGGCAGCGCGCACACCTCGTCGTAGGCGTCCAGGAAGACCGCTCGTCCCTCGGGGAAATCGGTGAAGACGTGCTCATCGAGCTTGCCGAAGTCCAGGAAACGGTCCGAGTAGCACCCGTGCTCGAAATCGAGCAGACAGGCGATCCGTCCCTCGCGGAGGACCACGTTCGGACGCCACAGGTCCCCGTGGGTCAGCGACGGTGCGCCCTCCGGGTGTACGGCGTCGACGGCGCGGTGGATCGCCGCGGACAGGCCGACGCGTCCGATCGAGGTGAGGTCCTCCGGCGCCTCGGCCAGCCGGGAGTCGACGAGGGCGTGCAGGAAGGTCTGGATGTCCGGGTACTTCCCGCTGCCGAGCACGTCACCGAACCACGGGCCGGAGCAGGAGTGGATCCGGCCCACGAGGTGGCCCAGCTCGCCGGCGAACCGCATCCGCCGGTCGAAGTCCATCGCCTCCCACGCCTCATCGGCGGGCGTGCCGTCCTGGTACTCCTGCACGAGCAGCGGTGCCGCAAGGACGGTGCTCCTGGGCACGAAGGCGCGGAACCGCACCACCGGGACGCCGCCCTCGGCGGCGCGACGGGTAGTGGCGACCAGCCGCCGCAGGTGCTCCGGGTCGGTGTCCCGCATCGGTGTCTTCACCAGCAGCGGGCCCTCGTCCGTGTCCGCGACCCACTGCCGGCTGGTGTAGCCGACGTCGAGCCGACGGATGTCCGCGACTCGGATGCCCGGGCACGCCTCGACCAGGGCGCTACGGACAACGTCGGTCCCGATCGTCTCTTCCGTCAATGCTTCGTTCTCCCGTGTCAGGCGGACCGTTGCGCGAACCTTCGATGCTGTCGGCGAGAGGGTCAGTCAGCCTCGACGCCGCCGGCACGCAAGATCTGCCGTACCCGCTCGCGGCTGTAGCCGGTTCGCTTGACCAGATCCACCTGCCGTGCGCCGGCCCGGTACTCAGCCACGATGGCCCGGTGCAGCTCGGCGCGCGCCTGCTCGACCCGGGCGCGCGCCTCGGCCTTGACCTGCCGAGCGAGCTGCGCGGCGTGTTCTTCCGCCTGCGGCAGCGCCTCGTCGGCGGCCCTCAGCGCGCGCATAGCCCCGCCGAGATCCACTTGGCCATCTTGGCTGGCATCGGCTTAGGCCAAATGAGTCGGGGTGAGCGTTGGGCCACGTACCGAATCGAGGCCCAAGCGGCGAGATGCCCGATCGGGATCCCGGCGAGCAGCCCGACGAGGGCCGCGATGCCCATGCCCAGGGCAACCTGCGCGAGGGGGAGCCCCACGAAGCGGGTGAAGAAGAGCACGGCGCTGGCCATGAAGATGCCACTTCCGAGCATGTTGACGAAGGTCGCGATGGCCAGGACGCGCCGAGGGCCGTAATCGGGGATGAGTCCTCGGGCAACGAGCCATGACCTGTTCGGCGGCGGGATGGGGATGGACGTTGTCGCTGTCTGCAAATGACGGACCTCTCGTCGACGATCGTGGTCTCGTGGCAGGGCTGAACCCTGCCGGGCGCCGCTACTCGAGGCTGGCCAACTCGTCCGGCGACAGGCGCAGCGCCCCGGCGGCCAGGTTCTCGACCAGATGATCGGGGTTGCCGGTGCCGGGAATGGCCAGCAGGTGCGGCCCGCGGCTGAGGGTCCACGCGATCCGCACCTGTGCCGGCGTCGCGCCGTGCGTGCGCGCGATGGCATGCACCGCCGCGTTGGCGGCCACGCCACCGGCCTCACGTCCGTCGCCGGCGATCGCGTAGAACGGCACGAACGCGACACCCTGTTCGCCGCAGGTGCGCACGAACTGGTCGTGCATGCGTCGGGTGTCGACGCCGTACGGGTTCTGCACGCAGACCACCGGGGCGATCGCCTGCGCCTGCGCGAGGTGCTGCGGGCGAATGTTCGACAGGCCGAGATGCCGGATGAGTCCGGCATCTCGCAGGTCGGCCAGGGCGCCGAAGTGCTCCGCGACCGAGTCCAGCCCGTGCTGGCGCAGGTTCACGACATCCAGATGGTCGCGGCCGAGCTGGCGCAGGTTCTCCTCGACCTGCCCGCGCAGCTGGTCCGGCCGGGCCAGCGGCAGCCACTCCCCCGAGGGGTCGCGGCCCGGCCCGACCTTCGTCGTGATCACCAGGTCGTCGGCGTACGGCGACAGCGCCTTGTTGATCAACTCGTTCGCCGACCTGAGCGGCGAAAAGTAGAACGCCGCCGTGTCGATGTGGTTCACACCGAGCTCGACCGCCCGGCGCAGCACGCCGACGACCCGGACGCGGTCGCTCGCCGCGCTGCCGCTGCCCGTCAGGCGCATCGCGCCGAATCCGATCCGGTTGACGGTCAGGTCGCCGAGAGTCCAGGTGCCTGCGGAATCCGCAGTGATCATGTTGGTGGGCATTCGGCGAACCTAGCCACCGCCGCTGACCTGCGCAGTCGGTCGTCTGCCGGATACCGCTCGCGCAAGATCACTGTTAGGTTATCTACAGTTGGGAAGCGCTCCGACGAGCCAGCGGTGGGTGCCCGCCAGCCTTCGATCCGAACATCTACCAGGAGCGCCACGCCGTCGGATGCGGCATCAACAGGCTCAACCGCAACCGCGCCGGGTCCTCTACTGTGCGGTCGTGGCCAGACTGGGTGGTGACGAAGCAGAGATGGACCTGTCTCTCGAAGGCCCGGTGTGGTTGCTGGACGTGGACGGGGTCATCAACGCGAACCGGCCAGGCTGGGGCGGGCCACCCAGGAAAAGCCAGGTCTGGTCGGACACCGACCGGGTGCCATACGTAGTCCGTTGGGCGCCAGCTCTGATCGACCGGATCCGGCTCCTTCATGAGTCCGGCATGGTGGACGTCCGTTGGTGCACCACCTGGTGCCCGGATGCTCATCGGCTTGAGTACCTGTGGCGACTGCCTCCGCTGGCTCGGGCGATCTCTGCTGATCCGATGCCACGGGGCCCTGCTTGTTGGCCGCTGAAGCTTGCTGCGGCTCGCGCCGCTCTGGCCGAGGGCCGCCGACTTGTCTGGACCGACGACGACGCACTGCCCGCGCCGGGCCGCCTCCGTGACGAGTTGACGGCCAGTGGGCAAGCTCTTTTGATCGCGCCCAAGTCGAACCGCGGCCTGCAACCAGAAGACCTCGACCGGATCGAGTCGTTCATCGGCGAGCTTCAGCGCGCTCAGTAGCTTCACTCCGGTTGCCAGCGGAGCCAGCTCTGGTCGTGCTGGAAGCCCACCCGCTGGTAGAAGGGCACTGCTCGTTCGCTCGAGTGGACGGTTACGTGCTCCAGGTCCAGCTTGCGCGCCTCGGCCAACACGGCCTCCAGCAAGACGGCACCAATCCCGCTGTCACGCAGATCAGGCACCACGTACACCGACTGAACGTCGCCGCTCCGACGACGTCGACGTGCGGGAGTCGGTACCCGGTCAGCGACCATCAGCCAGGCCATTCCGACCACGTCATCGTCGATCTCAGCAAGGAAAGGCAAGTGGGTCGAGCAATGGTCGGTGACCCACGCGCAAAACATTTCCATGAATGCGGCGTGGTCTGTCCCGGTATAGCCGCGTTCCTCGGTCAGCCGCCGCCACCGCAGGCCGCCTAACGCCGCAGTATCGGCCGCCGCCGCCTTACGTACCGTCACCTGCATTCCGCCCCCGAAGCCCGCTCGAACCAATCGATCCTAATACTCCCGTTCCACCAGGCGGCGATACCACTCAATGGACACTGGCCATCTCTCGCTCCAGCTCCACAGCCGCCGGCACGAGGGCGGTTGGCCTGACGCGACCGGTCGACGGGACAATCTCGCAGCTGCGCAGGAACCGGCTGTGGGCGCTCACGTAATTCCCCCGGGGTCGGCTCCCGTATTGGGACCGGCCGGGGCTGTGCGGGCTCGGCCTGCTGGGCGGTCGATCGGTAAGTGTGTAGCGTGTTGTTGCGCCTGTGGGGACACTGCATCGGTGACCGGTCCCGCACTGCCTCAACCGCTTCGACCTCGTGCCCTGAGGCCCGGAGATCTCGTCGTTATCGCATCGCTGTCCGGGCCGCTCCATGCCGCTTACGAGCCCGACCTCGAGCAGGCGGTAGTCGTGCTCGAGCGGATGGGATTCCGCGTGCGTCGGGCACCGCTACTCGAAGCAGGGCGGCACCATTGGTGGAGCGCGGCTACGCCGGCGG
>NZ_JAMOKF010000255.1 GCF_023656545.1 Micromonospora phytophila | reverse complement strand
TGGCGGCGTGCCGCCGGCGGGCGCGGTGCCGGTCGGGGACGTCCCGGCGGAGGCGGCCTGCGTCGAGGGCGTCTGGGTCGAAGGCGTCCCGGTGGAAGGCCTTCCGGTGAGGGCGGCCTCGCCCGAGGGAACGTCGACTCCGTCCGACCCGTCGTCACCCGCACGAAGCGCGGGATCCGCGGGCGGTCGGGCACCGGTCTCGGCGATCGGGCGTGGTGGCGTCCCGGTGGCCGGGCCGGCGACGGGCGCCGGCGTCGACGGGGCCGGTTGCGCCTGCGGCGACGAGGGGTCGACCGGGACCAGGGGGATGAACACGGCGTACCCACGGGTGCCGGCCGGGATCTGGACGGGAATCGCCCAGGCCGTTCCGTCGTCCGTCCCCGGCCACGTCATGGGCGTCGGCGCCCCGTCGACGGCGGGCATGACGAGCAACTGCGGCGGTGGGCTCCCGGGTGCCGCGTCACCAGCGCTGTCGGACGCCTCGCCGGCCGGGGGCCCCGGCACCTTCGGCGGTTGGGTCACGGCACCCTCCTTGATCAAATGGTGCGCACACTGTACGGCCCCCGACCTCCGCCCCGCCGCCCCGGGGGATCGACGGACCTCGGTGTGCGGCGTCCTCCGCCGGCGGCACGAGGACGGGGAGTGGTTCACCGACGTCGACGAGGGTGTAAGGGCGCGGATCGGGGATGCCGCCGCGAGGAGGCCGGCCCGTCGTGCCGGACGTCGCCCGTTGAGTACGAATGCTCATTCACGGGAGCGGGTCGACCGACGATGATCCTGGGGTGAACCTGACGACGCGCGTGCGTGATCTTCTCGGTCTGCCGGCCCTGGCGGTGGCGACGCTCGCCACCTGGTGGTGCTGGCTGGGCTGGGACACCCGTTACACGGTCGACCCGGTGACCGGCTCGACCAGCGGCCCGTACGAGCCGTGGCAGGTCGTCGGATGCGTGCTCACCCTCGCGCTGCTCGCGGCCCTGGGTGGCTGGTATCTCAACCCGTTGCTGGCCGCGGCGACCATGACGGCGACCTTCACCGTCGCCTGGTCCTGGCGGGCCGCGTCGACCGACGACTCCGGCCTCTGGGTGGTGGGCGCGGTCCTGGTCCTGGTCGGGATGGCGGCCGGCTCCACGGCGGTGAGCTTCGGCGCCCACCGCCTGCGTCGGGACCGCGGAGACCGGGGACGAGGCTGAGCCCACGCCCGGGCGGGCGGTCGGACCGCGCGGCCGCAGGGGCACCCGGGGGAGTGACCCGCAGAGCCCGCAGAGCCGGTTGAGGCCGAGGAACGCCCGGGAACGGGTCGCTGCACAGCTCCGCCGGTGACGCAGTCACCTGGCCGACGTAACCGCCGTCGGATTCCGGACAGGACGCCGAGGGCCTTCCCGTCGCACTGTTGTAGCAGGTCAGAGGCGTAAGGGTGGCGGGCCCCATTCCGATCCTCGGGCCCGGCGGGACAGCATCGTCCACGCCGACACCGCCATCACCGAGCCCGGCCGGAGCCCCTGCGGCGGACCCGGCGCAGCGCACCGCCGGTCCGACCAGGCACCGCAGAGCCGCGCTCCGGTCGACACCGTCCCGGGCGCCCGGGACCGTGCCACCTCATCACCGACAGCGACGTCACCACTCATGGCAGTCAACGACCCGCGCCACGAACCCCGACGGGAGCGCGGTCGGCTCGCCGTACCCCATGACCGGTCCCCGGGCCGCGCCGACGCGCGCCCGGCCGTCGCCGATCCCACATCTTCAGCCGGGCCCGGCATCGTCCACGACCTGCGGTCCGGCGACCGAGCACAGAGAGGAGCCGGCAATGGCCGCTCCCACCGCGACCGCATCCCTGAACGCCTCGACCTATTCTCCCGGCGACCAGATGACCCTCACGGTCAGCTACGGCGACGCCGACACCAGACCGGTGACCGTGACGATCGTGGTCACCGACGCGCAGGGCAACAGCAGCGCCCCGGTCAAGGTCACCGCCGTCATCGACCCGCTCACCCTCTCCGTCGCCGACGACTCCGGGCGCACCTGGGCCAAGGTCTCGGACAACGGCTCGGTGGCCGTCCACCGGGCGGTGGCGTGATGCCCCGGGTGACCGTCACGGTGCGCGACAACGGCGGGCGTACCGCCACCGCCACCGCCGACTACACGATCGCCGCGCCCGTGCTGGGCGGCTACTACCTCTCGGGCGGGGCCGACCCGACGGCGGACATGGCGGGCGGCAACTTCCGGTCGCTCACCCAGTACCGCAGCTTCGCCGACGGCTACATCTTCCCCGGCTACAACCGGCCGTGGCTGATCACCCTCGGCCGCTCCGGGGTGAAGATGAACATGGTGCTGGAGCTGAAGCACTACGGCGCGCCCAACACCGGGCCGCAGACCTTCACCGTGGACGGCACCACCTACACCGTCCCGGCGCCCGCGATGACCATCCAGCAACGACCGGGGACGACCTGGCCCCGGGCGTACGGCTACAGCCAGGTCCTAGCCGGGCTCTGCGACGGGCTGTTCGCCCGCGCGCTGTCGCAGTACCGGACCCTGGGCTTCGGGGTGAACATCCAGCTCGCCTCCGAGCTGGACACCGACCACGAGTTCGGCACCACCGAATCCGGCGTCACCTACACCTGGGCGCAGTCGGACGCCCGGGCGGTGCAGGCGATGACGTACATCGTCGACTGGTTCAAGGCCCGGGCGCTGCCCGCCGGCACCACCTTCTCGGTCGGGGTCGCCGGCTTCGACCGGGCCTGCTACCAGCGCGTCCACCCGGAGCCGCTGATGGCCAAGCTCGACTTCCTCCAGTGGAACGTGTACGCCACCAACGCCACGCACACCGCGCTGGCCCGGTTCCGGCGGCCCAAGGACTGGGCGGTGGCGGACCTCGGCCCGATCGCGCTCTCCCGCCCGGTGCTGATCGCCGAGTGGGGTGTGCGGGTCGCGGAGATCCCGAACCAGGCGGCCTGGATCGCGACCGTGCCGGCGGCCATCGCCCAGCTCAACGCCGAGCGGGGACCCCGGATCGTCCGGACCAACTACTTCAACTCCGGCTGGGGCACCCTGTCGCCGAAGGAGACCGGCCTGGCCGCCCTGCGGGCCGCGTACGCCACCCGGCCGTACGTCTGAGCGGGCCGACCACGCCGGGCACCGGTCGGCCCGGCGTGGTCAGGGGGCGAGACGGTCGGCGTACGCGTCGCGCAGCTGCGCCCAGCCGAAGTCCATGGCCTCCGCGCCCCGGATCGGGCCGACCGGGTCGCCGTCGAGCAGGCGCTCGGCCACGTCCAGGCAGAGGTGCCAGCCGGCCGCCGCCATCGGGGCGGTTCCCCGGTCGGCGACGGTGTGCCGCAGGGTGAGCCGGGTGCCCGTGCCGGCCGGGACGAGTTCCCAGCGCAGCAGGTCCTCGCCCCAGGTGTACTCCAGCAGGTGCGGCGGCTCGGCCCGGCGTACGGTCGCGGGATGGTCCTCGGTGTGCTCGCCGTCGACCAGGGTGAGCACGGCGGCGCCGGGGGAGCCCAGGTCCCGGTCGGCGAGGAACGGCGCCCACTCCCGCAGCCGGGCCGGGTCGGTCAGCGCCGACCAGACCGCGTCGGGCCGGTGGCGCAGGTCGCGGACGAAGACCAGGGTAGGGCGGTCGCCGGTGTCGTCGAGGGCGACCTCGGCGGGCGGGCCCGGGCGGAACTGGGCGCTGTCCATCACTGCTCCTGACTGTCGAGGTGACGCTCCAGCGCGTCCAGGTGGGTCGTCCACAGGTGGCGGTACGGCGCCAGCCACCCGTCGACCGCCTGGAACGGCCGGGCGTCGATCCGGTAGATGCGGTGCTGGGCCGAGGTGCGGCAGGCGACGAAGCCGGCCTCGCGGAGCACCCGCAGGTGTTTGGAGACGGTCGGCTGACTCACCCCGAGGGTGCCCGCGAGCTGGCCCACGCTGCTCTCGGCCCGGCGGAGCTGGTCGAGGATCGCACGCCGGGTCGGCTCGGCGAGCACGGCGAACGCGTCGACGGTCACCGGTTCAACATGCCTCGCCAGGCATATTCCTGTCAAGGCATATGCCCTGCCCGGCCGGGTGACGCGGCGTCCGGCGGCGCTGCTGCGGTGGGCTACCTATGCTCGGGTCATGGAACTGCGGATCTTCACCGAACCCCAGCAGGGCGCCAGCTACGACGACCTGCTCGCCGTGGTCCGCACCGCGGAGGAGACCGGCTTCGGCGCCTTCTTCCGCTCGGACCACTACCTGAAGATGGGCTCGGTGAGCGGGGAACCCGGCCCGACCGACGCGTGGACCACCCTCGCCGGCCTGGCCCGCGACACCCGACGGATCCGGCTGGGCACCCTGATGACCGCCGCCACCTTCCGGCTGCCCGGCCCGCTGGCGATCACCGTCGCGCAGGTGGACCAGATGAGCGGCGGTCGGGTCGAACTCGGCATCGGCACCGGCTGGTACGCCGAGGAGCACACCGCGTACGGGATCCCGTTCCCGTCGCTTGGGGAGCGCTTCGACCGGCTGGAGGAGCAGCTCGCGGTGATCACCGGGCTCTGGGAGACCCCGCCGGGCCAGACGTTCGACTTCCCCGGGACGTACTACCCGGTCAGCGGCTCGCCGGCCCTGCCCAAGCCGGTGCAGGACCCGCGCCCGCCGATCCTGCTCGGCGGCATGGGCCCGAAGCGGACGCCCCGGCTCGCCGCCCGGTACGCCGACGAGTTCAACCTGCCGTTCGCCTCGATCGAGGACTCCGTGGCCCAGTTCGACCGGGTCCGTGCCGCCTGCGCCGAGCTGGGCCGGGACCCGAAGGAGCTGTGCTGGTCCAACGCGCTGGTGCTCTGCTGCGGCCGGGACGACGCCGAGGTGGCGCGCCGGGCCGCCGCGATCGGGCGGGAGCCCGACGAGCTGCGCGGCAACGGCCTGGCCGGCACCCCCGCCGAGCTGGTCGACAAGATCGGGCGGTACGCGGAGATCGGCAGCGAGCGGCTCTACCTCCAGGTGCTCGACCTGGCCGACCTGGACCACCTGGAGCTGGTCGCGGCCGAGGTGATGCCGCAGGTGTGACCGCGACGTCGGCGCGGCCGGGGCTCAGCGGACCGGGCCGACCGCGCCCGGGTCGCGCAGCACGGTGTCCAGCCGGCCGTCGCGGTCGCTGTCGACGTACGTGACGTCCGGGATCCCGTCCCCGTCCAGGTCGAACTGCACCACGTCGGCGATCCCGTCGCCGTTCAGGTCGGTGACCACCTCGACGGACCCGTCCAGGTGGCGGGTGACGATCGACTGCGCGCCGCCGTCACCCACCCGGGGCGCGGGGCCGGGGTGCGGCACCGGGTGCGGCGCCGGCGGGGGCGCCGGGGTCGGTCGCGGCCCGGGCGAGGTGCCCACCGGGTACGCCCGGGCCGGTGGCGCGCTGGACGGCTCCAGCCCGGTGCCGGTCGGGTCGATCTCCTCCTCTGAGGGGAAGACGTCGCCCCGTGGGGCGGGATCGCGGTAGGTGCTCATCGGCGTAGGGTTCCCCGACGAGGGCGGGGGTAACCGTGTCCGATCGACCGGTGCTCACCCTCGTCCGGTCGTCGGATGATGCTCTCCGACGACCGTGGTCACGAACGGGGGTACGAGGGTGGAACTGCACCGGAACCGGGGAGCGCTGGTGCTGCCCCTGGTCTGCGTACTGGGTGGGGTCGTGCTGCTGGCGCTGCCGGGCCAGGACGCGGTGCTGCGCCGCCTGGTGGCCGTGGGCGCCGTGCTGCTCGGCGGCGCCGTGCTGGTCAGCCTGCTGCGCCCGTTCCGCTTCGGCATCTCCGCCGACGGGCTGACCGTCCGGCGCCCGGGGCTGCGCCGGGTGATCCCCTGGCAGGAGGTCGCCGCGCTGGCTCTCGACCAGCCGCCCGCTCTCCAGGGGCGGCCCTCGACGCCGCGGCTGCTGCTGGTGCCCGCCCCGGGCACCATGATCGACGTGCCGGCCGACGCGCACCACCCGGTGGACGGCCGGGCCGCGGTGGAGCTGCTCGACCTGGAACGGGTCCGGGAGAAGCCCGACGAGGTGGCGGCGGCGCTGGCCCGGTACGCCGGGGACCGCTTCGTCGACGTGCTCGGGCGCCGCCGGGCCGCGTTCGCGGCCGACGACTTCGCCGTCGGGCTGCGCGGCTACCGCGCCGAGCGGGTCGACGAGCTGATCCGGCGCGGCCGGGACGCCCTGGTCTGGGGTGGTGCACTGGAGCGGCAGGCCGCCCGGTCGGAGATCGAGCGCGCTCGGGCCGAGGGGCTGCCGATCGAGGGGCGCGGCTACAGCCGCCTCCAGGTCGACGAGGCCCTGGCCGCGCTCAGCGGCGCGCTCGCCGACGACCGTTCCACCGACCGCCACCCCACCCCGTGACCGGCAGCCCGAACGACGCCCGGACGGGCACCGGAAACGCCGCCGTCGCACAGCGCCTCGACAGTGACCCGGCCGAGGCGGACGCGGTGCCGCGTCCCCCGGCCGCCGATGACCGGACCGGAAGCGCCGATGACCGAACCGGAACCGGCGGTGAGGGGATCGGAGCCGGCGGCAGTGCGCCAGTGGGTCCGGCCCGGCGGAACTGGGCGGGCAACGTCCGCTACGCCGCGCGCCGGTACCACCGGCCCGCCACTGTGGACGAGCTGCGCCGGCTGGTGGCCGGCGCCGAGCGGGTGCGCGCGGTCGGCACCGGGCACTCGTTCAACCGGCTCGGGGACACCACCGGTGACCTGGTGTCGCTGGCCGGGCTGCCGGCGACCTTCCAGCTCGACCGGGACCGGTGCACCGTCACCGTGCCGGCCGCCACCCGGTACGGCGACCTCGCCGCCCGGCTGCACGCGCAGGGGTACGCCCTGGCCAACCTCGCCTCGCTGCCGCACATCTCGGTCGCCGGGGCGGTCGCCACCGGCACCCACGGCTCGGGGGAGACGATCGGCAGCCTGGCCAGCGCGGTCGCCGGTCTGGAACTGGTCACCGCCGACGGCGACCTGCTGACCGTGGACCGCGCGTCGGACGGGGACCCGTTCGCCGGGATGGTGGTCTCCCTCGGTGCCCTGGGTGTCGTCACCCGGGTCACCCTCGACGTGGTGCCGGCCTTCGACATCCGCCAACACGTCCGGCTCGACCTGTCGCGCGCGGACCTGGACGCGGCGTTCGCCTCGGCGTACAGCGTCAGCGTCTTCACCGACTGGCGGGCGCCGCGCCTGCGGGAGGTGTGGGTCAAGCAGCGCGCGGAGGCGGCCCCGCTCCCGGCGGACTGGCTCGGTACGACGGCGGCCGACGCGCCGCGGCATCCGGTGCTCGGCATGCCGCCGCAGAACTGCACCCCGCAGCTCGGCGTGCCAGGCCCGTGGCACGAGCGGCTGCCGCACTTCCGGCTCGGCTTCACCCCGAGCAGCGGCGAGGAGTTGCAGTCGGAGTACCACGTGCCGCGCGCCGTGGCCGCCGAGGCGCTGGCCGCGCTCGACGCGGTCGCGGACCTGATCGCGCCGGTGCTCAAGGTCTGCGAGCTGCGGGCGGTCGCGGCCGACCGGCTCTGGCTCAGCCCCCACTACGACCGGGACAGCCTCGCCATCCACTTCACCTGGGTGGCCGACGCCGCCGCGGTGCTGCCGGTGGTGGCGGCCGTGGAGGAGCGGCTCGCGCCGTTCGCGCCGCGCCCGCACTGGAGCAAGGTATTCGGGCTCGCCCCGTCGGCGGTGGCCGCCAGCCACCCCCGGTACGCCGACTTCCTGGGTCTGCTCCGCCGGCTGGATTCTGCCGGGAAGTTCCGCACCGACCTGCTGGACCGCTACTTCCCCCGGTAGCCGCGACATACCACGCCCGGCATAGCCCGGCTGGGATTGGCCCGCCCCCGGACGGACGATGACCGTTGTCGATGAACAACATCGACCGGTCCCGGCCCGGATGCCCGGACCGTCGGCTCCTTCCCCACCGGAGCGACGACATGCAGCCCGTACCCGCCACCACCACCCGTCCCGTCCCCCCGCCGCCCCGCCCGAAGCGCGTCGCCGCCGTCCGGCTGGCGCTCAGCCTGGCGGTGCTCGGCGCCGGCCTGGCCGGCGCACCGGCCACGCCGGCCGCCCAGGCCGCGCAGGCCGCCGCCA
>NZ_JAMOKF010000254.1 GCF_023656545.1 Micromonospora phytophila | reverse complement strand
GGCCGGCGGTACGGCAACGTCGTGCTCGCCGCCGCGCCGCGCGGCGGACGACTGCCGGTCGGTCGGCTGGCCGCCCGGGTGGCGAGGGATCCGGTGCCCGGCGGGGTGCTGCACGCGGCGACGCTGGACGCCTTCGTCGCCGGCGCCCGTCCCGCCACCGACGCCACCGTCGACCGGGCCTGACCGGCCCGGACAACGCGAGGCACCACGCGCGTCAGCGGAGGTGGACCTGGTAGGGCTCCACGTCGCCTCAGCGAGCGTGGACGGGGACCTCGGGCGAGGAGCTCTCCAGCGGGACGCTGTTCGCCGGGACCAGGCCGAGCTGGACCGCCGGGCGGGGCAACACCGCGTCGAGCAGCCAGTCCGCACCGACCCGGGCCCGGTTGCCCGGCATCGCCAGCAGGTGGTAACCGCGGGTGACCGCCTTGGCGGGCAGCCCCGACAGCGGCACGTTCAACGGGTTCGCCGCCGCGTCCTTGCCGCCGAGATCCACCACCCAGCCCAGCTCGTGGTGCTTGTACGGCCTGCGCCGCCCCTTGCCGTAGGAGGCGGCGATGTTCCGCGCGACCAGCGTGCCCTGCCGCTGCGCGTGCTGCGCGGTCATCGTGCAGATCTGCCCGGGGCGGGTCAGGTCCGGCACCGCCGCCGCGTCACCGCAGGCGTACACCTCGGGGAAGCCGGGAACGGTGAGGAACTCGTCCACCACCAGGCGGCCCCGCTCGGTGCGCAGTCCCAGATCGGCGACGAACGGGTCGGGCCGCACGCCGACGCACCAGACCAGCGTGCAGGTAGGCACGAAGTCGCCGTCGGTGAGCGTGACCCCGTCGGCCGTGGCCACCGCGACCGAGGTGCCCAGCCGCACGTCCACGCCGCGACGGCGCAGCACCCGGTCGGCGGTGCCCGACATCCGCTGGCTCATCTCGGGCAGGACCCGGGGCGCCACGTCGAGCAGCAGCCACCGGGGGCGGATCTTGAGCCGGGGTCGCTGGGCCACCAACCGGTCGGTGAAGAGCTGGCCGTGCGCGGCGACCTCGGTGCCGGTGTAGCCGGCGCCGACCACCACGAAGGTGGACCGGGCCTCCTGCTCGGCCGGGTCCTCGGCCTGCTCGGCGAGCTCGATCTGCCGGATCACGTGGTCGTGCAGGTAGAGCGCCTCGGGCAGGCCGCGGAAGCCGTGGGCGTACTGGGTCACCCCGGGGATGGGCAGCAGCTTGTTGACGCTGCCGACGGCGAGCACCAGCCGGTCGTACGCCAGCCGGTTGCGGTCCCCCTCCGGCTGGCGGAAGCCGATCCAGCGGTTCTGCAGGTCGACGTGGTCCGCCTCGCCGATCACCACCCGCACGCCGTCGAGCGTCCCGGTCAGCGGCACGGAGATCCGCGTCGGCTCGACCACGCCGGCGGCCACCTCCGGCAGCAGCGGCAGGTACAGGAAATAGTCGGTGGAGTTCAGCACCACGATCTCGGCCCGGCCCCTGGCGAGCCGGCTCAACGTCTTCGCCGCGTGGTAACCGGCGAACCCGGCCCCCACGATCACCACACGAGGTTTTGTCATTCCGGCCCCGTTCCCCCCGAAAGCCGGGACAAACGTGGCAGTTCGGGCAGCTCCTCTGGCCGGTCACATCACCGGGGCGGCAGCTCGCCCAGGTGCCGTCAGTCCGTCTCCAACCGACCTCGTGCAGGATCTTGCCGGGCTCCTCGTCGGTGAAGTCGTCGCAGCTGTCACCGCGCAGCCGGGCCAGCGCGAGCAGCGCCCCCTGGCCAGGGCCGGCCCCGCGACCAGGGTCTGGTACGCGGTGATCAGCGTGTCCCGGCCGAAGACGGTGAGGAACCAGGGCAGGCCCGCGCCGGGCAGCATGATCCGCTGGCCCTTGACCTCCAGGTCGAGCCGGAGTGCCGAGAGGTCGTCGCGCGACTGCCGGGCGGCCCGCTCCAGCGCCTGGCCGTCGCTGCGCAGGACGGCACGGTCAGCGGTCCACCGGCGGAGCGGGTCGTCGGCCCGCTGGTGGATCACGTCCGCGATGTCTCCCCGGACCGGCTCCACCACACCCATCCCGGGTGGCAGTGGCACGTCCAGGTCCACCCGCCAGAGCGCCTTTGGCGGCAGCTCGAACTCCCAGACCAGCTGGTCACCCTCGACCCGGTCGGCCGGCGGGGAGCAGCAGACCCGGGTACGCGAGGCGAAGTCCTGGTTCTCGTAGGAGAAGCAGAGTTCGGAACCGGCCGGCTCGTGGCTGCGCACGATCTGCCCCGACCGGTCCCGGACGCCGGACTTGACCTCGAACAGGTCGGCGAAGTCGGCGGCGACGGCGAGGCGCAGCTGCACCTGGACCGGTTCGGGCCGGAACGACACCATCTCCACCCGTTCGTGGAAGCCCTCACTGACGTAGCGCAGCCGGCGGACCCCCAGGCTGTTCGTCGGCAGGCCGGGCAGCTCGGGGTTGGTCAGCACGTGCTGGGCCGAGTAGTGGTCGATCGTCTCGGCCCGCAGCACCAGCAGCCGGCCGCCGTTGACCGAGAGGACCCATCCGCTGAGCAGCCGGGTGTCCAGGTGAACCAGCCCGCCGATGCTGCCGGGTGGCACGTCGCCGGTCGAGTCGGAGTACATGAAGGTGGGGCCGCTGAGCACCGCCATCGCGTCCGGGCCCATCTCCGGCGGCATGGCCCGCTGGTCACCGACGTCCCGGGCGGCGGCGGGGCCGGGCGCGGGATCGGCGGGTGTCGGACGCACGGCAGCCATGTGCCCCACCGTAGGCAGCGCGGTCACCGTGGGTCATCACCCGCTCCGGGTGAAAGTTTCACCGGATTCATGGTCGAGGATATGGACATCGCGGTCGTCGTCACCACCAACCTCACCAACGACACCACGTTGCGCTGGCAGCGCGGCGACGAGCCGGACCTGGCCGGCTACGAGGTGCTGTGGCGGGAGACCACGGCCGCCGAGTGGCAGCGGGTGATCGCGGTCGGCGACGTCACCGAGGCGACCATCGACCTGTCCAAGGACAACGTCTCCTTCGGCGTCCGGGCGGTGGGCCGGGACGGTCACCGCTCCCCCGTCGCGTTCCCCCGGCCGGGCAGCTGACCGCCGTCGCCGGTTCACCCGGGCCGGGTGGGGCCGCCTCACCCGGCCCCGGCGGACGGTGGGGGCGCTCGTCCCACCCGCCGTCGAAATGGAGGACAGCGTCATGAGCATGCCGATGTCCAACGACCAGCGACAGCCGATCTACCTGCGGCAGAGCGGCCGCACACAGCTCACGCCCCGGCAGCGGCGGCGCGTCGAGCAGAAGCAGGGGCGGTTCGAACGTCTGAGCATGCAGCGACCCGAATCACGCCGCCCGGGGCGCTGAGTCGGCGGGGCGGCGGAGATCACCCGCTGCCCCACGCCCGACGAGGGTCAGGCTGCGCCGGCTCCGTCGGCGGTGATCGCCCAGCGCTCGTGGTCGCGCCACGCCCCGTCGATGTACAGGTAGTCCGGGGAGTAGCCCTCCAGCCGGAAGCCGAGCCGGCGGGCCACCCGGCGGGACGGCTCGTTGCCCGGCTGGATGTTCGCCTCCAGTCGGTGCAGCCCGAGCGCCGTGAAGGCGTGCGCGACCACCAGCCCGATACCGGCCGAGGCGTGCCCGGTGCCGCTGTACGGCAGGAAGGCGGCGTAGCCCAGGTAGCCGCCGCGCAACGCGCCCATGATGATCCCGCTGATGTTCACGTAGCCGGCGATCGCGCCCGAGGCGCGGTCGCAGATCAGGTAGCCGGTGTGGTCGCGGCGGCGGATCCTGCTGAGGTAGGCGGCGTACTTCGCGGGGTCGTCGGGGGCGGCGAGCCAGGGATGGTGCAGGTCGCGGCTGCGGCGGGCCGCCGCGACGAACTCGGCCTCGTCGCCGGGCCGGGGCCGACGGATGCCGACCGCCGCGGCGGTACGCAGATATCTCACGGCGGACCACTCTCGCCGCCCGGACGAGCGTTGTCCACCCGGTTCGGGCCGCGACAGCCGGCCCGCCCGACTATGACCCCGCTCGGCCGAAGATGCCGTACGGCCGGCCCGGCGCAGGTCCGGTCAGCCGGCCACCCGCCGGGCGACGGCGGCCCGGGTGGCCGCGACGAAGGTCCAGAACAGCGGCAACGTGGTGTGCTTGCGCCGCGCCCGGGTGTTGGTGCCGAACATGGCGTTGCGCAGCGGCGTGGTGAGCTCCAACTGGGCGCCGGCGCCGGAGAGGTTCCGGTTGACGATGTTCCGCGGCGAGACGCCGGCCAGCTCCGCAAAGGCGGCGCCGTCCAGCGCCGGGATGCCGACCGCCGCGTACTCCTGCAACAGGTGGGCCTTGAGCGTGGCGTCGAGCCCGCCGACCACGACGGCCTGGCCGGTGTCGGGGAGCCCGGCCTGACCCGGTTTGCAGCCGTGCAGGGAGAGCGAGTACACGGCACCGCCGCAGAGCGCCTCCGCCTGAGGGTCGTCGCAGCTGGTGGAGGTGACGTGCAGCAGCCGGTTGTCGGTGGAGCGCAGGCCCTCGAACATCCAGTAGTCGTAGCGCGAGCTCGCTTCGGCGATCGGCGCGAGGGTCTCCGGGTGGTACCCGGCGACGGCGAGGCACAGCTCCGAGGTGCCGACCTCGATGTCGCCGCCGTGCGGGGCGAGCACGGTCGTCACCGGGCACCCGGCGGCGCCGTCGTCCCTTGCCCGGTGCCGCCGGAACCGGCGGCGGTAGTCGACGCCCTCCGCGAACGGTCGTCGCCCGGAGCCCGCCATGGCCGTCCTCCCGTGATCGTCGCGGCCGAGGCTGGCGAGCCGGCCACGGCGGCACAGCCCCGACCGGACGCTGCCGGCAGGCGACCTCAGAGCGGACGCGGGTGCGGCTGGTCCAGTGGCATCGGCACCTGGAGGTAGGTGACGCCGCGCAGGTCCAGCCAGGCCCGGTCCGGCGAGCGGACCAGCCGCAGCATCACCCCGGCGCAATTCGGGCAGCGCCCGACCAGGCCGGGGGCGTGCGGGTAGACCTGCAGGGCGGCCATCGGGCCGATCATGCCGCAGTGCTCGCACCGCCCGGTGGCGGTGCTGAGGTCGACGGCGAACAGCTCCCGCAGCGGGCCGTCGAGCATGTTGCCGTCCAGGTAGGACATGTCGGTCATGGTGTCTCCTCGACGCTCAGCCGGTGGGCCCGAACCGTTCGGTCTTCACCCGCCGGGGCTGGTGTCCGAGGCCAACCAGCAGGTCCGCCACGGTCTCCACGAAGCCCGTGGGGCCGCAGACGTAGCAGAGCGGCTCCAGGTCGGGCGGCCAGCCGTGGGTGTTCACGTCGGCCAGGCCGATCCGGTGCGGCTCGCCGCGCCAGCCCTCGGGCGCCTGGCGGGTGTACACGTGTGCCACGTCGAGCCCGAGGTCGTCGCGGACCCGGCGGCGAAGCTCGTCGGCGTAGAACACGTCGGCGGGGGTGCGCACCGAGTAGAGCAGCCGGAACGGCACCCGACTGCCGGCCGCCCGGCGGCTGCGCACCAT
Organism: Micromonospora phytophila; assembly: GCF_023656545.1. Taxonomy (GTDB): domain Bacteria; phylum Actinomycetota; class Actinomycetes; order Mycobacteriales; family Micromonosporaceae; genus Micromonospora; species Micromonospora phytophila. The sequence continues at coordinate 2,596 of NZ_JAMOKF010000254.1, read as the reverse complement.
CGCCATCAGCGGCACGATGCCCGAACCGCCGCCCACCAGCAGCACCGGCGCGGTCTCCTCGGGCCGCCAGACGAACCAGCCGCCGACCGGCCCGCGCACCTCCACCGGGTCCCCCTCGGCCCAGGTGTCGATGAGATACGGTGACACCTCGCCGTCGTCCACCCGTTGCACGGTCAGCTCGATCCGCCCGCCACCCGGTCCGTCCACGGCCGGCCCGGCCAGCGAGTACGACCGGGCGGCCCGGTAGCCGTCGGGAGCGGTCAGCCGCACGTCCAGGTGCTGTCCGGGCAGGTGCCCCGGCCAGCCGGGCACCTGAAGGACCAGCGACTGCGCGGTGGGCGTCTCCACCCGGCGCTCGACGAGCCGGGCTTCCTGCCACCGCAGCGGGGCGGTCAATCGCCCTGGTACCGCTGCTCACGCCACGGGTCACCGTAGTCGTGGTAGCCGGCGGTCTCCCAGAATCCGGGCTGGTCGGTGGTCGTCAGCCGGATGCCGCGCACCCACTTGGCGGACTTCCAGAAGTACAGGTGCGGCACCAGCAGCCGGGCCGGGCCGCCGTGCTCGGCGGGCAGCGGGGCACCGTCGTAGGTGTGCGCCACCCAGGCCCGCCCGCCGCGCAGGTCGGCCAAAGGCAGGTTGGTGGTGTAGCCGCCGTACGAGTGGGCCTGCGCGTAGTGGGCGGCGGTCCCGATGCCCTCCAGCAGGGTGTCCAGCGAGACGCCCTGCCAGCTGGTGCCGAGCTTCGACCAGCGGGTGACGCAGTGGATGTCCACCGTCGGGGTGTCCTGGGGCAGCCCCCTCAGCTCGTCCCAGCTCCAGCGGTACTCGACGCCACCCTCGGTGGAGATCACGAACTCCCAGGTGTCCAGGGACACCCTCGGCGTCGGGCCGGCGGAGAGGACCGGGAAGTCCTGGGTCAGGTACTGCCCCGCCGGCAGGGCCGGCTCCGCGGAGCGGGGCCGGCCCTGGAAGCCCGGTGACACGATTCCCATCCGTCAGTCGTACCACCTCGGGTGCGACGCCGAGGTGCGGTCGGCCGGACCCGACCACGACGGGTGAGGGGCGCTCACCGGTGCTCGACGGGGACGTCCTCCTCGGCCGGCGCGGTCCCCCGGGTGGCCCCCAGGCTGGTGAGGGTGACGACCACCAGGACACCGATGATGACGCCCAGGGAGGCCAGGGTCGGGATCTCCGGCACGCCGGACCAGATGCCGTGCGCCCAGTGCAGGCCGAGCTTGACGCCGATGAACGCCAGGATGACGGCCAGGCCGTAGCTGAGGTGGACCAGGCGGCTGAGCGCGGCATGCAGCACGAAGTAGAGCGCCCGCAGCCCCAGCAGGGCGAACGCGTTGGTGGCGAAGACCAGGTACGGGTCCTCGGTGATGCCGTAGACGGCGGGCACGGAGTCGACGGCGAAGACCACGTCGGTGGCGAGCACCGCGACCGTGACCAACGCCAGCGGGGTGAGCGCCCGCCGGCCGTTCTGCCGGACGGTCAGCCGGGTGCCCTGGTACTCCTCGACGACCGGCATGAACCGGCGCAGCAGCTTCACCGACCGCATCTTCGAGATGTCGACCTCCTGCTCGTGGCCGGAGACGGCGTCGCGCAGCAGCTTGACCGCGGTGGCGATCAGGATGACGGCGAAGAGCAGGAAGGCGAAGTCGAGGGTCTGCAGGGCGGCCGCGCCGAGGGCGATGAAGACCGCGCGCAGCACCAGCGCGCCGGCGATGCCGTAGAGCAGCACCCGCTGGGCGAGCGCCGCGGGCACCGCGAACGCCGCCAGCAGCAGCATGAACACGAAGAGGTTGTCGACGGAGAGCGACTTCTCCACCAGGTAACCGGTGAGGTACTCCACGCCCTGCTGGGAGCCGTAGCGGGACCAGATCCAGGCGCCGAAGGCGAGCGGGAGGGCCACGTAGAACGCCGACCAGCCCAGCGCCTCCCGGATCGACACCTCGTGCGGGCGGCGGGTGACCAGGAAGTCCAGCACCAGCAGGGCGAGCACGCCAGCGATGGTGACGCCCCAGAGGGTCGGGGTGCCCACCGATTGGATGTCGGTGGCAGCAAGGTACGACAGTTCGCTCATGGAGCCTCCTCGAACACGGTGTCATGTTCGAGGTCTCCTTCACCCACGTTCCGTGGGCAACCACCCGAGGCGTGCTCCGGGGCCCGCCGTACTGACCGGAATGGTTCGTGGGAAGTACTCCCCTCGTGCGACAAGGTTAGGTCAGGCTGACCGGTGCGCCAAGCCGCCGCGTCGGACGGTCACCGGGGGCCGGGTGCGTTCCGTTTCGAGAGTGGGACGTCAGCCGGCGGTGACCGCGGCGAGGACGGTGTCGACGCCGAGGTCCGTCATGCAGGCGGGGCCCGTGACGTCCAGCGGGCAGCGCGCCTGCCACCAGCAGGGCTGCTCGGTGATCGCGGTGGGCAGCCGGTGCGGGCAGCCGGGCAGCCCCTGCAGGTCGGTGCCGCCCATCCCGTACCGCCGGGCGTCGGTCGGGCCGAACAGCGCCACCGTCGCGGCCCCGGACGCGGCGGCGAGCCGCACCGGCCCGGTGTCCGGCCCGACCACCGTGCCACCGCGTCGGGCGACGGC
>NZ_JAMOKF010000025.1 GCF_023656545.1 Micromonospora phytophila | reverse complement strand
GCCCGTCGTGCGGCGTTCGGCCTCGACGATGCGGTGCAGCTGGCGCAGCGCCAGGTCGGGGTCGGCGGCCCGGGAGAGCGCGGCCAGCAGCTCCGCCGCCCGCTCGTCGGTCGGCTCCTGCACGTCCGGTCGCCACAGGCCCAGCCCGTCCGGGCCGAGCAGGTCGGCGGCCCGCGCGCCGCCGTCGTTCCCGCCCGCCCCGAAGCCGTAGCGGGCGAGCCGACCCGCCGCTCTGGTCGGCCGGCTCATCAGTGCCCGAGCAGGGGCAGGCTGCGACGGGTGCTGTCGTCCAGCTCGCCGAGGGCCAGCGCGGCGAACCGGGCGGCGAACGGCTGCCAGACCTCCTCGACGTCGACCATCACCGAGTCGCAGGCGGCCACCACCAGCTCCGGGTCGTAGCCCAGCTCGGCCAGGAGCGTCGAGTCGGCGGCCCAGTCGGCGATCATCGCGGTGTCGCACTCGATGTGGAACTGCAGGCCCCAGGCCCGGTCGCCGAGGCGGAACGCCTGGTGCGGGTAGCGCGTGGAGGCTGCCAGCAGGGTGGCGCCCCGCGGCAGCTCGGTGATCTCGTCGGAGTGCCACTGGAGCACGTCCGGGATGAGCGGCACGTAGCGGAAGAGCGGGTCGGCCTCGGCGGCGTCGCGCTTGCCGACCACGCCGGGGCCGACCTCCGGGCCGGACGGGCTGCGCTCGACGAGCCCGGCGTGCGCGGTGGCCAGCAGCTGCGCGCCCAGGCAGACGGCCAGGGTGGGCACCCGGTGCCGGACGGCCTTGCGCAGCAGCCCCTCCACGGCCGGGAACCAGGGCGCCCCGGGCGAGCCGTCGGGCAGCGGATACGCCTGCTGCTCGCCGCCGAGCACCACCAGCGCCGAGTAGCCCTCCAGGTCGGCGGGGAGCTCGTCACCGGCGTGCGGACGCACCACCCACAGCTCCAGGCCGGCCTCGGTCAGCCACTCGCCCAGCCGGCGGAGGTCGTCGGTCGGGTCGTTCTCGATCACCAGCGCGGTTGCCACGCCGTCGAGGCTAGCGGGTGGACCCGACGATCCCGGAACGGCTCCGCCGCACCCGGGGCGCGACGGCACGGACCGCCCCCCGCCGTGGCCGGCCGAACGGCCCTCGGCCGCCGTCGGCGGAGCCCGCCGAGCGGTACGTGGGCGGACGCGCCTGGCGCACGACTAGGCTCTGCCGCTGTGTCCGACCGCACCGCGCCCGCGCGCACCCGCTCCGACGATGTCGTCCGCCCGCCGGCGCTGCGCCCCGGCGACACGGTGATGCTGGTGTCGCCGTCGGGACCGACCCGGCCGGAACGGGTGGCCCGGGGCATCGAGCTGCTCGCCGGCTGGGGCCTGCGCCCGGTGCTCGCCCCGAACGCGTACGCCCGGCAGGGCTACCTGGCCGGCGGGGATGAACTGCGCGCCGCCGACCTGAACGTGGCCTTCGCCGACCCGCAGGTGCGCGGGGTGATCTGCACCCGGGGCGGTTACGGCGCCCAGCGGATGGTGGACGCGATCGACATGGCCGCGGTACGCCGCGACCCGAAGGTGGTGGCCGGCTTCTCCGACATCACCGCGCTGCAGTTCGCGCTCTGGCGGGGCGCCCGGCTGGCCGGCGTGCACGGCCCGGGGGTGGCCTGGCGGGACGAGCGGACGCCGCTGCGCTCGGCGGAGTCGCTGCACGCGGCGCTGATGACCACCGAGCCGGTGACCGTCGACGCCGAGGCCAGCGAGGAGACGTACGGCGTCCGCGTCCCGGGGCGGGCCACCGGCCCGCTGCTCGGCGGCAACCTCTGCCTGATCGTCGCGTCGCTGGGCACCCCGGACATGCCGGACCTGAACGGGGCGGTCCTGCTCGTTGAGGAGGTGCAGGAGCCCCCGTACAAGATCGACCGGATGCTCACCCAGCTGCGCCGGGCCGGCGCCCTGGACGGGCTGGCCGGGGTGGCCGTGGGCCAGTTCACCGACTGCGCGGACGGTTGGAAGGTGAGCGTCGCCGACGTGCTCACCGACCGCCTCGGCGACCTGGGCGTCCCGGTGCTCGGCGGCCTGCCGATCGGGCACGGCGTCGGCCAGCTCACCGTCCCCGTCGGCACCGAGGCCACCCTCGACGCCGACGCCGGCACCCTCACCGTCTCCCCCGCCGTCCGCTGACCCCGCCCACCCCCACCCCGCCCCACCCGCACGCCCGGCTCATCCGCACCCCTGTTGATCAAGAGGTTTTCGTCCGGATCATGCCCCTTTTCGGACGCAAACTTCTCGATCAACAGGCAGACCGGCCTGGGGGGAGCCAGCGGGCCGGGCGGGGGGCCGGCCGACCGTGCCGGGGCAACCGGTTTGTCCGGGCTGTCGGTGGGATTGCCAGCTCGCTGACAGGGTCGCCACGGGTTTCCTCCAGCCCGGCTGGTCACCGTCGGTGAGGTCATCTCACCATCGCACCGACGAGCTGGAGGACAGCATGTCCCGCACCATGAGGAAGAAGCACCTGCTGGCCGGGTTGGCCGCGGCCGGCGTACTCGGCGTGGGGATCGCGGCGCCCACCGTCGCGTTCGCCGCGGACGGTGACACCCCGACGCCCGCCGCGAGCGCCACCGAGAGCGGCGACCGGCAGCAGCAGCGGGCCGACCGGCAGGCGGAGTTCGCCGAGGCGCTCGCCAAGGAACTGGGCGTCCCCACCGACAAGGTGACCGCCGCGCTGGAGAAGGTGCGCGAGCAGCACAAGCCGGCCGGCCGGCCGGAGCGGGGGAACGCCGCCGACCGGCAGGCCGCCCTCAAGGAGCGGCTCGACCAGGCGGTGAAGGACGGCAAGCTCACCCAGGAGCAGGCCGACGCGATCACCGCGGCGGCCGAGGCCGGCGTCTTCCCCGGCGGTCGCGGCGGCCACGGCGGTCCAGGCGGCCAGCCCGGCAGGTGACCGGACGCCGTTCGCCCCGGCAGCGTGGCCGGGGCGGACGGCGGCACCATCTCCGGCAGCCGCGGGCGGCTGCCTCAGTTGCCGGCCGGCGGGGGCGCGAAGACGCCGATGTGGTTGCCGGCCGGGTCGAGCAGGTGGGCGAAGGTGAGCCCGTTGTCGGTCGCCTTCAGCGGGACCAGCACCTTGCCCCCGGCCGCCTCGGCCCGCCGGCAGGTGTCGGCCACGTCGGCCACCTGCACGTAGAACACCGCGTAGTTCGGCCCCGCCCCGCCGGTGGCCCGGATCGCGCCCTGGATGGACCCGTCCGGCCCCGGCTCCACCACCCGGTACGACGCCTCCGGCGTGCCCTGCTCGCTGAACGTCCAGCCGAACAGGTCGGCGTAGAACCGCCCGGTCTCCTCCGGCCGGTCGGTGCCGACCTCGAACCAGGTGACCGCGTCGGTGATCGTGGACATGTGTCGCCTCCCGTTCCGCGCCGACCGGTCGGCCGGCGCCGTCAGGAGCCAGCCTCGACCCCATTCGCGACACCGTCCTGTCGGTGTTTCCGGCACTCCGCACGGCTCCCGGGAATGCGCCGGGCGGATCCGCCCGCCGAATGACGTCCTTCCCGGATTTGGACGCCGCCCGGTGACTGGCCCGGTCACCGGTGCGGCGGCATCCGCCGAAGGCGTTGGCGGGCGGGAAACCTCCGCCCCGGCAGCGGGTCCGGCCGGCACCGTCCAGACGGGACAACGCCGCACCCATCGCACCAGCCAGCACGAGGGCCAGCACGAGAGCCAGCACGAAGGCCAGCACGAGGGCAGCGAGAGCCAGCACGAGGGCCAGCGCGGAGGCCGCGCCGGGAGGGCCGAGGACGCCCCGTTTCAGACCAGGCTGAGCCGGCGGATCCGCTCCCGGGGGATGTCGAGGTCGTCGGCGGCCAGCTCGCGCTCGGGCACCCGCTCGGCCAGCGGGGCGACGGAGGTGATCCGGTCGGTACGGAAGGCCCGGACGCCCGCGCGCAGCCGGCACCAGGCCAGCAGATACCAGTGGCGGGGGTTGCCGAGGTAGCCCAACGGCTCCACGTCGCGCAGCGACCCGGCGCCGGCGCGGTCGGCGTACCGGATACGCAGCACCCGCCGCGCGAGCACCGCGTCGGCGACGCCGGCCGGGACGGGCGTCACCGGCCCGTCGCCGATCAGGTGCACCCGCGCGGCCAGCCGGTGCGCCTCGGCGGCGTCGGCGGCCGGCATCACCGCGACCAGCTTGCGCAGCGCGCTGCCGGCCGCGGCGGCGAACGGGGTGCCGCGCAGCCGGTGCAGCGCCACCGCCATGGCGACCGCCTCGCCGGCGGTGAGGTTGACCGGCGGCAGGGTGCGGGCCCGGTCGACGGCGTAGCCGCCGGTGCGCCCCGGCTCGGCCCAGATCGGCACGCCGGAGGACTCGAGGGCGCCGATGTCACGCTCGATGGTGCGGGTGCTCACCTCGAAGCGCGCGGCGAGCCAGCGGGCGCTGCGCGGCCGTGGCGACACGGCGCGCAGCTCCTCCACCAGGGCGTAGAGACGGTCGGTTCGGTTCACCCCCGCAAGCTACGACGGGGGTACGACGCCGAGGAGCTCAGGCGATGCAGGCGCAGACGATCAGCGCGGCACCGAAGTGGGTGGCGGCGCTGACCCGGGCCGCCGGGTGCGGCTCGTCCGAGCAGATGATCTCGCCGAGCCGGCCCGGCGTGAGCAGGTCCAGCACGAAGAAGGCCAGCGCCATGATGCCCAGCCCCACCAGCCCGAACACGACCGTCGAGGCGAGCCCCTTGCCGAAGTCGCTGTAGCTGGTCAGGATCGCGGTGAACACGATCCCGGCGATGCCGAGCTGGTTGGCGGCGAGCAGCAACGCCGCGTTGCCGTTGCGCCGCACCCAGATCAGCTCCCGCAGCCGTCCGGGAGTGAGCAGGTCGACCAGCACGAAGCCGGCCGCCATCAGGGCGACCCCGACGACCCCGAACACCACGCTCTGCCAGGCCCCGCTGAGCAGATCCTCCAGCACCGACTGCCTCCCGATCTCCTACGCCCGGCGGGGGTGCCGGCGTGGTGATCGAGACGATAGCGGCACCGCGCCACCGGCGGCAGCCCCCGCACCTACAGCGACAGGTAGCGCTGCCGCTCGTAGGGGGTGACCTCGCGGCGGTACTGCTCCCACTCGGCGCGCTTGTTGCGCAGGAAGAAGTCGAAGACGTGCTCGCCGAGCACCTCGGCGACCAGTTCCGAGCCGGCCATCACGTCGATCGCCTCGGACAGGTTCTCCGGCAACGGCTCGTACCCCATCGCCCGCCGCTCGGCGCTGGTCAGCGACCAGACGTCGTCCTCGGCGCCCGGCGGCAGCTCGTAGCCCTCCTCGATGCCCTTCATCCCGGCGCCGAGCAGCACCGCGAAGGCCAGGTAGGGGTTGGCCGCCGAGTCCGGCGAGCGGACCTCGACCCGGGCCGAGTTCGGCTTGCCGTACGCGGGCACCCGGACCAGCGCGGACCGGTTCAGGTGACCCCAGCAGACGTACGCGGGGCTCTCGGTGACCCGGTCCGGCAGCGCCTGCGGGAAGAGCCGCTTGTAGGAGTTGACCCACTGGTTGGTGACGGCCGTGTACTCGCGGGCGTGCACCAGCAGACCGGCGATGAAGGCGCGGGCCACCTTCGACAGCTTCATCGGGTCGCCGGCGTCGTGGAACGCGTTGCGCTCCCCCTCGAACAGCGACAGGTGGGTGTGCATGCCGCTGCCCGGCTGGTCGGTGAAGGGCTTCGGCATGAAGGTGGCCTGCACCCCGGTGGAGAGCGCCACCTCCTTCACCACGTGCCGGAAGGTCATGATGTTGTCCGCGGTGGTCAACGCGTCGGCGTAGCGCAGGTCGATCTCCTGCTGGCCGGGGGCCACCTCGTGGTGGCTGAACTCCACCGAGATGCCGATGCGCTCCAGCGCCAGCACCGCCTGCCGGCGGAAGTCGCGGGCCACCGCGTGGGTGGTGTGCTCGAAGTAGCCGCCGGTGTCCACCGGGACCGGCACCGAGCCGTCCATCGGGCCGTTCTCCAGCAGGAAGAACTCGATCTCGGGGTGGGTGTAGAAGGTGAAGCCCTTCTCGGCGGCCCTGGACAACGCCCGGCGCAGCACGTGCCGCGGGTCGGCCCAGGACGGTCCGCCGTCGGGGAGCAGGATGTCGCAGAACATGCGGGCGCTCTCGCCGCTGACCCCACCCTCGAACGGGAAGACCTGGAAGGTGGTCGGGTCGGGCATGGCGACCATGTCGGACTCGAAGACCCGGGCGAAGCCCTCGATCGCCGAGCCGTCGAACCCGATGCCCTCCTCGAAGGCCGCCTCCAGCTCGGCGGGGGCCACCGACACGCTCTTGAGCGTGCCCAGCACGTCGGTGAACCACAGCCGGACGAACCGGATGTCCCGCTCTTCCAGCGTACGGAGGACGAACTCCTGCTGACGGTCCACTTCCCCAACCCCTCGCGACACTGTTGTCCGCCTTCGACCGGGCTTCGCCCGACCTGACCGACCAGTCTCCACCGGCCTCGTTACGCCGACGTTACGCGACCGCCCGGCCCGCGTCCCGCCCTGTCCCGCCGCCCGGGTGGGGGTGGCCGCCGTCTCCCGCCGCCCACGGTGTCCGGCCGGAGCGGCTGGGGCAAGATGAGGACATGCCCACCCTGCGTCTCGCCCTGTGCCAGGTCAACCCGACCGTCGGAGACCTCGCCGGCAACGCCGGCCTGGTCCGCAGCTGGAGCCGCCAGGCGGCCGAATCCGGCGCCCAACTGGTCGCGTTCCCGGAGATGATGCTGACCGGCTACCCGGTCGAGGACCTGGTCTTCCGCCGGTCCTTCGTCGCCGCGTCGAGGGCCGCGCTGGAGCGGCTCGCCGCCGACCTGGCCTCGGACGGGCTGGGTGAGCTGCCGGTGCTCGTCGGCTACCTGGACGCGGACGGCCCGCCGCAGGTCAGCGGCGACGCCGAGCCGGGCCGGGGCGCCCGCAACGCCGCCGCCCTGCTGCACCACGGCGGGATCGCGGCCACCTACTTCAAGCACCACCTGCCCAACTACGGGGTCTTCGACGAGGACCGCTACTTCGTCCCGGGCGACATGCTCACCGTGGTCCGCGTCGGTGGGGTGGACGTGGCGCTGACCATCTGCGAGGACCTCTGGCAGGCCGGCGGCCCGTTCGCCGCCGCCCGCCAGGCCGGGGTGGGTCTGGTCCTGAACATCAACGGCTCGCCGTACGAGCTGAACAAGGACGACATCCGGCTGCCGCTGGTCCGCCGCCGGGCCGCCGAGGCCGGGGCCACCATCGCTTACGTCAACATGATCGGCGGCCAGGACGAGCTGGTCTTCGAGGGCGACTCGATGATCGTGACCGCCGACGGCACGCTGCTCGCCCGGGCCCCGCAGTTCGTCGAGCACCTGCTGGTGCACGACGTCGAGCTGCCGGCGGCGCAGGAGCGGCCCGGCCCCGACCACGAGCTGGCCGACGGGCTGCGGGTGGTCCGCGCCGAGGTCGGCGAGCTTCCGCCGGCGCCGACCGGCCCGGCCGCCACCGGCGGGGTCATCGAGCCGGTCGCCGACGAGGCCGAGGTGTGGCAGGCGCTGGTGCTGGGCCTGCGCGACTACGTCAACAAGAACCGGTTCCCGTCGGTGGTGCTCGGCCTCTCCGGCGGCATCGACTCGGCGGTGGTGGCCGCGCTGTCCGTCGACGCGCTGGGGCCCGACCGGGTGGTCGGGGTCTCGCTGCCCAGCCAGCACTCCTCGGAGCACAGCCGGGAGGACGCGGCGGAGCTGGCCAAGCGGACCGGGCTGGACTACCGGACCGAGCCGATCCAGCCGATGGTCGACACCTTCCTGGCCAACATGTCGCTCTCCGGGGTCACGGTGGAGAACCTCCAGGCGCGGGTACGCGGGGTGGTCCTGATGGCGCTGTCGAACCAGGAGGGCCACCTGGTGCTGACCACCGGCAACAAGAGCGAGCTGGCGGTCGGTTACTCCACCCTCTACGGCGACTCGGTCGGCGGCTTCAACCCGGTCAAGGACGTCTGGAAGACGCTGATCTGGCGGCTGGCCAAGTGGCGCAACGCCGACGCCACCCGCCGGGGCGAGACCCCGCCGATCCCGGAGAACTCGATCGGCAAGCCGCCGAGCGCGGAGCTGAGCCCGGGCCAGTTGGACAGCGACACGCTGCCCGACTACGACGTGCTCGACCCGATCCTGATCGGCTACGTCGACGGCGACCTCGGCCGCGACGGGCTGGTCGGTTCGGGCCACGACCCGGCCGTGGTCGACCGGGTGCTGCGGATGGTGGATACCGCGGAGTACAAGCGGCGGCAGTCCGCGCCGGGCACGAAGATCTCCATGAAGGCGTTCGGGCGGGACCGGCGGCTGCCGATCACCAACCGGTGGCGCGAGGACAGCTGACCCTCCCGACCGCCGGGCCCCTCGGGGCCCGGGCGGCGTGCGTCCAGCCCCTCGGCGCACCCACGGAACGGGTCGCGCCGGCACGCTTGCTGGGCCGCATCGGCCCCGGGACCGTGCCGGGCCGCATCGGACCGGGGACTGTGGGCCGGATCGGGTAGGGCCGGGGGCCGTGCCGGGAGTGACATCCTGCACTGTGCTCTGCCGGAGGCCGGTCGTGCGGTGCGACGATCGGGCGGAACCCGGGGACCGCGCAGGCGGCCTCGAGGAAGGAGAGAATCATGGTGGAGTCCACCCCGTCCGAGGTGACCGCCCTCTACGGCGGCCCGGCCACCCGACGGGTCCGCACCCGCGACCTGATCGCCGCCAAGGAACGCGGCGAGCGGTGGCCGATGCTCACCTCGTACGACCAGTACACCGCCTCCATCTTCGACCAGGCGGGCATCCCCGTGCTGCTGGTCGGCGACTCGGCGGCGAACAACGTCTTCGGCTACGAGACGACCGTGCCGGTGACCGCAGAGGAGCTGCTCCCGCTGGTCCGCGCGGTGGTCCGCGCGACCCGGCAGGCGCTGATCGTCGGTGACCTGCCGTTCGGCTCGTACGAGGAGGGGCCGACGCAGGCGCTGCGCACCTCGGTGCGGTTCATGAAGGAGGGCGGCTGCCACGCGGTGAAGCTGGAGGGTGGTCGGCGCTGCGCCGAGCAGATCGCCGCCATCACCGGCGCCGGCATCCCGGTGATGGCGCACATCGGCTTCACCCCGCAGAGCGAGCACGCCATCGGCGGCTACCGCGTCCAGGGGCGCGGCGACGCGGCCGACGAGGTGATCGCCGACGCCCGCGCGGTGGCCGAGGCGGGCGCGTTCGCGGTGGTGCTGGAGATGGTGCCCGGTGAGGTGGCCAAGCGGATCACGAGCGAGCTGCGGATCCCGACGGTCGGCATCGGCGCCGGCCCGGACACCGACGCCCAGGTGCTGGTCTGGCAGGACATGGCCGGCCTGCGGACCGGAAAGGCGCCGCGCTTCGTGAAGCGCTACGCCGACCTGGCCGGCACCCTGACCGACGCGACCCGGCGCTTCGCCGACGAGGTCCGCGGCGGGGACTTCCCCGCCGCCGAGCACACCTTCTGAGCACGACGGGCGGTGCGGCCAGCGGGCCGCACCGCCCCCGCCCCACGCACGCCCTCCGGCTCGGGAGCCGGCCGGACCATCGGCGAACGGCGAACGGGCGGACGGCGGACGGGCGGCCGAACAACGGACGGGCGGACGGGAGGCCGGACGGCGGGTGGTGGACGGGAGGCCGGACGGCGGGTGGTGGACGGGAGGCCGGACGGCGGGTGGTGGACGGGAGGCCGGACGGCGGGTGGTGGACGGGAGGCCGGGCGGCCTGGGTCCGGTGCACCCGCCGGCACCGGGCCTTGCGGGGGTCGCCGATCAGACCACGCAGAACTCGTTGTCCTCCGGGTCGGCGAGCTGGAACGAGTAGTAGCCGTTCTCCGGGTCGTCCATCGACCCCAGCACCCGGGCCCCGAGCCGCGTCAACCGGCTCACCTCGGCGTCGACCCGGGTCCGCCGCTCCGGCAGGGGCACCGCCCGGCCGCCGCCGACCTTCAGGTCGATGTGCAGCCGGTTCTTGACCGTCTTCGGCTCCGGCACCGGCTGGAACCAGATCAGCGGGCCGCGCCCGGCCGGATCCTCCAGGCGGTCCAGACAGTCGCCCTCGCCCAGCTCGTCGGCCGGTATGCCGACCGACAGGTACCAGTCGCGCCAGCTCGCGTGCCCCTCCGGTGGCGGCTGCGGCCGGTAGCGCAACGCCTCCGCCCAGAACGCCACCAGCCGCGCCGGCTCCCGACAGTCGATCGTGATCTGCCATTCCATGCGCGCATCGTGCCCGTCAGGTGTGACAACGCCACCCGGCGCGACCGTCAGAGGTCGGTGACGCGGATGCCGGCGTGCGCCTTGTAGCGCTTGTTGATGGCGATCAGGTTGGCGGTGAACGCCTCGATCTGGTGGGCGTTGCGCAGCCGGCCGGCGTAGACGCCCCGCATGCCGGGGATCCGGGCGGCGAGCGCGGCGACCACGCCGACGAGTTCTCGGTCCTCGGTGCAGATCAGCACGTCCAGGTCGATCCGGTCGATCTCGGGGTCGGCCAGCAGCGGGGCGCTGACGTGGTTGAACGCGGCGCAGACCCGGGAGTCGGGCAGCAGCGCGGCGGCCTGCTCGACGGCGCTGCCCTCGGGGACCCGCAGCGCGTACGGGCCCTGTTTGTCGAAGCCGAGCGGGTTGACGCAGTCGACGACGATCTTGCCGGCGAGCGGCTCGGCGAGGGCGGCGACGGTGGCGGCGTGCCCGTCCCACGGCACGGCGATGACGACCACGTCGCTGTGCCGGGCCACCTCGTCGTTGCCGGCCCCGCTGACGTCGGCTCCGGCCGGCACGCCGGGCAGGGCGGCGATCTCCTCGGCGGACTGCGCGGCCCGCTCGGCGGAGCGGGACCCGATCAGCACCCGCTGACCGGCCCGGGCGAACCGGTAGGCCAGACCCCGCCCCTGGTCGCCGGTGCCGCCGATGATGCCGACGGTCAGCCCGGACACGTCGGGCAGCGTGCTCGCGTCGTATGCCATGCGGTCATCCTCGCAAACCCGCCGGGCCGGCAGCAGCGTCGGGCGTTGTGAGAATCCCCGCTGCGGCGGCGGTCAGGCGCGTTCGAAGGTCACCGAGCGGGCGGCCGGGTCGGCGGTGACCAGCCGGACCCGGATCCGCTCCCCCAGCGGCAGGTCGCCGACGCAGCGGGCGCGCACCGGCGGGTCGTCCAGCGCGACCGTGCCGCCGGGTGGACGGCCCGGCCGGGACCGGCCGTTCGGGGGCGCGTCCACGTCCAGCACCGCCGCGTCGAAGGTCTCGCCCACCCGGTGCTCCAGCAGCACCGCCTCGGCCAGCTCGATCGCGCCCCGGGTGGCCGCCGAGGCGGTCCGGTCCGTCGTGGCCATCACCTCGGGCAGCCGGGGCAGCGCCGCGCGGGCCCACTCCGGCACCGGCCGGCCCTCGTGCAGGGCGAGGCAGACCTCCGTGGCGTACCGGTCGGCCAGGCGCCGCAACGGCGCGGTGACATGGGCGTACGCCGCAGCGACACCGCCGTGCTCCGGCTGCTCGGGCACCGTGCCGTCGAAGGCGGTGTACGCGGCGCCGCGCATCAGCTCGGCGGCCTGGTCGACGAAGGCCGCCGCCCGGGGCTGCGACGGGTCCAACCCGGTGATCACCTCGCCCGGGCCGGCCCCGTCCGGCCAGTGCACGCCCAGCGGGGCGGCGGCGGCGCGGAGCCGCTGCACGGCCTCCGGCTTCGGCGCGGGCATCGTCCGCAGCAGGCCGACCCGCCCGGCGAGCATGATGTCGGCGGCGGCCATCCCGGTCAGCAGGGAGATCTGCGCGTTGTGCTCCTCCATCGGCACGGGCCCGCGCAGCACCAGCCGCCACCCGTCGCCGTCGGCCTCCACGTCCTGCTCGGGCAGCGGTAGGTTGATCGCGCCCCGGCGCAGCCCCCGGGCGGTGAGCAGGGCACCGATCTCGGGCAGCAGGGCGATCGGGTCGGGCAGCCGACCGGCGTCGGCGTCCGCCTGGACCCCGACGTAGTCCAGCTTGGCGCGGCTGCGGACCAACGCGCGTTGCACCGCGACGGCGACCGTGGCGCCGCCTGCGTCCAGGTCGATGGTCCACACCACGGCCGCCCGGTCGACGTCCGGCAGGAGGCTGGCCGCGCCCTCGCTGAGGGTGTGGGGGTGCAACGGCACGTTGCCGTCGGGCAGGTAGACGGTCTGCCCACGGCGCCAGGTCTCCTCCTCCAGCGCGCCCCCGGGACGTACGTGCGCGGCCACGTCGGCGATGGCGTACGACACCCGGAAGCCGCCGCCCGCGCGGCGGGTGAGGTGCATCGCCTGGTCGAGGTCCCGCGAGCTGGCCGGGTCGACGGTGACGAACGGCAGGTCGGTGCGGTCCACGGCCGGCCGCGGCGGCGCGGCGGCCGCGGCGTCGGCCTCGCGCTGCGCCGCGTCTGGGAAACCTTCGGGCAGGCCCAGTTCGCGGCGCAGCGCGCCGAAGTCGATGCGGGGCGCGAGTACGCGTCGGATCACCACGGGGTCAATCCTGACAGCGTGGCGGATGATCCGCTCTCCGGCGCGCGCCGCCGGTCACCGGCGGGTGGTCAGCCGGTGGCCTTGCGGGCGTTGGCGCGGACGCCCCGGGGCGCGGTGGCCCGGGCTGCGACCGGGCGGGCCGGCGACTTGCGGGCGGTCACCTTCCTGGCCGGCGCCTTGGCGGCGGTGGTCTTCCTGACCGGCGCCTTCTTCGCCGCCGCGGTGCGGGCGCTGGTCGAGGTCGCGGTGGCCTTCTTCGCCGGGGCCTTCTTCGCGGCGGCGTTGCGGGCGCCCCCGGTGGGACGCGTCGAGGCGGCCTTCTTGGCGGGGGCCTTCCTGGCGGGGGCCTTCTTCGCCGGCGCCGTCGCCGCCGTGGTGGTCTTCTTCGCCGCGGCGGTGGTGGTCTTCTTCGCCGCGGTCGTGGTCTTCTTCGCCGTCGAGGTGACCTTGCGGGCGGCGGTGGAGGTCTTGACGGGTGCCTTCTTCGCCACGGTGGCGGCCTTGGCCCCCGCCTGCCGGGCGGGCGTCTTCGCCGACGTCTTCTTCGTGGCGGTCCTCGCCGCCGCGGCGGTCTTCTTCGTGGCGGCCGTCGTCTTCTTCGCCGGGGTGGTGGCCTTCGTCGCCGCCTTCCTGGCGGGCGCCTTCGCGGCCGTCGTCTTCTTCGCGGGGGCGGCGGCCTTGGTCGCCGCCTTCTTCGCGGGCGCCTTCGCGGCCGTCGTCTTCTTCGCGGGGGCGGCGGCCTTGGTCGCCGCCTTCTTCGCGGGCGCCTTCGCGGCCGTCGTCTTCTTCACGGGGGCGGCGGCCTTCGTCGCCGCCTTCGTCGCCGGCGCCTTCGCGGCCGTGGTCTTCGCCGGGGCCCGCCCCGCGCCACCCGCCGCCTTCTTCGCGGGTGCCTTCTTCGCCGTGGTGGAAGCGGACGTCCGCGCGGGCCGGGCCGCGCCCGCGGTCCGCTCCGCCGCGGCGGTCTTCCTCGCGGTGGTACGTTTCGCGGCCGGGCGGGTGGTGGCCTGCTGTGCTTCGGCCATCTCGGTTCCCTCCTTGGGGACGTGCTTCCGCCCTCGCGGAGCACGGAGTACCTCGGCGCGGAGGGTCCCGCACCGCCTATCTGTCCTCCCCGGCCCAGCGGGCGTCCTCGGCGTCCCACGCTTCGTTGCGCTCCCGCACCTGCTGCAGGGCGTTCTCCGCGTCCGCGGCTGAGGCGTACGGACCGAGAACGTGCTTGGCGGGGCACACGTCGGCGTCGGTCTCGACCCGATGGTGACGGGTGCACCAGTAGTACTGCCCACCACGTCCGCTGTCGCTCATGGGATCACTGTGCACCGCGAACCACCTGGCCGCCACCGGAACACCACAAGTCGCCGATGTTCTCCACAGTAGACGTGCTCCCCTTCCCAGGGGCCCGAACAGCGAAAACGGCTCCCCGGGGCACCCTGTCGGGGTCAACCGGGGCCGGGACGGGGCAGCCGTGGAGCCGCGCGGTGTCGCACAATCCCCCCGTGCGACACGGGGTGTGGCTGCGGCGCGGACTTGTCGCCGCCGTGGCGGTGGGCGTGCTGGCGGTGCTCGGGGTGGTCGTCGGGCTGCCGGTGCTGCGGGACCGTTCGCAGCAGCGGCTGGAGGACCGGGCCGACCGGGAGGTGTCCGCGACCGCGCAGCGGGTCCGTGCCGGGTTGCTCGCCGACCGGGCCGGCGGGGAGTCGACGCTGCGGCGGGTCGCCGAGGCCGTGGACGGGGTCGAGGTGCTGACCGTGCAGGGCGTCGGGGCGCGCCCCGACGCGGGGGCGCGGCTGTTCTTCCGCGTCCGGGTGACCACGACGGCGGCCTCGATCTTCGGCTGGCAGCGGGCCGAATCGGCGGCCTGCTTCGCGCAGCTCGTGCCCGCCGACGCCCGTCCGGCCGCTCTCGAACGGGTGCCCTGCCCGGCCTGAGCCGCGCGGCGGCCCGGGCCGGCGCGACCAGAGCCCACATCGGCTGAACAGCCGGTTCCGGTACGCGGCGCGGGTCGGCAGGATCAGGCGCCATGATCGACACGATGTCCGGCACGGGGGCCTGCCGGGACTGCGGCGCCACCCTGGTGTCGCTACGGGACGCGGCACCCTGGTGCGCCGGCTGCGAATGGAACCTCGACGCGTACGACGCCCCACGACGTGTGCCCGAGTTCGGCTGGACCTGGGTGGACCGGTGGACCTGGCGGCTCGCGTTCCGGATGACCCGGCGGCAGTTCGGGCGGCTGGTCGGCCGCCCGCTCGGCGCGACCGGCTCCGGCCGTGCCGCGCTGCTGACCGCGGCGGCCTCCGTGGTGCTGCTCGCCGGGGTGGTCGCGCTCGCGATCACCGGCGTCTGGCTGATCGTGGCGTTCCCGGTTCCGAACCTGTCGGTGGTGCTCGGCGTCGCGCTGCTCGGCCTCGCCGTCGCGCTGCGGCCCCGGTTCGGCCGGCTCGACCCGGACCTCGAGGTGCTCTCCCGGGACCGGGCACCGGAGCTGCACGCCCTGGTCGACGAGGTGGCGGCGGCGGTGGGCGCGCCTCTGCCGCACATCGTCGGGGTGGACGACGACCTGAACGCGTACGCGGGTCTGGTCGGGCTGCGCCGACGGCGGGTGCTCTGCCTGGGGCTGCCGTACTGGGGGGCGCTCGACGCCCAGGAGCGGGTGGCGCTGCTCGGTCACGAGTTGGGGCACTTCGTCAACGGCGATCCACGGCGGATGCTGCTCACCCAGCCCGCGTTCACCATGCTCGGCTCGGCGGCGGACCTGGTCCGACCGGTGGACACCGTCTCCGGCGGCGGGATCGTCGAGATGGTGGGTGAGGCGCTGGGCAAGGCGTTCCAGTGGGTGCTGTCCCGGCTGCTCTTCGGCGTACACCTGGTGCTGGTCTGCGTGGCGCTGCGGGACAGTCAACGCGCCGAGTACCTGGCCGACGAGATGTCGGCGCGGGCGGCCGGCTCGGCCGCCGCGACCAGCCTGCTGGACGCCGTGCTCGCCGTGGAGTCGACGGCGCTCGCCGTACGCCGGGAGGCGCGGGCCGGGCACGGCGCGGACCGCTGGCGGGCGGCGGCGGCCGAGGCGCGGGCGGCGGCGGCCGACCGGCTGCCGCGGCTGCGTCAGCTCTCCGTGCGCGACGAGGCGTCGCTCTTCGCCGCCCACCCGCCGGCCGGGCTGCGTCGGCGGATGCTCACCGACCGTCCCTGGCGCGACCCGGCGGTGGTGCTCACCGAGGCCCGGCTGGCGCGGATCGACGCCGAACTGGCCAAGGAGTACGCCCGGGTCGGCCGGACGCTCAGCTGGTCGGGGTGACGCGGGGCGCCCGCCCGGGCCGGGTTAGGGTCGCCGGATGGGCGTACCGGACTACATCCTGCGGATGCGCAAGCACGTCGGCCACGATCTGCTCTGGCTGCCGAGCGTCAGCGCGGTCGTCCGCAACGCCGACGGCGAGCTGCTGCTCGGGCAGCGCGCCGACGACGGCCGCTGGTCGGTGGTCAGCGGCTTCGTCGAGCCGGGCGAGCAGCCGGCCACCGCGGTGGTCCGCGAGGTGCGGGAGGAGACCGGCCTGGAGGTCGAGCCCGTCCGGCTGAGCAGCGTCGTCTCGCACCCGCACACCTACCCCAACGGGGACCGCTGCGAGTATTTGAACCTCGGCTTCCAGTGCCGGCTGGTCGGCGGCACCGCCCAGGTCAACGACGACGAGTCGCTGGCCGTGGGGTGGTTCGCGCCGGACCGGCTGCCCGAGCTGGACCGGCACGCCCGGCTGACCATCGCGCACGCCCTCGGCGGGGAGGCGCCGGCGTGGTTCCTGCCCGCCGGCGCGGCCTGGACCGAGTCCGGGAGGGACTGACGTGGATTCCGCTGTGCGTCGCTACCTGGCCGACCTGGTCGGCACCGCCCGTGACGTCCTCGGCGACGACCTCGTCGGGGCGTACGCGGCCGGCTCGGTCGGTCTGGACGCGTACCAGCCGGGGCGCAGCGACGTCGACGTGGCTCTGGTCAGCGCGGACGCCCTCGACCCGGCGCGCAAGCGCGAGCTGGTCGCCCGACTGCGGCACGAGGCGCTGCCCTGCCCGGCGCGCGGGCTGGAGCTGGTGGTCTACCGCCGCGAGGTCGCCCGCGCCGGCAGCCCCGAGCCCGGTTTCGAGGTCGAGCTGAACACCGGCCCCCGGATGCCGTTCCGGGTGACCTGGGCCGCCGGCGACCGGCCCGCCGAGGACGGACTGTTCTGGTACGGCCTGGACCGCAGCATCCTGCACCAGTGCGGGCACACCCTGCTCGGGCCGCCGGCCGCCGAGACGTTCGCCGACCTCGCCCCGGCCGACCTGCGTCGCCTGCTCGTCGACGCGCTGCGTTGGTGGCTCGCTCTGCCGACGCCGCCCGGTGACGGACCCGCACCCGGGGCCGAGGACGCCGTGCTCGGCGCCTGCCGGTCGCTGGTGAAGGTCCGCCACGGGGTGTGGCTGTCGAAGACCGCCGCCGGCCGGCGGCTGGTCGAGGACGGCTGGCCCGCCGACCTCGTCGAGCGGTCCATCGCGGCCCGCGACGGTGGCCCGCCGCCGAACGGCCGCGAGGCCCGCGCCTTCCAACGGCAGGTCCTCGACGAGATCAGCGCCGAGGGGTAGGCACCGGTCAGCCGGGGACGTGCTCCACCGGGATCCACAGCTCCGCGTCCGCCTCGGTGCCGTCGGGCGAGATCCGGGTACGCGAGATCTCCGGCCCCGGCCGGGAGCGGTACGGGTTGGACGGGAACCACTGCGTGAAGACGTCCCGCCACAGGTGCTGCACCGCCTGCGGGAACGCGCCGGAGGTCTCGAAGACCGCCCAGGTGCCCGCCGGCACGGTGAGCGCGTCCATGTCCTGCGGCGCGTCCGCGCCGGTCACCACGCCGTGCCAGTAGTCCAGCTCGGTGCCCTCCTCCCGGCTGCCGGCCAGGTTGTCGCTGACGTTGACGACGCCCCGCGGCTCCTGGTCGGACAGCGCCTCGATCCGGCGTACCGTCTCCGGGTCGATGCCCTTGATGAAGGCGACGATCGCGGGGTTCATCCCCTCGTGCACGAGCGGTACGCGGGCCTTGCGGCCCACCAGCCGGAACTCCTCCTTGCGCACGATCTTGTATCGCATGCTGCTGCTCCCTTCGACGACGAGTCGGAAGGACATCCGGGGCTGCGAGCGCAACGCGGCCCCCGTACGCCGGGCCTCGCCGGGGCCCACGCCGTGCACGGCGTGGAACGCCCGGGCGAACGCCTCGGTGGAGCCGTAGCCGTAGCGGACCGCGATGTCCAGCAGCGTCCGCTCCCCCGCGAGCACCTCGGCGCCCGCGACGGTCAGCCGCCGGCGACGGATGTACTCGGACAGCCCGACGCCGGCCAGCGCGGAGAAGACCCGCCGGAAGTGGTACTCCGACGTCACCGCGATCCGCGCCAACTCAACCACCTCGATCCGCTGGTCGAGGTGGCGCTCGATGTGCTCCATGGCCTGGTTGAGCCGCTCCAGCACCCGGTTCTCCTTCCCTGTTCCGAGCAGCAACGCTAGGCGGGAACAGGGTGCCGCACCCGACATGCTGTGCCCGGTCCGGTCGGGTGGCACGAGCTCAGGGGCGGGCAGTTGCCCCATGGCGGAGAACGGTGAGCGCCGGCTGCGGACGTGGCTGCGCGGGTCGGATTCCGCGCCAACCCGCCACAGCCTCTCCGGGAGCTGTCATCCCTGGATCGCCCCGGGGCCGGCGGAGGTCAGGGCCAGGTCCTGGCGTGGGCGTCGAAGAACTCCGGCGGGCTCTCCACCGGCAGGACGCAGACCAGGTGCCCGCCCGGCACCCGCAGGACGCGGCACTCCTGCCACCGCGCCACCTGCGTGGCGCCGAGGGCGAGCAGGCGGGCGGTCTCGGCCTCGACGTCGTCGGTCTCGAAGTCGAGGTGGAAACGGGGGGCGTCGTCGACCACCTGCACGGCGGTGACCAACCCGGGCAGCGCCTCGTGCAGGGTGATGAACTGCGGTTCCGAGGGGACGGGCTGCGCCGGGACGCCCAGCGCAGCCGACCAGAAGGCCGTCGACCGGGCGGCCTCGGCCTCCGGCGCGTCGATCAGAATGGCGTAGACACGGCTCCGATGCATGCGCCGCAGGCTACCGAGTCTCCTGCTCCGCCGCAGGCCTCGGATCCCGGGCGCCGCCGGCTCGGCGTCTCCCCCGGCCAGGACCATCGGGTCGGCGGCAGGGGCCAGCCACCGGGTGTGGCGAAAGGCCAGATCGATCAGGAATCGAGAAGTGCAGGCCAGGGCGCCGGACCTAGCCTGATCGACATGGACATCACCATTCACACCAGCTTCCTCCCGCATGTCGACCCGGACGCCTCCCTGGCCTTCTACCGCGACACCCTCGGCTTCGAGGTCCGCAACGACGTCGGACAGGGCAAGATGCGTTGGATCACGGTCGGCCCCGCCGACCAGCCCGACACGTCCATCCTCCTGGCGCCGCCGGCCGTCGACCCCGGGGTCACCGAGGAGGAGCGCCGCACCATCGCCGAGATGATGGCCAAGGGCACCTACGGCTGGATCCTGCTGGCCACCCGGGACCTCGACGGCACCTTCGAGAAGGTGCAGGCCGGCGACGCCGAGGTCGTCCAGGAGCCGACCGAGCAGCCGTACGGCATCCGCGACTGCGCCTTCCGCGATCCCGCCGGCAACCTGGTCCGCATCCAGGAGCTTCGCTGAGCCGTCCGGTCACCGATCCGGCCATGACGGCCGGCGTCGCGACCACCTGCGAAGAATGCGGCGGCCAGCGCTTCCGGGCCGTTGTCCTCCACCATGCCCTCGGCGGCCGCACCATCGCAGGAGCTGCTCGCGATGCCGGCCGCCGAGGGCGAGGCGGGATCGACGAAAGGAGTTCTCTCATGTGTCACCCCTCGTGGGGGCGCGCACTCGCCGCGGCGCAGCACCTGAACGACCTCGCGCGACTGCGCCGCGTCCGCGACCGCATCGACCGGGAGTACGCACAGCCCCTGGACGTCGAGGCGCTCGCCCGCGGCGTGCACATGTCCGCCGGGCACCTCAGCCGCCAGTTCCGGCTCGCCTACGGCGAATCGCCGTACTCGTACCTGATGACGCGGCGCATCGAACGCGCGGCGGCGCTGCTGCGGCGCGGCGACCTCAGCGTCACCGAGGTCTGCTTCGCCGTCGGCTGCTCATCGCTGGGCACCTTCAGCACCCGCTTCACCGAACTGGTCGGCGTGCCGCCCAGCGCCTACCGGCGCAGCGCGACGGGCGCTGCGGCGGGGATGCCGCCGTGCTTGGCGAAACAGGTGACCAAACCGGTCAGGAATCGAGAAGCGCCGGTCGCCGAGCCGCAAATAGCGTGATGGCCATGGCAATCATCGAATCCGTCACCCTCGACGTGGCCGACCCCACCGCCGCCGACCGCTTCTACACCGCCGCCTTCGGTCTGGACACGCAGATCCGCCTGCAGGCCTCGCAGGCACCGACGACCGGCTTCCGTGGATTCACGCTGGCGCTCACGGTGTCCCAACCGGCCACCGTCAACGCCCTCATCGGCGCAGCCCTGGACGCCGGTGCCACGCCGCTGAAGCCTGCCGCGAAGTCGCTCTGGGGCTACGGCGGTGTCGTACAGGCGCCGGACGGGACGATCTGGAAGGTCGCGACCTCGGCGAAGAAGGACACCGGCCCGGCCACCCGGCAGATCGACGAGATCGTGCTCCTGCTTGGAGTCGCGGACGTGGCCGCGAGCAAGCGGTTCTACGTCGAGCGCGGCCTCGCCGTGGCGAGGAGCTTCGGCCGCATGTACGTCGAGTTCGCTGCGGGGTCGAGTCCCCTCAAGCTGGCGCTGTACCGGCGCCGTGCCCTTGCCAAGGACGTCGGCGTCGCTCCCGACGGCACCGGGTCGCACCGGCTCACGATCGGCGGCGATGCCGGGCCGTTCACCGACCCGGACGGGTTCGCCTGGGAGGCCCCATCGCTGGCGGCACCCACACGCTGAGGTGTCACTGCCGCCTGCCCTATCTGGCCGCCGATCTGGGACGGGACCGCGTTCCTCATCTCGACGCCCACGCCCGGGCGGACGATCCGGTCCGCCCGGGCGTTGGCAAGGTCGGCCATCATCTGTCCTGGCGTTGTACTAACGATCTCGTGCGCAATTGGGTAGGGCCGTGAGCTGCGGTGATGGGGCTTCGGCTACCAGGTGATCATGCGGTCGGACACTAGCCCGGCGACGGCGTCGATGGTCTCGGCTAACAGTTCGCGGCGGCCGGTGAAGCGTTGGAGTTGTCGCCACCACTTCAGCTCGGCGATGGCGTGCTCGACGGGAATCCGTTGTGATGACTGCTGTTTGCGTTCGGCTTCCCACGCGGTCTGACGTGCCGGTGGTGCGCCGGGGCGTAGTTTCAGCGGCGGAGCTACGACCTGGCCCGGATGTGCCTTGGCCAGTCCCTGGTAGCCGGCGTCGACCAGCACTGTCACCTGCGGGTGGGCGTCCAGCAGGGCATCAATGCCCTCGACGCGGGCGGCGGTGGTGTCGTGCATCCGGCCCGGCCGGTGCCCACCGCACCACAGCGTCGCCCCGTACTCATCGGCCACGACGGTGGCCTTGATCGTGTTCTGCTTGACCTTGCCGGACACGAACGCCTTGCGGCCAGGCCGGCCAACGCGAGGTCGACGGACCCGAATCTCTGTGGCATCCAACCGCAGCGTCACACCTTCGGCAGCGGCGTAGGCGAACACGTCCGCCAGAGTCCGCAGCCGGACTCCGCTCGGGCGGGCGAATCCTCGACCGGCCAGCAACGGCCGGACCTGACCGATCGCCCGGGTCACGGTCGAGCGGTCCACCCCGAACGCCACCGCCAGGGCTTCGTGCGGCACACCCAGACGCAGATGAGCCAGGGTGATCACAAGCCGGTCCGTGAACCGAAGCGTCAACCGCCGACCGGCACCCGCAGCCCGCCGCCGGTGGCCGCCGCGACGGGCGTGCAACCTACCCTCTCGCCCAGCAAGCCACACCACCCGCAGCTCGTCCCGCAGAAGATGCAGATGCCGGCGGGAGATTCCCGTGAACGAAGGATGGCTGAACACACGACGAGCCCACCGGATCGACACCAGAAGATCATCACCTACGGTGGATCACCGTCAAACGACCCTCCTATTGCGCACGAGATCGTAATTGTTTCTCCGCACAAGCGGCAGTGATTTAGCGGCGCGGGCGCTCGTACCTCAATCAGCTGGTCGTTTCCAGGCCACCCGCCACCAGCAGCGCTTGGGCAAGGCCATAGTCACCCCGTGTGAAGACCTCCAGATAGGGGTCAAACACACGGATCCAGGCGGTGTGGTTCTGCGTGTTGCCGGCCGGGTCCAGCACCTCGTAGCTCCAGCCGTTGCGCAGTCGTGCTTCCCCCGCCGTCGTTCCGGTGGCAGGTGTCGTGCCAGCCGACGGAGCGGTGCCTGGATGGAATACCGCCATGGCCGATACCGATACCTCCACCGTCCCGGCGGGGCCGCGGAGTTGGAGCCAGCCCGCTGACGAGTCGGCAGTGGTGCGGCAGCCGGTCAGCCGGGCATCCTCGGGCATGGCCGTCACGCGTACCCGCACCGCGCACTGGCGGGTGACGTCCAGGCGTAGGGTGCTCGCGAATGCGATGATCTCCTTGCGCGGCACCGGACCGCGGAGTGACAGCTCTGCCCGCACGCCTGGAGTGGGCTCCCAGGAAACAATCGTCTGGGTCTTGTCGCTGAGCGGGTGCCGGCCGGTGGTCACCGTCGCCGGATGCCCGGCGACCGACACGCCGGTCTCCTGCACTTGCGGCTCCCGGGGCGGCTCCGACGGGTCTGGCGCCGGAGCCGGGGATGCCAGCGAGACCAGCGTTAGGTCCGCGAAGAACAGGGTGTCATCGTGATTGTGCGGGTCGTCCAACGTTACGGTGTTTCCCCACAGTGACATCTTTTCCACGCCGTCGATTACCGACCACTCCACGGTGCGTACCGGGTAAGGGAACCGGCCCACTCCGAAGTGGATCATCAGCGGGTCCGAGCCCACGGTTGTCGTTACCGCCGCCGGGCCGGTGGCTGAAGGCGATCCGGGCACGGCGTACCCGCCGGAGGGCGGCTGGGGGAGGAGCAGGGCTGCCAACCCACTCACCGCGAGCACTGCGGCGGCCGCGCTACCACCCGCGACCATGCGGATTCGCCGCCGCCGTGCCACCGCGGTCGCGCCCGCCAGCAGCGCCGCAGCATCGGTGTCACCGTCCGCACGGGACCGCAGCGTTTCGACCAGGTTTTCCATGTCCGTGCTCATGACCGTGCCTCCTCGGGTTCACTCAGCTGGACTCGCATGGCCGCCAGTGCGCGCATCGCGTGCGTGCGCACGCTCGTCCGCGAGCAGCCCAGGATCTCGCTGATTCGGCTGTCGTCAAGATCCTCGTAATAGCGCAAGGCGATTACGGCCCGCTGCTGCGGTGGCAGCAGCCGCACGCGCTCCCACAGCACCAGGCGCTCGGCGGCACCGGCGCTGGAATCCTCGACCGAGGCGAGCGTGTCCGCCCTCAGGTCCGCAGGCATCTCGCGGCTGGAGCGCTGGCGCCACCAGGATGCGTTCAGATTGATCAGCATGCGCCGTACGTACAGGTCTGGCTGGTCGGCACGCACGATTCGCGACCATCGCGGGTACGCGCGGGCCATCACCTCCTGCACAAGATCTTCCGCACGGTGCGCATCATCAACGAGCAAACGCGCTAGCCGGACCAACGCGGGGCCGCGCGTCAGCACGTACTCGGTAAAACTCACGCCATCCGTCACGCACTACTGACTACCTGACGGCGACGTTCTGTTGACCGGTGGCGCATTGAAGATCCGTGGCGGGTTGGACCTCTTCCTATCCGCCCGGCATCTCCGTAGCGCCGGGGTTCGGGAGGGGATCCTGGTGGGGGCGTTTCCGCCGCTCAAGCCACCTCTGCTCGTAGCAGCGCAACTGCCTTCCTAAACCGTGTGGCGGCACAGCCATCCGTACAGCCGACCACGGTCCAAGATCAGGTCGTCCTCAGGGCGGCAGGGCGTCTTCAGGGCGTCGAACGCGGACCAATGATGACCACGGACACCCATAGACGGCCTGACATACAACCAGGTGGCAGCCTGATCGAGGCTGCGACCTGGTGGGCGACGGACGAGTCGACCTGTACGCCGGATTCTGGTGAGAGCATGGGCGCTGAGCTGCGCAAACGTCACCATTTCCCTGCCTCACGGCGTCTCGGGCCGTCAACCAACCCCGGGCCGCCAGAGGTCGATGGCGTTGCGGGTGCGTTCCTCGCTGGCCGGCATGAGGTGGGTGTAGACCCGGAGGGTGAAGCCGGGGTCGGAGTGGCCGAGGTACGAGGCGAGGGCCTTGATGCTCTCTCCCGCGTCGAGCAGCGCCGAGGCGTAGAAGTGCCGTAGGGCGTGCATGCCGGTCGACCTGGACGGCACGATGCCGGCAGCCGTGACGGCGCACAACCAGAGCGGCGACGCCGAGCCGCCGGCTGCCCGCTGCCGGGTCGTCCGACAAGAGATGCGCGACAGATCTCCGTCAGTTGAAGTGCGACATGTACCAGGGAACTTGGCAGCAGGCCGTGCCGCCTGGACGCACGCAAGTAGCCGATGAGCGGACGGGGTGCTTCGTTTTCGGGTCCGGATGGGGCCGTAAGAGGGGCGCTCACCGCCGCCAGATGTAGGGCGTTGTTGTCGAGACCTTGACCAGACCGGAGCGTTCGAGGATTGGGCGCGAGTACTCGGTCGAGTCGCTGTTGATGAGCGTCTTGCCCATACCGAGTGCTGAACGGGCTCGCGCGGCCGTCAACGCGCGGTAGATCCCACGACCGCGCCACTCTTCACGGGTCGCGCCGCCCCAGATCCCGGCGAAGTTGGTCCCGCGCGACGGCTCCAGCCGGCCGGCACTGACGATCCGCCCGTCAGCCTCGGCAACCCACAACTCCATGCCGTCGTCGCGGGCCAGACGGCGCAGCAGGGCGTTCGCCGTGTCATCGCTGACAGGGCTCTGGAAGACCTCGTCCTGCATCCCGCTCATCGCGCGGACATCTGCCTCCTCGGTGACCCGACGCAGTGTCACGCCCTCGGGCAGCGGTACGTCGACGGCGAGTAGCCGCGCCTCGCCGAGCATGATCGACTCAGGCTCCCCCGCGGTGA
Organism: Micromonospora phytophila; assembly: GCF_023656545.1. GTDB lineage: Bacteria > Actinomycetota > Actinomycetes > Mycobacteriales > Micromonosporaceae > Micromonospora > Micromonospora phytophila. The sequence goes on along the minus strand of NZ_JAMOKF010000025.1, from coordinate 9,198 downwards.
AACCGTTTTCTAGCAACGCCTCGTGCAACCCCGGCGCGTGGTCGTGCCCGCGGGTCTTCCACTCGACCCGGCTGATCTCAGGGTCCGCCTGATAGTGATCGAGCGCCTCTGGGACGAGTCGCCGAATCGTATCGACGCCAGCGCCGCCGAGATCGCGGTAGGTGACAAACCCACGACCACCCGCGAAGGTCACGAGGCGGAGTGGCCCGTGCCGGGTGATCGAGACCGCGCTCGGCGTCTCCGCATCAGTTCGAAGTTGCTCGTCATAGGCCGCGAGGAGGCGGGCGGAGTCGATCATGTCCGTGACGGTGCAATGGCGGAGCCGAAGGAGCAACTGGTTTTCGAGCCATCCCCCGCAATCCTGACCTTCGCCGCATGGTGATCATCCGCGCCGGTCCCTGCTTGCCTGGCGCGAACGCATCGGTGAGGCAGGGTCGCCGAGCCGTCAGGCCAGGGTGATGTCGAAGGTCTGGAGACGGTCCGGGTCAGCGGTGATGTCGATCGTGGTGACCGTGGTCCCGGTGAAGGTGAACCGGATGACCAGCGAGGCCCGGCCGAGTGGGGCCATGACGAGTGCCGGGCTTCCGTTGATCAGGGCCAGGGCGGTGAAGCGGGCGCGGGGGGCTGCGGCGAGGGCGCTTCTGGCCACGGACAGGGCGCCGTGGAGGGTGAGAGGTTTCCCGGCGCCAGTCACCGCCGCGTCGGCGCGAAGTTCGACCTCGGGGTCGAGCAGGGTCAGCAGCGCCGTGAAGTCCCCTGTCCGCGTTGCCGCAAGGTACGCCTCGACCGCGTGACGCTGGCGGGCCGGATCCGCAGCCTGGGCCACGGTGCCCCGCACCTTGTTGCGAGCCCGGCTGGCGAGCTGCCGGACGCTGGCGGGACTGCGCTGCATCATGTGCGCGATGTCGCCGAAGGCCACGTCGAACATGTCATGCAGGACGAACGCGATCCGCTCCGCCGGGCTCAGCCGGTCGAGCACGACCAGCATCGCCAGCCCGACCGAGTCGGCCAACTCGGCCTCCTCCTGCGGGATCCGGTCCTCGTCGGCCGCCCTGAGCCAGTCGGATGTGTAACTGTCCAGTGACTGCTCACGCCGGGCCTGCCGCGCCCGGAGCAGGTTGAGGCATACGCGGCTGACCACGGTCGTCAGCCAGGCCGCCAGGTTCTCCACCCCAGACAGGTCGGTCCGGTCGAAGCGCAGCCAGGCCTCCTGGACCGCGTCGTCCGCCTCGGCGCTGGATCCAAGCATCCGGTAGGCCAGCGCCCGCAGCCGGGGCCGCTCAGTCTCGAACCTGACGAGCGGCGAAGGATCTTGGATCACCATGTCACATTCCTAACCCGGGCCGGGTCGTAGCCGTGTTGCACCGCAAACCTACAAGAGGGAGATCAACAGATGTCCTCCACCACTCTGGTCACAGGCGGCACCGGTCTTCTCGGCTCACAGGTGGTTCCGCTGCTTCGGCAGGCCGGGCACACGGTCCGGGTGCTCAGCCGGCACAACCGGCAGCCGGGCGACGGCGTGGAGTACGTGGCCGTCGACCTGCTGACCGCAGACGGTATCGACGACGCGCTCAACGGGGTAAGGACCGTACTACACCTCGCCGGAGGGCCCAAAGGCGACGATGTCAGCACCCGGAATTTGGTTCTGGCCGCCCAGCGGGCGGGCACCGTGGAACACCTGGTCCTTATCTCGGTCATCGGCGCGGACGCCGTGCCGATCGGCTACTTCGCCCGCAAGGCGGAGGCGGAGCGGATCGTGGCCACCTCGGGTATCCCGTACACGATCCTGCGCGCCGCGCAGTTCCACGAACTAGCCCTGAAGACCGTACGGGCCATGGCGAAGACGCCAATCCAGCTGGCGCCCGGCGGGGTCCGCTGGCAGCCGGTCGCTTCCCGTGAGGTGGCAGCCCGGCTGGCCGAGCTGGCCCTGGGCAACCCTGCCGGCCGGGTCCCCGACCTGCCCGGACCGCGCACCTACACCCTGGAGGAGCTCCAGGCTAGTTACCTGGCCGCCGTGGGCAAGCACCGGATGCGGCTTCCGATCCACGTCCCAGGCAAGGCCGGTAGGGCTTACCGGTCGGGGGCTAACCTCACCGTGGGCGTGCCTACCGGCAGCGACACCTGGGAGCAGTTCCTGACCGCGCAGACCACTCACGCCTGAGGGCCGGCCTGCCAGGACCACCACGAGGCTTCGGATAGTCCCAGCACATACTTGACAGATCCGTCCCAGCACATGCTTGACGATTGGCCTAGATATCCCTCGCCGCCGGCGGTGTGGCTGCTGGCGGTCCAGGCCGAGGCGGCTTGGGGCATGATCGGCGCGTGGCCAGCCGCGTAGAGAACTACCTCGCTCATCTTGACCGTCTCAGCGGGGGTATCGAACCCAGATTCCTACCGGTCGCCTCCACCAAGGAAGGCCTGATGGGTGTCACCGTCATCGCTTACCAGCACCTACCCGACGACCTGGCGACTGCCCTTACCTACGGCGTCTCGCTGGCAGAGCATCCGGACTGGAAGCTTGGGAGCCCGGAGCTGTGTATCAGTGCCCGTTCGCAGGATGACCGGTGGGCTTGGGCGGTTGGTCACCTCGGAGAGAGCCTCCGCGGATCATGTCCCTTCAGCTACGGCAACATCATCGACTTCGGCGAGCGGATTTCCACCGAGTCGGACATGACGGCGTTCGTTGTCGGTCCGCCAAGCGTGATCGAGGCCGCAGACCGCCGCATCGATGTCGGCGGACCCGGACACGAGGGGCACGACATCGTCCATCTGGTCGGCATGTACCCGATTCACGAGGCGGAAGGGCAATACATCCGCGACCAGGGCCTCCAATCCTTCTGGAACCTCGACCGGGACCTCTACGACGTCACGCGGCAGCCCGCCGTTTGATCCCCGCGTCCGTTGACTCTGGCGGCGGGCCAGCCGCCGAGGCACGTCAAGGATGTGGTGGGACGCGAGTGTCAAGCATGTCCCGTGACGGGACAGTTGCTCACCGGTTGGCATTGCCGAATTCCGCTCTATCAGATCAAGGCGGCCCGCAAGCGGGCCGCGCCGGCCCGGCCCCGGCCTGCTGGCGACCTTCGGCCGGCATCGGCCGGGCCGGCCGGCCACGCTGAGGGACGACAAGGACCAGAAGACCTCGGGGCTCCGCCCCGAACCCCGACCCTCCTCGGAGATCAGCTGGCGTGGATCTCCTCGCCGGGCACCACAAGGGCTACCAGCCTCCCTGGACGGTCTGCCGACTGCCCGACGAGGAGATCCACGCCTCCGCGATCGGCCTGCTTGGAGGTCGCGCAGATAGGCAGGGACCATGACGGCGAACACCTCGTCCACGCCGCCGCACTCCCGGCGGAGATTTCTTTCGACCTCGGCCGCCGCGATGGGGCGCAGCGGGCCGCTGGATCCCTCGGTCTGCTCCCCACCCAGTCGGCTGCGGCAGCCGAAGCAGGCCCCGCCGCGGATGGCCGGCAGGCGGCAGCACGAACGGCCTCGGCAGCGTCTCGCAGGCACGTACGGGGCCGGGATGCGCTCCCAATGGCGGTACGCCACACGCGTCCGGTAACCCGTCGAGCCGGGCCCCGTGCACCTCGTAGATCGCCCATTTGATGCATGTCACTCCGCCAGGTGCTTGTAGCGTGGACCGTAACGAAGCAGCGCTGTCCCGCCTGCTGGACCGCAACCGAACCACTCGTCACCGGCAGCGGGCCACGGACCCTCGCGACGGAAATCCGGCCAGCACAACCTCCGGATCCTCCGCGACGTGGCCCAATCGGGGGTAACGTCCGGCGGTAGGAACAGCGGCGGCAGTAGCCGCTCCCGCTCCTCGATCACAGGGGCGTTGATCCGGTCTTGGTGACTGATGGCCGGCGGGAGCCCGGGTGGCCCGGGGCCAGGACCAAAGGGTTCCCGCCGTCGGCACAGAACACCGCAGACAGGACAGACAAGGAGTGGGTACGATGGACGTCAATCTTGAGGTGGTCACGATCCCGGTGTCGGATGTCGACAGGGCGCTGGAGTTCTACCGGGATCGCCTGGGCTGGCGACTGGACGCAGACATCAAGGTCAGCGACGACGTCCGCATCGTGCAACTGACCCCGACTGGTGACGGCCATACGTCCATCGCGTTCGGCAAAGGCCTGCCGATAGCCGCTGCACCGGGGTCGATGCGGCACCTAGAGCTAGTGACCTCCGACGTCGTGGCCACACGGGAGGAGCTGGCCCAGCGGGGCGTCGACGTCACCGAGGTCTACCACGGCCACGGCGGCGCTTTCTGGCCCGAGGCGCGCCAACCCGGCCCCGACCCCGAACGTCAGAGCTACAACTCGTACGCCTCATTCCAGGACCAGGACGGAAACGGCTGGACGCTGCAGGAGGTCACTACCCGCATGCCGGGTCGCGAGGCCCGTTCGTGACATTACAAGCCGCGCGGGGTTGGGCAGGTAGACGCTGGCGGTCAACTTGATCTCGCAATGCGTAGGTCACCGTGCCATCCACGTGCCAGTAGCCAGTACCCCAGGCGGTCGCCAGCGGGCACGAACGGTCACACGCCTCTTGCCTTGACCTGGGCCACCAGGTGCTTGCCAGCGATGATCTTCGTCCTTCCAAACTGAAGCTTTCACGCCCTCAAGATCAGGGCGTCTCCAGGGCGTCAGGGCGTCTCCAGGGCGTCGAACGCCAACCAATGATGACCGGCACCGCCCATAGACAGCCTAAAATACAGCCAGGTCGCAGCCTTGATCGAGGCTGCGACCTGGTGGGCGACGGACGAGTCGACCTGTACGCCGGATTCTGTGCGCGACGCGTACCCCCGAAAGGGCCCGCGCCGGCGGCGGTCATCCATCTCGGCCTACCGTTGCCGGCAGGCTCATGCGGCCTACCCGCAGACATCGGGCGGGCAACCCTCAAGCGTCTGCGCCGGGTCGTCACCTTGCGGTGACGACCCTTGCTTGGCCTTGCTCCGGGCGGGGTTTACCGAGCCACCCCGGTCACCCGGGGTGCTGGTGGGCTCTTACCCCACCGTTTCACCCTTACCGTCCCCGATGGGGCCGGCGGTCTGTTTTCTGTGGCACTGTCCCGCGGGTCACCCCGGGTTGCCGTTAGCAACCACCCTGCCCTGTGGAGTCCGGACGTTCCTCGGCGGCGGGCCGGAGCCCGCCGACGCGACCGCCCGGTCGACTCGTCCGTCGCACCCTCATCCTAACGACGCCACGCCCGCGTCTATTGCCACCCCGCCCCGCCGGCTCCGGCCCCCACCCCGGCGACATCGCGCTGTTTCACGGAAAGAGTGCCCATCACGCCCCGGATGACCACTCTTTCCGGGAAACAGGGCGCACGCCACGACCCGGCGGGGTAGCGCGGCCAGGAGGTGGTGGGGGCCAGGTCACCAGGGGGCACCGCGGCCGGTGGGAGGGCGGCGTGGGTACTAGCCTCGGGGAATCATGGATCTTTCCGACGCCGCGCTGCTGCTCGCCGCCGGTCTCGCCGCGGGCACGGTCAACGCGGTGGCCGGTGGGGGCTCGCTGATCACCTTTCCGGCGATGATCGCGGTGGGCCTGCCGCCGGTGCCGGCCAACGTGAGCAACTCGGTGGCGGTTTTCCCCGGGTACGTGGCCAGTGTGGCGGGGAGCCGGCGGGATCTGCCCCGTCGCCGGGCGCTGGCCACGCTGGTGCCCACCACGATCGTCGGCACGGTCGCCGGCGCCCTGCTGCTGCTCGCCACCCCGGCACGCGCGTTCGAGCTGGTGGTGCCGTTCCTGGTGCTCGCGGCGACGGCGGTGCTCGCCTTCCAGGATCCGCTGCGCCGGCTGGTCGGGCACCCCCGGGACCTGTCGCCGCGCCGCCGTACGGTCACCGTGCAGGCCATGGTCGCGCTCGGCGCGGTGTACGGCGGCTACTTCGGCGCGGCGCTCGGGGTGATGCTGGTCGCCGGGCTGGCCCTGGTGCTGGACGCGACGCTGGCCCGGGTGAGCGCGATCAAGAACCTGCTCTCCGCCGTGGTGGGGCTGACCACGCTGGTGGTCTTCGCCCTCCTCGGCCCGGTGAACTGGGCGGCCGTCGCGCTGGTCGCCCCGGCCACGCTGATCGGTGGATACGCCGGCGCGCGGCTGGTCCGCCGGCTCCCGCCGGTGGTGCTCAAGACCCTGATCGTCGTCTTCGGCACGGTGATCGGCCTCTACCTTATGTGGCGCGCCCTGCGCTGAGCCCCGCCCAGAGCGCCGTCGTTCCTACCCGCCCTCGCCGATCCGGGGCCGGTCGTCGCCTGTGGAGATCCACATCCGACGTCCAGCCCCGGATCGCGAAAGGGGCAGGGTGGGTCAGGCCACGGGTTCCGGGGCGGCGTCGGCGTCGCGGCGCTCCCCCGGGGTGACGCGGGGATCGCCCTCGTCGGCGAAGTAGTCGTCCCGGGCGGTGCCGTCGACGCCCTCGGTCACCTTGGCCGCCCGCAGGATCAGCGTCAGGATCACCGCCACCAGCAGGTTGACCAGGACGGCCACGATGCCGACGTAGATGGTCTTCTTCGTGTCGAAGCCGAAGTCGGCCAGCGGGAACCCTGAACCGCCGAAGTGCTTGCGGTTGAGCGCGGCGTTGGGGTGCGGGATCTGGTAGAGCATCCACATTCCCAGGCCCATGCCGGCCGCCCAGCCGGCGATGAGCGCACCGCGGTGGAACCACCGGGTGTAGAGGCCCAGCGCCACCGCCGGCAGCGTCTGGAGAATGATCACGCCGCCGATGAGCTGGAGGTCGATGGAGAACTGCGGGTCGAGGAAGACGATGCAGGCGACCGCGCCGACCTTCACCACCAGCGAGGTGATCTTCGAGACGTTCGCCTCCTGCGCCGGGGTGGCGTCCCGCTTCAGGTACTCCTTGTAGATGTTGCGGGTGAACAGGTTGGCCGCCGCGATCGACATGATCGCCGCCGGCACGAGCGCCCCGATGCCGATGGCCGCGTACGCGACCCCGGCGAACCAGTCCGGGAACTGCTGGTCGAACAGCAGCGGCACGACGGTGTTGCTGTCCACCGTGCCGGCGGTGGCCCCGGGCAGCGGCTTCACCCCGGCCGCGATCGCCATGTAGCCGAGCAGCGCGATCAACCCGAGCAGCAGGCTGTACGCCGGCAACGCGGACATGTTCCGCTTGATCACGTCGCGGTTCTTGCTGGCCAGCACGCCGGTGATGCTGTGCGGGTAGAGGAAGAGCGCCAGCGCCGAGCCGAACGCCAGGGTGATGTACTGGAGCTGGTTGTTGGCGTTGAGCAGGATGCCGTCGTTCGTGCTCGGCGACGCCTGGAACTTCGCGTCGGCGGCGGCGAAGATGTCGCCCCAGCCACCCAGCTTGTACGGCAGCCAGATCACCGCCACCAGGATGACGATGTAGATCAGCGTGTCCTTGACGAACGCGATCAGCGCCGGGGCGCGCAGCCCCGACTGGTAGGTGTAGGCGGCCAGGATCGCGAACGCGATGATGATCGGCAGGTGGCGGGCAACCGTGCTCTCCCCGGTCACCCCCATGGTCTTCAGCACCGCCTCGATGCCGACCAGTTGCAGCGCGATGTACGGCATGGTGGCGACGATGCCGGTGATGGCGATCAGCAGCGCCAGCACCGGCGAGTCGAAGCGCTTCCGGACGAAGTCGGCCGGCGTGACGAACCCGTGCCGGTGCGAGACCGACCAGAGCCGGACCAGCACCAGGAAGACCAACGGATAGATCACGATGGTGTACGGCACGGCGAAGAAGCCCGCCGCGCCGGCCCCGAACATCAGCGCCGGCACCGCCACGAACGTGTACGCGGTGTAGAGGTCACCGCCGACGAGGAACCAGGTGATCCAGCCGCCGAAGCTGCGTCCGCCCAGTCCCCACTCGTCGAGGTGGGCCATGTCCTTGGGCGCCCGCCACCGGGCGGCCACGAAGCCCATCGCGCTGACCAGCAGGAAGAGCAGCGAGAAGACAATGATCTCGGTGAGATGGTCACGCCACATCAGCGATCACCCCGCTTCTTCGTCATCTGGTACACCAGCGTCGTGGTGGCCACGCCGAGCAGGATGTACGCCAGTTGCAGCCAGTAGAAACGGGGAAACCCGAGGAGCGCGGGCGAGTCGTCGTTGAAGAACGCCGGGATCAGCGGCACCAGGATGGGTATGAAGAGCAACCAGTTCCAGGGACTGTGGTCCTTCGCCCTGGAGCGCGCCGTGGTCGGCGCCTCCGGTTCGGGTGCGGCCATCTGACACACCTCCGGTCAGTCGTGGTTCGGCATGTGACGGCCGGAGGCTACGACCCTGTGAGTGCCGTCACGTCCAACCGCCCAACCCCCCTGCGCCGAACGGCCCCCCGTCTGCGCCGAACGGCGTCGCCCCACCCCGCCCACCCGTCGCCCCTCATACACGGAAAGAGTGGCCATTCTGCGGAGAATGGCCACTCTTTCCGGGAAAGTGCGCGTCGAACCGGGGGTGGTGGGTCAGGTGGTGGGGAGGTGGGCGGTGTCGTTGACCGAGCGGACGGCGACGCCGCCGTCGGGCCACATGTCGAGCACCGAGATGCCGGCCGCGTCGAGGAAGAGCCGGTGCAGGAAGCCGTCGCCGGCGTCGAGGGCGTCGCGCAGCACCAGCTTGATCGGCGAGACGTGCGAGACCACCACCACCGTCTCCCCGGGGTACGCCCCGAGCAGCGCGGTGACCGCCCGGCCGCTGCGCTGGGCCACCTCGGCGAACGACTCCCCGTCCGGCGGCGCCACCCGGGTCGAGGCGAGCCAGGCGTCCATCTCCCCCGGCCAACCCTCGCGCACCTCGGCGAAGGTACGCCCCTCCCAGGCCCCGAAGTCGCACTCGATCAGGTCGTCGTCGCGGCGTACCGGCAGACCGCCGAACGCCCCGGCGATCGCCTCCGCGGTCGCCGTACACCGGGACAGCGGCGAGCTGACCACGGCCGCGACGGCCGGGGCCAGCTCCGCCACCCGGGCGGCCGTGGCCCGGACCTGGGCGCGGCCACGCTCGGACAGCGGCACGTCGCCGCGGCCGGAGTAGCGGCGCTGCTCGGTGTACGCGGTCTCGCCGTGCCGGACCAGGATCAGCCGGGTGGCCGTGAAGCTCGGCCGCGGCTCCCAGGAGGCGGGCGCGGTCGCCGGATCGGTGCCGGTGGTCTTCGCCGACGCGGCGCGGGCCGCCACCTCGCGGGCCTTCGCCCGGGCCGCCGAATCCGGGCCCG
>NZ_JAMOKF010000253.1 GCF_023656545.1 Micromonospora phytophila | reverse complement strand
CTGCCCGGCGGACGCTGGCCGGAACCGCTGCGCCGGCTCGCCGGCGCCGTGCAGGTCGAGCTGCGCCCGGCGCCCGGCTGCCGGGGCACCGAACTGGCCGCCCGGCCGCTCGCCGGTGCGCCGCCCACCGGGCTCGCCGCGCACCTGATCGGTGACGATCCCGGGCTGCTGATCCGGCAAACGCTGCGGCAGGTCAAGCAGCTCGCCGAGACCGGTGAGGTGTTGCGGGCGGACCGCTCGGCCCTGGACCGTCCGGCGGGACCGCCGGGATGAGGGCGCTGTGCTGGGTGGGCGCCGACGAGCTGGCGGTACGGCAGGTGCCCGACCCCGAGCTGCGCAACGGCCACGACATCATCGTCCGGGTCCGGCAGAGCGCCACCTGCGGCGGCGACCTGCCGTTGATCGCCGGCCGGGTGCCGTTCGTCGCCGTCGGCGACGTGCTCGGGCACGAGTTCCTGGGCGAGGTGGTGGAGGCCGGCCCCGAGGTACGCCGGCACCGCATCGGCGACCGGGTGGTGGTCTGCGCCTCGGTCTCCTGCGGCAGCTGCTGGTACTGCCGGCGGGACCTGCACTCCTGCTGCGACAACGGCACCGCCGACCCGGCCGTCGCCGAGGCGGCGTGGGGCCACCCGAGCGCCGGCGCGTTCGGTCAGCCCCGGGCGATGGGCGGGTTCGCCGGCAGCCACGCCGAGTACGTCCGGGTGCCGTACGCCGACGTGGGGGCGTTCACCGTGCCGGAGCCGGTCAGCGACGACCGGGCGTTGTTCGCCTCCGACGCCGCGCCGGCCGGCTGGATGGGGGCGGAGCTGGGCGAGGTGCGCCCCGGCGACGTGGTGGCGGTCTGGGGCGCCGGCGCGGTCGGGCAGCTGACCGCGCGGGCCGCCCGGCTGCTCGGCGCGGAACGGGTGATCGTCATCGACGACCGGGCCGAACGGCTGCGGATGGCCGAACGGCACACGGCGGCGGAGACGATCGACTACCGGCTCGCCGACGTCCCGGCCGAGCTGCGCGAACGCACCGGCGGCCGGGGCCCGGACGTCTGCGTCGAGGCGGTGGGCGCGGCCTGGGACGGGTCCGACCCGAGGTCCCTGGCCGACCGGTTCACCGGCCGGGCCGAACGGCCGGCCGCGGTGCGCGAGGCGGTGCACGCCTGCCGTAAGGGCGGCACGGTCTTCGTGCTCGGCGAGTTCACCGGCTTCGTCGACACCTTCCCGCTCGGCGCGGTGACGAACAAGGGGCTGACCGTGCGGGGCGCGCGGCAGCACGGGCAGCGCTACATCCCGATGCTGCTGGAGCGGATGGCCCGCGACGAACTGCGCACCGAGCACCTGGCCACGCACCGGCTCCCGCTTGAGCAGGGCGCGCTCGGGTACGCGCTGTTCCGGGACCGCCTCGACGGCTGCGTCCGCACCGTGCTCACCCCGGACGCCCCGCCGTCCGCCGGCTGAACACCATCGGCGTCACCGACTGCCGGTGCCGGGCCCCGGGTGGCAGACTCGGCGGATGCGCGACGACCGCCCGTACGACATCGTCCTGTTCGGGGCCACCGGCTTCACCGGGGGGCTCACCGCCGAGTACCTGGCTCGTCACGCGCCACCGGGGCTGCGCTGGGCGCTGGCCGGGCGCAACCCGACAAAGCTGGCCGCGGTGCGGGACCGGCTGGCCGCGATCGACCCGGAGCTGACCGGGCTGCCGCTACTCACCGCCGACGTCACCGACCCGGAGTCGCTGCGCGTCGTGGCGGAGAGCGCCCGGGTGGTGGCCACCACCGTCGGCCCGTACGTCCACCACGGTGAGCCGCTGGTCGCCGCCTGCGCCCGGGCCGGCACCGACTACCTGGACATCACCGGCGAGCCCGAGTTCGTCGACCTGACGTACGTCCGCCACCACGCCGAGGCGGTGCGTACCGGGGCGCGGCTGGTGCACGCCTGCGGCTTCGACTCGATCCCGCACGACCTGGGCGTCTGGTTCACCCTCAAGCAGCTCCCGGCCGACGTGCCGGTCACCGTCGACGGCTTCGTCCGGGCCGGTGGGAGATACTCCGCCGGCACGTACCACTCCGCCCTGACGGCCTTCTCCCGCACCAAGCAGACGTCCCGGGCGGCGCACGAGCGCAAGCAGGTCGAGCCCCGGCCGACCGGCCGGCGGGTACGCGCGATGCCCGGGCGGATCGCCCGCTCGAAGGAGCTGGGCGTGTGGATGGTGCCGCTGCCCACCATCGACCCCCAGGTGGTACGCCGCTCGGCGGCGGCCCGCCCGGAGTACGGCCCGGACTTCCGCTACCGGCACTTCGCCGCGGTGAAGCGGCTGCCCACCGTGCTGGCCGGCGCGGCTGGGCTGGGCGGCCTGATGGGGCTGGTGAAGGTGCCGCCGGCCCGGCGCTGGCTGCTCGGACGGCTCGCCTCCGGGCAGGGCCCGACGCCGGAGCAGCGGGCGAAGTCCTGGTTCCGGGTGCGGTTCCTCGGCACCGGGGGTGGTCGGCGGGTGCTGACCGAGGTGGCCGGCGGCGACCCCGGCTACGACGAGACGGCGAAGATGCTCGCCGAGTCGGCGCTCTGCCTCGCCCTGGACGACCTGCCGGCGACCACCGGCCAGGTCACTCCGGTGACGGCGATGGGGGACGCGCTGCTGGACCGGCTGGTGAAGGCGGGGATGACCTTCCGGGTGCTGGACACACCGCGCTGACCCGACCGGCTTGACCCTCGACCAGGTTGAGACGACAGGATCACCGGCGTGGAGAGCGACCTGCACAGCATCGGCGAACTGGCCCGGGCCAGCGGCCTGACCGTGAGCGCCCTGCGGTTCTACGACTCGGCCGGGGTGCTGGCCCCGGCCCTGGTCGACCCGGTGACCGGCTACCGGTGGTACACCGGGGACCAGGTGACGCCGGCCCGGCTGGTGGCCGGGCTGCGCCGGGTCGGCATGCCGGTGGCGGAGATCGCCGTCGCCCTGCGGTCGGAGCCGGCCGTGGTGCACCGACTGCTGGACGCGCACCTGCGCCGGCTGGAGGACGGTCTCGCCGACGCCCGCCGTGAACTCTCCCGGATCCGGACGTTGATCGACCCCGAGGAGCAGCCGATGACCACCCGACTCGCCCTGTCCCGCGTCGACCTGGCCGCCGCCGTGGACGCGGTCCGCTTCGCCGTCGGCACCGACCCCGACCTGCCGGTGCTGACCGGCGTGCTGCTCGACGTGACCACAGACGGCGTACGGCTGGTGGCCACCGACCGGCACCGGATGGCGGTGGCGCGGGCGGGCGGGACGTTGGACGGGCCCGCGGTGCGGGCGCTCGCCCCGGTGGGGTTCGTCGACGCGGCGCGCGCCCTGCTCGACGCCGGGGCCGGGATCACCCCGGAGGCGTTCCTGACGGTGTCCGCCGGCAGGGTCACGGTCTCGGTCGCCGGCCGCACCGTCGACGCCGACGTGCTGCCGTACGACTTCCCGGACTACCGCCGCCTGCTGCACGCGGCGGCGGGCGACGGGCCGGCGCACCGGCTGACGGTCGACGTGGCGGCCCTGCGGGCGGCGCTGACCAGCGCGGACGCCCCCGTCGTACGGCGGCGGCACGACGGCTCTCCGCTCGACGTCACCGTGCTCGGCCCGGACGGCCGGGGCGGGGTGCGGCTGCTCGGCGCGGACGAGCTGACCGGTGAGCGGGACGCGGTCCAGATCGGCGTCAACGGTGGATACCTGCTCCAGGCCCTCGACGCGGCCGGCCGTGGCCAGCTGGTGCTCGAGCTGGACGGCCCGATCGCGCCGCTGGCCGTACGCCGGCCGGACGACACCGACGCCTTCTCCATCCTGATGCCGATCCGGCTGTAGGCCACGGCGAACCGCTGCCGCGCTGCCGAATGCTGCCGAATTCGCGGCCGGGCCGGTGCCGGGACGAGCCGGCGCCGGGGCCGGACGCCCTCCGGCAGCGGGCCCGCCGGGAGGAGGCGGGCTCCGGGACTGACGCCCGCTGTCGAGACCGGCCCGGGGCCGGCCGGGCCGCGACGGTAGCATCTGATGGTTCACCTGACGTCCGGACGGAGGCGTACGGAGCAGCATGCTCGACATTGAGTTGATCCGGAAGGATCGGGACGCGGTGGCGTCCGCGCTGACCAAGCGACTGGACCCGGCGGAGGTGACCCGCGCGCTGGACGAGATCCAGCGGCTCGACCAGCAGCGCCGCAGCCTGATCAGCCAGATCGACGGCGAGCGCCAGCGCCGCAAGGCGGAGGCGAAGGCGTACGCGGCGGCCAAGCGGGCCGGCACCGAGCCCGAGGTGGCCGCCCCCGAGTCGGGCCGCAAGCAGCTGGCCGAGCTGGAGTCCGAGCTGGACGAGGTGCAGGGCCGGCTGCGCGACCGGATGAGCGAGCTGCCCAACCTGCCCGCCCACGACGTGGTGGCGGGCGGCAAGGAGGCCAACCGGGTCGTCAAGACCTTCGGCGAGCCGCCGGCGATCGAGAAGGTCCGCGACCACGTGGAGCTGTCCCGCGCGCTGGGTCTGGTCGACCACGAGCGCGGGGTGAAGCTCGGCGGCTCCGGCTTCTGGATGTACACCGGCATGGGCGCCCGGCTGGAGTGGACGCTGCTCAACTGGCTCATCGAGCAGAACATCAAGGCCGGCTACGAGTTCCTGCTCCCACCGCACCTGCTGCTGGACACCGCCGGCTACGCCGCCGGTCAGTTCCCGAAGTTCTACGACGACGTCTACCACCTGGACAAGGAGTCGGCCCCGCGCGGGCAGTTCCTGCTGCCCACCTCGGAGACGGCGATCCTCGGGGCCTACCAGGACGAGATCCTGGAGACGGCGAAGCTGCCGCTGAAGGCCTTCGCGTACACCCCCTGCTACCGGCGGGAGAGCGCCGGGTCGCACTCCGACGAGCGCGGCACCGTCCGGGGCCACCAGTTCAACAAGGTGGAGATCTTCCAGTTCACCCTGCCCGAGCAGGCGGATGCGGCGCTGGAGGAGATGGTCGCCCACGCCGAGAGCCTGGTCGAGGGGTTGGGCCTGCACTACCAGCGCACCCTGCTGTCGGCCGGCGACGCCAGCGCGTCGATGAAGAAGACCCTCGACATCGAGGTCTGGATGCCGAGCACCGGCAAGTACAAGGAGGTCTCGTCGGTCTCCTGGGGTGGCGACTACCAGGCCCGCCGGGCGGCCATCCGCTACCGCGAGCCGGGCGGCAAGCAGACCCGCTTCGTGCACACCCTCAACGGCTCGGCGCTGGCCACCAGCCGGCTCTTCCCGGCCATCCTGGAGCAGTTCCAGCAGCCCGACGGCTCGGTGCTGGTGCCGGAGGTGCTCCGCGACCGGCTGGGCACCGACCGCCTCGTCCCGCTGCGCTGAGCCTTCCGCGTCGAGCGGCGGGGACCGGTCTCCGGTCCCCGCCGACTTCCGCGGAGGCCACCGGCCACGAAGCGACGACGAACGCACCCGCACCCGCGCCTACGCCGGTCGCCTCACTCTGACGCAGTCACCCTCTGTCATGAGGCGGCAGGCACGTCACCCTTACGAAGGGTGAAGGCTATGCGCTCCGTCAGGTCGCCGTAGCCGGGCCCTTTGCTCTGCTTGCCCATACGCACCACCCCCGCCAGCAGGGGATCTGCGGAGTGATCAGCAAAGGAGTTCAACCACGCTGATCACCCAACGCGACTGTCGCGTATAGGTAAGCAGAGCAAAGGCGGTGAACCGATGTAGGGCTCGGACGCCTGGTGCTGACGCTTTGTGAAGGCTGTACGTCGGGGCGCGAGGTGAGGTGCCCGGTCGGCCGGGGTCAGCTTGGGTCGCGGCGGGCGTCGAGCATCTCGTCCAGGACGGTCGCGGTGCTGATCAGCGACAGGTGGCTGAACGCCTGCGGGAAGTTCCCGATCTGCTCGCCGCTCGGCGCGATCTCCTCCGAGTAGAGGCCGAGCTGGCTGCTGTAGGTCAGCATCTTCTCGAACGCCAACCGGGCGTCGTCGAGGCGGCTCGACTGGGCCAGCGCCTGGACGTACCAGAACGTGCACATGGTGAAGGTGCCCTCGGCGCCCGGCAGTCCGTCGGGCGCGGCTCCCGGGTCGTACCGGTAGACGAGGCTGTCGGAGACGAGGTCGGCGTCCATCGCCCGCAGGGTCGACTGCCACATCGGGTCGGTCGGCGCGACGAACCCGACGGCCGCCATGCTGAGCAGGGACGCGTCGAGCACGTCGGTCTCGTAGTGCTGGACGAAGGCGCCCCGCCCCCGGTGGAACCCGCGACTCATGATCTGGTCGTACGCGGCGTCGCGGGCGGCCGCCCACCGCGCCAGGTGCCCGGGGCGGCCGTGCCGCCGGGCGAGGCGGATGGCCCGGTCGAACGCCACCCACGACATCAGGCGGCCGTAGGTGAAGTCCCGACGGCCGGCGCGGGTCTCCCAGATGCCGTCCTCGGGCTGGTCCCAGTGCTCGCAGAGCCAGTCCATCATCCGGACGGTGTTGCGCCACTCGTCGTGCGAGCTGCGCAGGCCGTAGCTGTCGGCGAGGTGCATGCAGTTCATGGTCTCGCCGTAGATGTCGAGCTGGAACTGGCCGGCGGCGTCGTTGCCGACCCGCACCGGACCGGACCCCCGGTAGCCCTCCAGGTGGTCCAGGGGCTCCTCGGTGAGGTCCCGGCCACCGTCCACCCGGTACACGATCTGGATCGGCTCGCCGCTCTCCTCGGAGTCCCGGACGCGCTCGTTGATCCAGTGCAGGTACCGGCGCGCCTCCTCGTCGAAGCCCAGCCCGAGCAGGGCGTGCACCGAGAACGACGCGTCCCGGATCCAGGTGTAGCGGTAGTCCCAGTTCCGTGCGCCGCCGATCCGCTCGGGCAGCCCGGCGGTCGGCGCGGCGACCAGCGCGCCGGTGGGGGCGTACGTCATCAGCTTGAGGGTCATGGCAGAGCGCTCCACCATCTCCCGCCAGCGACCGGTGTAGCGCGACCGGTCGAGCCAGCGTCGCCAGAAGTCCCGCGTCTCGACGAACATGGCGGACACCTCGTCGGGGTGGACCACCCGGGGCGGCTCCGGTGAGGCGGTGTGCAGAACCAACCCGCCGGTGAAGCCCTGCCGGAGGGTGCCGACGACGCAGACGCCGCGCCCGTCGCGCTTGAAGTCGCGCTCGTCGAGGAACATGCCGTCGTGCCGGACCGGATTGACGGTGAGGGTCTGCTCCCGGCTGCGGAAGACCGTGCCCTCCAAACCGAAGTCGACCGTGTGCTCGTCCCGGCCGTAGTTGAAGCGGGGCTGGCAGTCCATCCGGAAGGTCATCTCGCCCCGCACGACGCGGACCATCCGGACGATGCAGTGCCGGTCGGTGGGCGTCTCCCCTGCCAAGGGCATGAAGTCGACGACCTCGCCGACCCCGTCGGCGCTGAGGAAGCGGGTGATCAGGATCGGCGTTCCGGGAAGGTAGAGCTGCTTGCTGACGTAGTCGACCCCGTGGGGAGAGATCTTGAAGTACCCCCCGCGCTGCCGATCCAGCAGGCCGGCGAAGAGGCTCGGCGAGTCGAAGCGCGGGGCACAGAACCAGTCGAGGGTGCCGTCCCGGGCCACCAGTGCGGCCGTCTGGAGATCCCCGATCAGCCCGTGATCCTCCACCGCGGGGTAATCGTCCATCCCGATCCTCCACCCATGCCAGCGCCGGCCGCACCGTTGCCCCGCTGACGTCCGCCCACCGACCCCGCCTCGCCCGCCCACCGTCGATATTGCACTTCGGGCTGCCGGAATGAGGTGGAAAGCGGCTTTCGCCGGGACGACAAGTGCAAGACCGCCGGGCCAGGGTCAGGAGGTCAGCCGGCCAGGGCGACGAGGCGGCGGGTGAGGTCCTCGCCGTCGAGGAAGCCCTGGTGGGCCACCGTCCCGTCGCGGTCGATGATGACGAAGGTGCTCTGCTCGACGATCTCGAAGCGGCGCCAGAGCGCGCCGGCCCGGTCGTCGAGCTGCGGCACCCCGGCGAGCTCGAACTCGGTGACGAAGTTCTTCATGGCGCGCTGCTCGCCGAGGCCGGCGACGCCGACGATGGGCACGGTGTCCCGGTACCTCGGCGCCACCTCGGCCACCGTCCACGCCTGGCTGGCGCAGGTCGCGCACCAGGGCGCCCAGAACCACAGCACCACCGGCCGCCCGGCCAGCCCGGCGGCGTCGAACGCCGTACCGTCGAGGGTCTTCGCGGTGAACTTCAGGGTCTCCGGCACGGTGACCGGCCCCCGCGTGGCCGG
>NZ_JAMOKF010000252.1 GCF_023656545.1 Micromonospora phytophila | reverse complement strand
TTCTCCGGCGTCGCGCCGGGCATCCGCAGCGGATAGAGCCGCACCCCGGCGGCGGTGAGCAGCTCGGCGATCCGGGCGCCGGCCGGGTCGTCGGCCAGCGCGGTCACCAGAGCGACCTCGGTGCCCTGCGCGGCGGCGAGCAACGCGGCGAGCCCGGCGCCGCCGGGCCGGTCGGTGGCCGACCGCTCGTCGAGCACCGGCACCGGTGCGTCCGGGCAGATCCGGCTGACCGAGCCGGCCACGTCCCGGTCCAGCAGGGCGTCGCCGACCACGACCAGCGGGCCGTTCATGACGCCGTCCCGTCGACGCCCCGCCCGTTGCTCCCGTGGCCGTTGCTCCCGTGGCCGTTGGGGCCGCGCCCGTTCGGGCCGTGGCCGTTGCCGGCTGGTCCGTTCGGGCCGCGGCCGTTGGCACCGTGGCCTTTGGTGTGGCTGCCAGTGGCGGCCAGCGCGCGACCGTCCAGGCCGAACCGGTCGGCGAAGCCGAGGCGCCGGGGAGCCGGCGGGGTCATCCGCGGCAGGCCCTGCACCAGTGGCAGCGCCTGGTCGACGTACTCGCAGAGCAGGTGGCTGGAGACCAGGTGCAGTTCCTGCACGACCTGGCTGTCCGGCGACGGAACGGCCAGCACGTCGTCGCAGAGGTCGGCCAGCGGGTTGGGGGTGGGGCCGGTGAGGGCCCAGCAGCGTAGGCCGGTGTCGCGGCCGGCCTGGGCTGCGGTGAGGAGGTTGGGGCTGGTGCCGCTGGTGGACAGCAGTAGGAGGATGTCGTGTTCGCGGCCGTGGGCGCGGACCTGGCGGGCGAAGACCTCGTCGTAGCCGTAGTCGTTGCCGATGGCGGTCATGGCGGAGGTTTCGGCGTGCAGGGCGATGGCGGACAGCGGTTGGCGGTCGTCGCGGAGTTTGCCGACGAGTTCGGCGGTGAGGTGCTGGGCCTCGGCGGCGCTGCCACCGTTGCCCGCCACCAGCAGCCGACCACCATCCGCCAGGCGGCGGGCCAGCGTCTCCCCCCACCGGGCCAGCAGTTCCTCGCACTGCCGGTAGGGCAGCAGCGCCGCCGCCAGGTTCGCCAGGTGGGCGTCGAGCAGCGTGCTCGCCGTCATCCGGCCACCACCCGGGTGGGCCGGCGCACCGCCGCCACGTCGCCGTAGACCTCGACCAGCCGCTCCGCCGTGGCCGCCCACGAGTACCGCTGCCGCGCCCGTTCCCGGGCCGCCGCCGCGTACGCGAACCGGCGGATCCGGTCGTCGAGCAGCCGCTGGACCGCGGCGCCCAGCGCGCGCGGGTCCCGGGCCGGGACCAGGTCACCGGTGATCCCCTCCACCACGGTGTCCTTGATCCCGCCCACGGCCGTGCCCACCACGGGCACGCCGCACGCCATCGCCTCCAGCGGGGTCAGCCCGAACGGCTCGTACCAGGGGGCGGCCACCAGGATGTCCGCCGAGCGGTACCAGCGCCCCATCTCCTCCCGGGGCACCGCGCCGACCAGCCGCACCCGGTCGGCCACCCCGCAGGTGACGGCCAGGGCCCGCAGCCGTCGGGCGTACGCGTCGGTCTCCAGCAGACCGGCCGGCGGGCCACCGACCACCACGCACTCGGCCTCGGGGACGTGCGCCATCGCCCGGATGACGGTCTGGAAGCCCTTGCGTTCGACCAGCCGGCCGACGGTGAGGATCCGGGGGCGGTCGTCGTCCTTTTCGGCCGCCGGACCCAACGGGGCGAAGGTGCCCAGGTTGACCCCGGACGGGACGACGGTCATCCGCGACCGGGGCACCCCCATCCGGACCAGCTCACCGACCTCGTCCCGGCACTGGGCGATGACCCGGTCGACCGAACGGCCCAGCTCGCGCTCGTAGCCGATCCGCCGCGCCGGACTGGTGTCCTGGACCCCCTGGTGACGTCGCTTCACCACGCCGAGGGCGTGGTACGTCTGCACGACCGGCACCCCGGTCTGCCGGCTGGCGGCCAGCGCGGCGAGGCCGCTCATCCAGAAGTGCGCGTGGATCACCTCGGGCATCCAGTCCCCGCCCCGCCACCGGTCCACCAGCCAGCGGCTGAACTCCTTCATGTGCGGCAGCAGGCCGTCCTTGGCCACCGGCTCGGCCGGCCCCGCCGGGACGTGCACGACGTCGTAGCCGTCCGGGGCGCGCACCGTCACCGGCAGGTCCACCGCGTCGCGACGGGTGTAGACCCGCACGTCGTGCCCGGCCGCCGCCAGCGCGGCGGAAAGCTCGGCGACGTGCGTGTTCTGACCGCCGGCGTCCTCGCCACCCAGCACGGCGAGCGGACTGGCGTGCTCCGAGATCATCGCGATGCGCATACTTCCTCCTCCAGCAGCCGGTCCCAGTCGGCGAGGAAACGGTCGAGGCCGTAGCGGTCCCGCGCGGCGGTGCGGGCCTCGGCCCCCGCGCGACGCGCCTCCGCCGGTTCCTCGATGAACCGGCGGGCGGCGTCCAGCAGGGTGTCGATCCGGGTGGACAGGGCTCCGGCGCCGGGAGGCACCGCCATCACCGCCTCGGTGGTGGCCAGCGCGACGACGGGCATGCCGATGGACATCGCCTCGATCAGGCTCAGCCCGAGCGACGTCCACCGGCACAGGTGCAGGTACGCCCGCCGCCGCCCCAGCTCGGTGTGCATCCGGTGCTGCGGGACGTCGTCGTGGCTGGTCACCCGGTCGGCGGGCAGGCCGAGGTGGTCCGCCAGCCCGGCCACCTTCATGCCGAAGACGTCCAGCGGGGCGATCTCGGCGAACCGGGGCAGCAGGTCGGTGCCGGTGACCCGCCACCGGCGGACCGGCTCGTTGATGACCACCGCGAGCCGGTCCAGCTCACCGGTGTAGTCGACCGTCGGCGCGACGATTCCGTGGTCGATGACGGTGGTGCGGGTGCTCCCGGTGTCCCAGAAGAGCTGGTTGAATGCGGTGACGTGGGCGACGAGCAGGTCGTCGCGGTCGGCCATGGGGTGCCGACTGTTCGGCACCTGGCCGTCCTTGGGGGTGTTGTGCTCCACGTAGACGGCCGGCACGTCCCGACCGGGTCGGCGGCCGAGCCACTCCTCGGCGAGGTCGATTTCCTCGGGGCGTTGCAGGACGACCAGGTCGACGTCGGCGCCGGCCAGGTCCTGCGGAGTGATCTCGACCGCGGTGTCGGGCCAGGGGTAGGTGGTGGCCCGGCCCAGGCCGTAGGGACCTCGGTCCGGCGTGACCGGCACCAGGTAGCGGTGCTTGCCGTGCACGAACGATGTGGTCCACGACCCGTGCACGTGCCACAGCAGGAGGTTCATCGGCCGTTCCCGCCGGTCAGGGCCGGTGCCGGCACGCCGACCGTCGACCCATCGCCGGCCGCGACCGGCTCCGGCAGCGGCTGCCGCTGCGGCTGCGGAGTCACCCCGAGCAGCCGCAGCGCGTCGAGGACCTGAGCGGGCTCGACGCCGCTGAGACAGGGATGGCCGGGCACCGGACACCGCGCGGCGCGGGTGTCCCGGCAGGCCGCGCCGGCGTCGCCGAGGCGTACGGTCGGCACCCGCCACGGCCCCCACTGCCCGAAGGGGACGGTGGGGGCGAAGAGGCTGACCACCGGTGTGCCGACCGCCGCCGCCAGGTGGGCGGGGCCGGTGTTGCCGACCACCACGCAGCGGGCGCCGGCGAGCACCCGGGCGAGCCCGGCCAGCCCGGTCCGCCCGCCCAGGTCGAGGCCGCCGGCGGCGGCGACGTACGCGGTCAGGTCCCGCTCGTCCGGTCCGCCGGTGACCACCACCCGGTGCCCGGCGGCGGCGAGCGCCGCGACGATCTCCGCGCACCGTCGGGGCGGGCAGGCGCGGGCCGGCACCGACGCGCCCGGGTGCACCACCACGTAGCCGGGTTCGGCCAGCGCCGGGTGCGGCAGCTCGCCTGGGCCGTCGAGCACCTCGGGGCGTAGGCGCAGGTGGGGTTGGTCGTGGTGGGGTAGGGCGTAGCCGGCGGCGGCGGCGAGGGAGAGGGCGCGTTCGGGTTCGGGTACGCCGGTGGGGACGCGGTGGCGGATGTCGAGCAGGGCGCCGGGGTAGTCGTCGCTGATGGCGCTGATGCGTTCGACGCCGGCGAGGCGGAGGAGCAGGGCGAGGGGTAGGGGTGATTGGTGGTAGCTGGTGAAGATGACGGCCTCGTCGGCGTGCACGGCGGTGAGGCGGTTGGTGAGTTGGTGGATGTCGGCGGGGTCGACGGGTCCGGGTGTGGGGTCGATCCAGGGCAGGCGGTGTTCGATGATGTGGTCGATGCCGGGGAGCAGTTCGGCGGCGGCGCGGCCACGGGGGCCGCAGAGCAGCACCACGCGGTCGGCGTGGGCGGCGACGGCGCGGATGCCGGGTCCGGTGACCAGCACGTCTCCGGCGGAATCGGCGCGCACCACCAGCACGGTCTTGCCGGTCCTGTCCACGCTGGTGCGCGCGGTGGCGGCGGTTTGCGGGCTGTGGGCTGCGTGGGCGGTGGTGGCGGGTCGGGGGTAGGTGGTGGGGTCGATCGCGGCCTGCCGGCGCAGGATCTCCGCCACCGCCGCCGGCAGGTCGGTGGCCACCCACGGTGCGGCGTCGACCTCCTCCGGGCGGGTCACCGGCGTCGGGACCAGGATCCCCGACGCCCCGGCGGCGAGGGCGGCTGTCATGTCCCGGCCGATGTCCCCGACCAGCACGCACCGCGCGGGTGTGGTGCCCAACTCGCGGGCGGCGGCGTGCACCAGCCCGGGCGCCGGCTTACGACACGAGCATCCGTCGCTGTCGTCGTGCGGGCACACCAGCCACGCATCGAACGGGCCCAGCAACTCCTCCACCCGGGCGTGCACCGCCCGCATCTGCGCCTCGGAGAACAACCCCCGGGCCAGACCCGACTGGTTCGTCACCACCGCCAACCGCAGACCCGCCGCCCGCAACCGGTCCAACGCCTCCCGCGCCCCCGGCACCGGCCGCACCTTCTCCGGATCACCGTTGTACGGCACATCCTCGATCACCGTGCCATCCCGATCCAGCAACACCGCGTCGAAGAGGACCGGCCCGGAGCGGACCGGGTCAGCACCGGAATCGACCCGGGCTGACCTGCGCTGATCCGGCTCCACGTGGTCCTGTCGCACAGCCGGCGGGTTCCCTGCGCCCCGAGGAGTAAACGTCAACTTCAACGCGTCGGCGGCGTCGCGAGGCCGGCGGCGTCGACACGCCGGCCCGGGGTGGCCTTACCCGTCGCCCCCGAGAAGCTAACCCGCCGGCCCTGTTAGCCCGGGTCGCACCCGGGGTATGGGGGCGCAGTGGCGATTGTGGAGAAAGTGATCGAGGCTCCCCCGGAGCAGGTGTGGGCGGTGCTCGCGGACGGCTGGACGTACAGCGACTGGGTGGTCGGCACGGTGCACGTGCGCGACGTCGACGAGGCCTGGCCCCGGGTCGGCACCCAACTGCACCACAAGGCCGGACCGTGGCCCTTCTCGTTGCAGGACGCCTCGACGGTGCTGGCCTGCGAGCCCCCGCACAAGCTGATCCTGCGGGCCGGGCTGTGGCCGGCCGGTGAGGCGATCGTGGCCTTCACCCTCGAGCCGGTGGGCGACGGGGCGACCCGGGTGCGCATCGGCGAGGACTTCGCCGCCGGCCCGCTGCGCTGGATCCGCAACAAGGTCAACGATCTGGTGCTGCACATGCGCAACCGGGAGACCCTCGACCGCCTCGCCGACATCGCCAAGCGGCAGAAGGGCCCGGAATGACGCAGACGGTGGTGGTGACCGGGGCGAGCGCCGGCGTGGGGCGGGCGGTGGCCCGGCGGTATGCCACCCGGGGGGCACGTCTGGCGCTGCTCGCCCGCGGCGAGGCGGGGCTGGCCGCGGCCGAGCGGGACTGCCGGGAGCTGGGCGCGTCCGAGGTCCGCACCTACCGGGTCGACGTGGCCGACGCGGGCGCGGTCCAGCAGGCCGCCGACGACGTGGTGCACCGGTTCGGCCGCATCGACGTCTGGGTGAACAACGCGATGGTCTCGGTCTTCGCTCCGGCGTGGGAGATCACGGCGCCGGAGTTCCGGCGGGTCACCGAGGTCAACTACCTCGGCACCGTGCACGGCACGCTGGCCGCGCTGCGCCACATGCGGGCGCGGGGCCGGGGCGCGATCGTGCAGGTCGGCTCCGCGCTGGCCTACCGGGGGATCCCGCTGCAATCGGCGTACTGCGCGAGCAAGCACGCCATTCAGGGCTTCAACGACTCGCTGCGGGCGGAACTGCTGCACGACTGCCCGGGGGTGAAGCTGTCGATGGTGCAGCTGCCGGCGATCAACACCCCGCAGTTCTCCTGGGTGCGTACCCGGCTGCCGCGGCACCCGCAGCCGGTCCCGCCGATCTTCGCACCGAAGGTGGCCGCGAAGTCGATCGTCTGGGCCGCCGACCACGGGCCGCGCGAGCTGAACGTGGGCGGCCCCACCTGGCGGGCCCGGCTCGGCGACATCCTCGTGCCCGGCCTGCTGGACCGGAAGCTGGCCCGCGGCGGCGAGGAAAGCCAGCAGACCGCGACCCCCGTCGACCCGGCCACGTGGCGCGACAACCTGGACCACCCGGGCGACGCCGAGCGGGACCGGGGCGCGGAGGGGGTCTTCACCGACCGCGCCCGCAGCCGCTCGGCAGCTCTCTGGGTCGGTACGCACAAACCGGCCGTCTCGGGCGTCGCCCTCGCCGGTCTGGCCCTGGCGGTCGGCGCCCTGACCCGCCGGCCGCGCTGACCTGGAATCGCGTCACCACACCGGCTGCGCCGCCCAGGTAGGGGAGCCTTTTCGACCCCGATGTGGCACTGGCTACCCTCTCAGGGAGCCCTGTCCGCAACCCGAGGATGTCCGACATGATCAAACCCGTGCAGTTGCCCTCGCCCTGGCAGGATGCACGCCTGACCGTTGTGGTTCCCACCTACAACGAGGCGGGCAACCTCCCGGCGCTGGTCGAGCGGCTCCTGGCCCTGCCGCTGCCGGGCCTGAGGATCCTCGTGGCCGACGACAACTCGCCGGACGGCACCGGCGAGGTGGCGGACAAGCTGGCCATCGAGCACCCGGAGCGGATCGAGGTGGTGCACCGGGCCGGCAAGGAGGGTCTGGGCCGGGCCTACGTCGACGGGATCAGCCGCGCGCTCGACGGCGGAGCGGAGTACGTCGCCCAGATGGACGCCGACCTGTCGCACCCGCCGGAGGCGCTGCCGGGCATGCTCGGTGCCCTGCTCTCCACGCAGGCCGGCGTGGTGATCGGCTCCCGCTACGTGCCCGGCGGGCAGTTGGACGAGAACTGGCCGCTCTACCGCAGGGCGCTCAGCGGCTGGGCCAACCTCTACGTGCACACGCTGCTGCAGGTGCGGATCCGCGACCTCACCGCCGGCTTCAAGATCTGGCGCGCCGACGCGTTGCACGACATCGGCCTGGAGCGCGTGCAGTCCAACGGTTACAGCTTCCAGGTGGAGATGCACTACCTCGCCACCAAGCTGGGGCACACCATCCTGGAGGTGCCGATCCGCTTCGAGGAGCGGCGCGACGGTGTGTCCAAGATGACCACCGCGACCAAGATCGAGAGCGCCCTGATGCCGTTCAAGCTCCGTACCCGCCACCGCAACATCGAGCGCTGACCCGCTGAGGCGCTGACCCGCTGGAACGCTGAGGCGCTGGAGCGCCGAGGCGCTGGGCGGCCCACGCGACGTGACCGGCACGCTCCACCGAAGCATCACGGAGCGTGCCGGTTACTCGCCGTGACCCGATTCCGCGACGGCGACACCGCAGTTCCCGCGCTTTGCTCTGCACCCCGATGCGCACCACCCCACTGAGCTGGCTCGACCGCACAGCTCGGCGAGCGAACCACCGGTGGCGTGCTACTCACGGTAACCGGCGCGGATATGGGTGCAGAGCAAAGGGCGGCTGGGGGCGTCAACCGCACCTGCCCGCGTCTCACGCTGCGTGAGCTGCCCGCGCCCCAGGCTCCGCGACCTACCCGCGTCCCAGGCTCCGCGACCTACCCGCGTCCCACGCTCCCCGACCTACCCGCGTCCCACGCTCCGCGGCCTGCCCGGTTGAGCGCCTGAGGCGGTTGGCGGTCAGCGGTAGACCGCGCGGTGCGCCGCACCGATGTCGATCCCGATGCCCTGCCGGCCGAGGTGCATGGCCTCCACCAATGTGGTGCCGCACCCGCACATCGGGTCGAACACCACATCGCCCGGCGCCGTGTACGAGCTGATCGCGTGCGCGGCCAG
>NZ_JAMOKF010000251.1 GCF_023656545.1 Micromonospora phytophila | reverse complement strand
GCCGCGGCGGTCGGCCGGACCAGCGTCAGCCGGCCGCTGGGCGACGCCGCCGCCCGTTGCGTCGACCTGCTCACCGCGGTCCTCGACGGGCCCCCGCGGACCCCTGCCCCCGTGCTGCTCCAGCCCTCGCTGGTGCTGCGGCACACCGCCTGACACCCCCAGGAGAACCGATGGCACCTCGATCCCTCACCCGCGCCGCGGTGGCCGGCCTCGCCGCCGCCGCGCTGTTCGGCTCCGCGGCCTGCGGCAGCGGTTTCGACGACGACGACTCCGGCGCCGCCCAGTCCAGCGGCCCGGCCAACCTGCAGATCCTGATCGGCTCCTCCGGCGACGCCGAGACCAAGGCCGTCCAGGACGCCGCCGCGAAGTGGGCGTCCTCCTCCGGCAACCAGGCCACGGTCACGCCCGCGCAGGACCTCACCCAGCAGCTCGGTCAGGCCCTGGCCGGTGGCACCCCGCCGGACGTCTTCTACGTCGACGCGGCCCGGTTCGCCGACTACGCCAGCGTCGGCGCCCTGGAGCCGTACGGCGACAAGATCAGCAACAAGGACGACTTCCACGAGAGCCTGCGCACCACCTTCACCTATGACGGCAAGCTGTACTGCGCGCCGAAGGACTTCTCCACCCTCGCCCTCCAGATCAACACCGACCTGTGGACGAAGGCCGGCCTGACCGACGCCGACGTACCCACCAACTGGGACCAGCTCACCGCCACCGCCCGCAAGATCAAGGCGAAGGGGCAGGTGCCGTTGGCCCTCGGCGACACCCGGGACCGGATGGGCGCGTTCCTGGTGCAGAACGGCGGCTGGCTGCTCAGCGAGGACGGCAAGCAGCCCACCGCCGACACGGCGGAGAACGTCGCCGCCCTGACGTACGTCAAGTCGCTGGTCACCGAGGGGCTGGCCCGCTTCCCGAAGCAACTCGACGCAGGCTGGTCCGGTGAGGCGTTCGGCAAGGGCAAGGCCGTGATGACGATCGAGGGCAACTGGATCAAGGGCGCCCTCAAGAACGACTTCCCGAACGTGAAGTACAAGGTCGTCGAGCTGCCGGCCGGCCCGAAGGGCAAGGGCACGCTCTCCTTCACCCAGTGCTGGGGAGTCGCGGCGAAGTCGAAGCACAAGGAGCAGGCGATCAAGTTCGTCGAGGCGATGACCGCCGGCGAGCAGCAGATGGCCTTCGCGACGGCGTTCGGCGTGATGCCGTCCCGCCAGTCGGTCCGCGACCAGTACACCAGCGCCTTCCCGGCGGACAAGCCGTTCATCGACGGCGCCGCGTACGCCCAGGGCCCGGTGAACGCGCCGAAGATGGACAGCGTCCTGCAGGACCTGGAGGCCAGCCTGCAGAGCCTGGGCAACGGCGACCCGAAGACCATCCTGGCGAACTTCGACAAGAACGCCAAGGCGGCGCTCGGCGGCAGCTGACGGGCCCGGGGGCGCCGCCGCACCGGTGGCGCCCCACGGCGAGTCGAAGGAGGGTGGATGGCAACCGAAGCAATCGCCGCGCCGGCCACCGCGACCGGCGGCCCGGAGCGCCGACGCGGCCGGGGCGTCCGCGGTGACGAGAACGTCGCCGGCTGGCTCTTCGTCGCCCCGGTCATCGTGATCCTCGGCCTGTTCCTGCTGCTGCCGATCCTGATGGCGCTCTGGGTCAGCCTCACCGACTGGAACGGTCAGGGCAGCCCGTTCACGTCGAAGGTGCCCTTCGTCGGCACCGACAACTACACCCGGCTGTTCACCGAGGACGGGCTGGCCCGCCGGGACTTCATGACCAGCATCCGCAACAACGGCTACTACGTGGCGATCGTGGTGCCCGCGCAGACCGCGCTCGCCCTCGGGCTCGCGCTGGTCGTCAACAACCGGATGCTCCGGGGCAAGGCCTTCTTCCGCAGCGCCTTCTACTTCCCGTCGGTGACCAGCTCGGTGGCGATCAGCGTGGTCTTCCTGTTCCTGTTCGCCAACTCCGGCGCGGTCAACGCGCTGCTGCGCCTCTTCGGCGTCGACGGGCCGCAGTGGTTCGCCGACTCGCGCGGCGTGCTGCACCTGCTGCTCGGGGCCGTCGGGGTGGACAGCGCGCCGGCCGCGCTGGCCGGCGGCGGCCCGTTCGGGCTGAGCTGGTGGGAGTGGCTGTCCGGGCCGAGCGTCGCGATGATGTCGATCATCACGCTGGTGGTGTGGACCACCTCCGGCACGTTCATGCTGATGTTCCTGGCCGCGCTGCAGAGCGTCCCGGTGGCGCTGGACGAGGCGAGCACGCTGGACGGCGCGAGCCGCTGGCAACGGTTCCGGTACGTCACCCTGCCGATGATCAAGCCGACCATGTTCCTGGTGCTCACCCTCGGCCTGATCGGCTCCTGGCAGGTCTTCGACCAGGTGTACGTGATGAGCCAGGGCGACCCGGCCAAGACCACCCTCACCCCGGCCTACCTGTCGTACCGGACCGCGTTCCGGGACTTCGACTACGGCTCCGGCGCGGCCATCTCGTTCGTGCTGTTCCTGATCATCATCGTGCTCACCCTGGTGCAGCGCCGGGTGATGGCCGACCGGGACACCGACCGGCCGCGGCGGGCCCGGTGGTGGCGTCGGCGCGTACCGGAAGGGTCGCCGTCATGACCGCACTCACCGACCGCCCGCCGGTCGCGGCGGCGCCTGCCCACCACGACCGCCGCGGCGCCCGCACCCTGGCCACCCGGATCCTCGGGTACGCCACGCTGGTCTTCTTCGGGCTGGTCTTCCTCTACCCGTTCGTCATCCAGCTCGGCAACTCGTTCAAGACCGAGCCGGACGCGGCGGCGAACCCGCTCTCTCCGATCCCGGACCCGCTGACCGTCGCCGGCTTCGAGCGGATCTTCACCGGCACCAACTTTCCGCTGTGGCTCGGCAACTCGTTGCTGGTGACCGTCCTGGTCACCCTGGGCCGGGTCTTCTTCGACTCGCTCGCCGGGTACGCGCTGGCCCGGCTGCGGTTCCGGGGACGGTCCGGGCTGTTCGCCGCGGTCATCGCGGTGATGGCGGTGCCCGGCGTGGTGCTGCTCATCCCGAAGTTCCTGGTGCTCAACCAGCTCGGCATCTACAACAGCTACGCCGGGCTGGTGGTGCCGCTGCTCGCCGACGCGGCCGGCGTGTTCATCATGAAGCAGTTCTTCGAGTCGATCCCGGTCAGCATGGAGGAGGCGGCCCGCATCGACGGGGCCGGCGTCTTCCGCACCTACTGGTCGGTGGTCCTGCCGATGGCCAGGCCGGCGCTGATCACCCTCACCATCCTGTCCTTCCAGGGGTCCTGGAACGAGTTCCCGCACAGCCTGGTCTCGGTGCAGGACCCGGACCTGTTCACCCTGCCGCGCGGCCTGGCCGACCTGGTCAGCGGCTCGCTCGGCAAGGGCACCCAGTATCCGTTGAAGCTGGGGGCGGCGCTGCTGGCCACCATCCCGGTCGCGGTCCTCTTCGTGATCTTCCAGCGGTACTTCGTGCGGGGCGCCAACGAGGGCGCCGAGAAGGGCTGACCGTGCCGGTGGCGGTTCCGGACGGCGGCCGTCCTGGTCATGGTCCTTCGCCGACGGGGTGCTGTCCGGGGATGGACTCCGGCGCCGGCCGGGATTCATCGGCCCGGACACCGGCCCCGTCCGCGCCGTACCGCTCAGGGCAGCCGGTCGGGCAGGCCGAACAGCGGGAAGAGCCGCGGCTGGAGGAAATGGGTGAGCCGGGTGATCCGGCCGCCGGAGGACTCCACCAGCTGGATCGAGAACGCGCGGTGGCCGCCGGCCGGGTCGGGCCGGAACTGCGCGAGGGCCGGCCCGCCGTTGGCGGCCACCGGCAGCAGCCGGGAACCCCGGCAACCGGCGCCCGGCCCGGTCAGCCACCGGCCGATGTCGGCCGCCCCCCGCAGCCACACCGGATACGGCGGCATGGCGTGCACCGCGTCCTCGCGTAGCAGCGCCACCAGGGCGTTGATGTCGTACCGCTCGAAGACCTGGACGTAGCGGTCGAGCAGCTCCCGGTGCTCCCGGTCCAGCGCGGGGGGCGGCGCGGCCGCCTCCCGGTCGGCCAGCGTGGCCCGGGCCCGCTGCACCGCGCTGGTCACCGCGGCGACGGTGGTGTCGAGCAGCTCGGCGACCTCGCCGGCCCGCCAGCGCAGCACGTCCCGCAGGATCAGCACCGCGCGCTGCTGCGGCGGCAGGTGCTGCAACGCCGCGACGAAGGCCGGCCGGACCGACTCGCGGGTCACCGCCAGCTCGGCCGGGTCCTCGGGAAGGACGACGGCGTCCGGCGCCGGCTCCAGCCACTCCCGGCCCGACCCGGGCGCGCCGAGCGACGTCGCCACCGGGGCGGACGGCACCCCGAGATCCATCGGCAGGGCCCGCCGGCCCTGGCCCCGCAGCAGGTCCAGGCAGACGTTGGTGGCGTTCCGGTAGAGCCAGGTGCGCAGGCTGGACCGCCCGTCGAAGCGGTCGAGGCCGCGCCAGGCCCGCAGCGTCGTCTCCTGCACCGCGTCCTCGGCGTCGAAGGCCGAACCGAGCATCCGGTAGGCGTAGCCGGTCAGCTCGACGCGGAAACCCCTCCAGGCCGGCGGGGTCGGCCGCCGGGGGCGGCCGGGTTCGGGCCCGAGTCGGGTCCCGCCGTCGGTGCAGTCATGCGGCCACCGTAGGCGAGGCCCCCGACACCGGCGGCCGACGGCGCGCGCCGGCCGCCGCTCAGTCGGTGGCGACCGGCTCGGCCGGGACCGCGACGTGCAGCCGGACCTGGGGGACGAGCATGTCGTCGACGTCCAGCGCCCGCGCCGCGCCGTCCGGCTCCCAGCCGGTGGAGGTGAGGAACTTCCGGGTCGCCTCGTCGCCGTCGAACGCCCAGGCCACCGCCCGGTCGAAGCCGTCGGTGCGCCACAGGTCCACGGTGGCCGCGAGCAGCCGGCTGCCGTGCCCGCGCCGGCCCCAGCGGGGCTCGACCAGCAGGTCCGTCACCGCGGCCACGCCCTCAGCCAGCGCCTCGGCCGGCTCACCGGGGGCGAGCGCCTCGGCGTCCGCCGGACCCGAGGCGGCGAACCCCACCAGATAGGATTGCTCGGCCTGTTCGACGGCGACCAGCACGCGGTGCGCGCCGGAGGGCGGCTCCTGCACCGCCGCGCTCCACCGCCGGGCGAGCCATGCCTCGTCCAGGTTGTCGAGCACGTGCCGGGGCAGGATCCGGCGATAGGCGACCCGCCAGGTCGCGAGCTGGATGCGTGCGATCTCGCCGGCGTCCTCGGGACGCGCCGGGCGGACGTACCCCATGGCCATGGGACGGAAGCCTACGCAGGGCGGGAGTGACGATGGTGGCGCAGGGTGCCAGGCGGACGGCCGCACAGGTCGCCGGGGTGGTCGCGCTCGCCGTTGCGGTGACGGCCTTCCTCTACGTGGCGGCCGTCCGGCACGGCTTCTTCGACCTCAAGGTCTACTACGGCGCGCTCACCTTTTGGGTGCACGACCACGGCGAGATCTACGACTACCTCAAGCCCGGCACCCAGTACGGCTTCACCTACCCGCCGTTCGCCGCCCTGGTGATGCTGCCGATGGCGTACCTGCCGTGGTGGGCGGCGATCGTGGTCAGCGTGAGCGCCAGCGTGGTGGTCACCGCCGTGCTGTTCGGGTGGCTGCTGGACCCGATCTCCCGCCGGGTCGGCTGGACCCGCTGGTTCGCCCTCGCGGTGGCGCTCTGCCTCGCCGCCGCGTACGAGCCGATGCGCGAGACGGTCAACTTCGGCCAGGTCAACATGCTGCTGCTCTTCCTGGTCGCGGTGGACCTGCTGCGACTGCTGCCGGCCGGCAACCGGTGGGCCGGGGTGGGCATTGGGCTGGCCACCGCGATCAAGCTGACCCCCGGCATCTTCATCGTCTACCTGCTGGTCACCGGCCGCTGGCGGGCCGCGGTCACCTCGGTGGCCGCCGCAGCCGGCGCGACGCTGCTCGCCGCCGCGCTCTTCCCCGACGCGTCCCGGGAGTTCTGGACCGAGGCGCTGTGGAACACCGGACGGGTGGGCGAGCTGGCGTTCGTGTCCAACCAGTCCCTGCGCGGGGTGGTGGCCCGGCTGGACCCGCAGCACCCCAGCACCCTGGCCTGGCTGGTGCTGGTCCTCGCCGCCCTGGCGCTCTGGGCCTGGCGGTCCCGGGCCGCCGTGGCCGTCGGCGACGAGGCGACCGGCCTGGCGCTGACCGGCGCGGTGATGTGCCTGGTCAGCCCGGTCACCTGGGTGCACCACCTGGTCTGGCTGCTGCCCGGGCTGATCCTGCTGGTCGACAACGCGACGGCCGCGCCCGCGGCCAGCCGCCGGCGCCGCGTCCTGCTCGGCGCCGCGATCATCGGGTACGGCTTCCTGATCAGCCGGATCGTCTGGGCCTGGGAGAAGGACTTCACCGGCGTGGACGGCTTCGTCGGCAGCAACCTCTACGTCTGGATCAGCCTGGCGCTGCTGGCGTTCCTGCCGATCCGGCGCTGGGCGACCCCGGCCGGGTCAGCCGGTGAGGCGTCCGGCGTACCGCAGCTCGATCAGCCCGACCGGCGGGCGCCCACCGGCCAGTGGCACCGGATAGGTCGACCGCTCACCGTCCGGTGACAGCCCGGCCCGCTCGTAGAACCGGCGGGCCCGCCGGTTCTCCTCCAGCACCCAGACGCGGTGGTCGACCCGGCCGCGCTCGACCAGACCGTCGCGGGCGGACGCCAGCAGCGCCCGCCCCGTCCCGGCCCCCCAGTGCGCCGGCTCCACGTACAGCGCGACGATCTCGCCGAGGGTCGGGTCCAGGTCGTCGCGGTCCTGGTTGTTGCGGTACGGCCCGAAGGTGGTGAAGCCGACGACCGCCCCGTCGGCCTCGGCGAGCAGCGTGCTGAACGGGTGCTCCGGGTCGGCGGTGCCCAGGTCGCGTCGGCGTTGCGCCCAGGCGGTGACGTTGAGCCGCCGCAGCACCTCGTCCGGCATGAACCCGGCGTAGCCGGCCTGCCAGCCGTGGATGTGCACCCGGGCGACCGCCTCGGCGTCGTCGGGCTCCTCGCGGCGGATGGTGAGCATGCGTCCGTTCTATGCGCAGACGGGCGATCGGTCCAGCGTCCGCTCCGGTGTCGTAGGCGTGGATTAGGGTGCCCGACGATGGCCGCACCGGAATCGCTCTCGCTCGCCCAGGCCCGGCGGGTGGCGCTCGCCGCCCAGGGCTTCGCCGACCCGCCGCCCGCCGGCGTGCCCACGCGCCGGCACCTGCGCCGGGTGCTCGACCGGGTCGCGCTGATCCAGATGGACTCGGTCAACGTGCTGCAACGCGCGCACTACCTGCCGCTCTACAGCCGGCTCGGGCCCTACCCGACCACCCTGCTCGACTCCGCCGCCTACCGTCGTCCACGGGAACTCTTCGAATACTGGGGCCACGAGGCGTCGCTGGTCCCCGTCGGGCTCCACCCGGCGCTGCGCTGGCGGATGGCCAAGGCCCACTCCGACGCCTGGGGTGGCATGCGCCGGATCGCGCAGGAGCAGCCCGACCTGGTGGCCTGGGTCCGCGACGAGGTGGCCGCCCGGGGGCCGCTGACCGCCGCCGAGATCGAGCACGACGCGCCCCGGGAGACCGGCCACTGGGGGTGGAACTGGTCGGCGGTCAAGCGCGCGCTGGAGTTCCTCTTCTGGGCCGGCGAGGTGGCCGCCGCCGAGCGCACCACCTCGTTCGCCCGCCGCTACGACCTGCCCGAGCGGGTGCTGCCGGCCGCCGTGCTGCACGCGCCCACGCCGACCGACGCCGACGCCTACCGCACCCTGGTGTCGCTCGCCGCCCGGTCGCTCGGGGTGGCCGCCGAGCCGGAGCTGCGCGACTACTTCCGGCTGCCGCTGGCCGGGGCGCGGCAGGCGATCGCGGAGCTGGTCGAGGCCGGTGAGCTGCTGCCGGTCACCGTGCAGGGCTGGCGGCAGCCGGCCTGGCTGCACGCCGGGGCCCGGCTGCCCCGCTGGGTGCGGGGCAACACCCTGGTCAGTCCCTTCGACCCGCTGGTCTGGGAGCGGGGCCGCACCGAGCGGCTGTTCGACTTCAGCTACCGGATCGAGATCTACGTGCCGGCCCCGCAACGGGTGTACGGCTACTACGTGCTGCCCTTCCTGCAGGGGGAGCGGTTCACCGCCCGGGTCGACCTGAAGGCCGACCGACGGGCCGGGGTGCTGCTGGTGCCGGCCGCCTGGGTCGAGCCAGGCGCCGATCCCGGCGAGACCGCGTTG
>NZ_JAMOKF010000250.1 GCF_023656545.1 Micromonospora phytophila | reverse complement strand
CGTGCCGGGCGAGGGTGGCCGGGCGGGGCTCCAGCGAGCCGCCGACGTCCAGCAGCACCACCGGCCCGGCGACCGCCGGGAGGGTGGCGACCAGCGCCGGCCGGCGCACGTTCGGCCAACGGCCGAGACCGAGCGCGACGGCGGTGACGGTGGCACCGGTCGAGCCGGCGGAGACGAGGGCGTCGGCGGTGCCGTCGCGGACGGCGTGGACGGCCGCGCGGACGGTGCTGTCGGCACGCGCGGCCACCGGGTGGTCGGCCATGCCGACGGCGGCACGGACCGGCCGGATGGCGACCCGGGACCGTTGTTCCGGGTCCAGGGCGTCGATCAACCCGTCGGCGACCTCGGCCGGGCCGACGAGCAGCAGATGCAGGTCAGGGTCGGCACGCACAGCCCACAGAGCGCCGTCAACCACGACGGCGGGAGCATCGTCCCCGCCGAGGAGGTCAACGGCGATCCGCGCGGTGCCCGGCTCCACCGGAACGCCGGCCGGAACACGCCGGCCGGCGTCGGAGGGAGCCGGGGCACCGGGCGATTGCCAGGGTGCGCGCGCCGCCCGACCCGCGGTCGGGGGCGTCACTCGGCGTCCAGGTCAGACCTCGAGAACCTGGCGGCCGTTGTAGGTGCCGCAGACGGAGCAGGCGGCGTGCGGCAGCTTCGGGGACTTGCACTGCGGGCACGCGACGGTCGCGACCACGGTCGCCTTCCAGTTCGCCCGGCGGGAGCGAGTGTTGCTGCGCGACATCTTGCGCTTGGGGACGGCCACGGTTCCTACTCCTCTTTACGGTTCAGTTGCGACAGGCCCGCCCAGCGCGGGTCGATCTGCTCGTGACTGTGGTCGGCCGGCAGATCGTCCCAGTGCACCCCGCATTCGGGGCACAGTCCTGGGCAGTCCTCCCGGCAGAGCGGGTTGGTCGGCAGCTTGAGCACCAACGCGTCCCGCAAGGCCGGCTCCAGGTCGATCAGGTCGCCCTGCATCCGGCCCACCTCGTCCTCGTCGGTCGTGGCGTCCGTGGTGCTGTCCTCGTACGCGTACAGCTCCTGGATCGTCACGGCCATCGAGTCGTTGATCTCACGAAGGCAGCGACCGCACTCGCCCCGGACGGGACCGGTGATGGTCCCGGAGACGAGCACGCCCTCGGACACCGACTCCATCCTCAGATCGAGGTCGAGGTCCGCGCCCTCCGGCACGCCGATCAACTCCACGCCGAGGTCCGCCGGTGCCGGGGCGACCCGCTTGACCGTACGCAACGCGCCAGGGCGACGCGGCAGGTCCCTCGTGTCGAGGACCAGCGGCGCCCTGGGGTTGAGTTGCGATGGCGAGTGCTTGGGCATAGTCAGACTCCGGCCGGTGATAGGCCGACAAAACAGGTTACCTGGGCGACCACCGGACCGTCGAACCGGGGGCGACGCCCGCCCCGCCCTGCCGGCTGTTGCTGAGGTGCCGCTCAGAAGGGTAGCGGGCGTTCGGCCTCGTCACCCGCGAAGGTGCCGATCTCCCGCAGGGCGTGCATCTTGTCGCGGCCACGCTCTATCGAGGCCAGGGCCCGGGTGAGGAACTGCTCGAAGTTGGCCAGCGCGGTGTCGACGTAGTCGTCGACCTCCTCGCGCAGCCGCTGCGCCTCGGCGCGGGCCTCGGCGATGATCCGCGCGCCCTCGTGCTCGGCGGAGACCGTGATCTCGTTCACCGAGACCAGGCGGGCGTGTTCCGCCTCACCCTCGCTGATGATCCGGTCGGCCTCCCGCTTGCCGGCCTCCATGATCTTGTCCCGCTCCTCCAGCAGAGCGGCGGCCCGTCGCAGGTCGGCGGGGAGTTCGGCGCGCAGATCGTCGAGGGCCCCGATGAACTCGCCCCGGTCGACCATGCAGTTGTTGCGCGACATCGGGACGGAGCGGGCCTGCTCCACCATGGCGATCAGTTCGTCGATGCGATCGAGCGGGTCCACCGGTACCTCACTCCTGTCGTTCGTCGGCCGACCTACATGATGCGGGCTACGGCCGGGTTCCTGCTCGACCAATCATGTCGTGCCCGTCCCACACCCGCCCGGTGCAGCTCGCCCCGGCGCGTCGCGATCCGCACACCCGCCGTGCCGATCTTGCACCTGCCGCCCCGGCCGATATCCGCACAAAGGGGCGACCATGAGGCCAAAGCTGCACGGTCGCCGAGGCGGAGCGGGGCTACGGGCGCGGGCCGAGGCGGGACTGGAGCGCCTCGCGGACCCGGTCGGGCACGTGGGCGGAGATGTCGCCGCCCCACTTCGCCACGTCCTTGACCAGGCTGGAGGAGAGGAACGAGTAGAGCGGGTTGGTCGGCATGAAGAGCGTCTCGACGCCCGCCAGGCCGATGTTCATCTGCGCCATCTGCAGCTCGTAGTCGAAGTCGCTGACCGCCCGCAGGCCCTTGATCAGCACGCTCGCCTGCTGGGCCCGGCAGAAGTCGACCAGCAGGCCGCGGAACGACTCGACCCGGACGTTCTCGTAGGAGGCGGTCACCTCGCGGAGCATGTCGATCCGCTCCTCGACGGTGAACAGGCCGCTCTTCGCCTGGTTGATCAGCACACCGACGATCACCTCGTCGAAGAGCCGGCTGGCTCGCCCGATGATGTCGAGGTGTCCGTTGGTGACCGGGTCGAACGAGCCGGGACACACCGCACGTCTCATGA
Source organism: Micromonospora phytophila (assembly GCF_023656545.1). Lineage (GTDB taxonomy): Bacteria > Actinomycetota > Actinomycetes > Mycobacteriales > Micromonosporaceae > Micromonospora > Micromonospora phytophila. Next base: position 5,558 of record NZ_JAMOKF010000250.1, on the reverse strand, counting down.
TCGGCGACCGTACCAAAGGGTTGTCTCGCCGTACCGGCGACTGCGCTCGCCGGTGACGCCCTGCACCCACCCGACCGGTCCGGTGCGGCTGGAGCGTTCCACCACCACCAGCGCGTCCGGGGCCAGCCAGGCGTGCGCGACCAGGGCGGCGAGCATCGCGGTGATCTCCGCGTCGGGCACCGCGTACGGGGGGTCGGCGAAGACCACGTCGTACGGCTCGCCCTCCGGGCCGGCGGCGAGCACGGTGGCGACCTTGCCGGTGACCAGCCGGGCGGCCGGGGCGGCGCGCAGGGCCGCGACGTTCTCCCTGACCACGTGGGCGGCCCGGGGGTCGGACTCGACCAGCAGCACGTGCGCGGCGCCCCGGGAGAGCGCCTCCAGGCCGACCGCCCCGGAACCGGCGTAGAGATCGGCGAAGCGGGCGCCGTCGAGGTCGACCTCGGCCTGCACCGCGCTGAACAGCGCCTCCCGGACCCGGTCGGACGTGGGCCGGGTGCCGGCGCCGGGCGGCGCGGCGATCCGCCGCCCGCCGAGGGTGCCGGCCACGATCCGGGTCACCGTCTCCTCCTGCTCATGACCACGACGCTACGCGACGCCCCGCAGGCCGCCACCGACACCGTGCGTACCCGGGAACGGCGCACATGATCACGTTTCGTATATCAACGATCTCAGATTCATAACATCATCCTTAGTCGATGCTGAGCGCTGTAACGCGCCCGGCGATCTCGCTAGGGTCTGCCGGGTGCCGGCGGTGGCCCGCCGGCCCACGGCGCGAGGAGGCACCCCGCACCGGACGCGCGTCGCTCGTCAGTGACCGTCCGACCGCCTCCCTCGCGTCGACCCCCCTCGAAAGCTTCCTCACCCCGGGAGTACGCGTGATCCGTACCAAGCTGTCGCTGCGGCGACCACTGGCAGTTCTGGGGGCCGCCTTCATCGGCCTCACCGGAGCCGTCGCGGTGGCCGCCCCGGCCAGCGCACACCACACCACGATCACCGCGACCGCCGCCTGCGACCAGCTCAGCGGCGAACGCGTGATCACCTGGAAGGTCGAGAACAGCGAGGGCGACAAGGCCGCCACGCTCAAGACGGTCACCGCCGACCCGAAGACCCCGGTGAACGTGGTCACGGAAGGCGCCGACAGCGTTGCGCTGGAGGGCGTCGTGATCCCCCAGAGCGGCTCGGTCGAGGCCGTCCAGCGGGTCCCGGGTGACACCGCGACCGCCAAGCTCACGGTGTACGCGCTGTGGATGAAGAACGGGCAGGACCGCACCAACGAGGGCAGCATCGACCTGTCCAAGGACGCCCCCTGCTCTCCCGCGCCGAAGTGCGTGGACGCCAGCAAGGCGACGTACAGCCACACCTTCGACGGTCCGAAGGGCACCGCGACCGTCAAGCTGGAGGGTGACCTGCCGCTCTGCGGCGAGGAGAAGCAGTCGTTCACCCTGGTCTCATACTTCGCGCCGCGGCCGCAGTTCGCCACCCCGCAGTACGTGTACGGCACGCCGGACAGCGACTGGATCGGCGGCACCCGGACCGAGATCGACCTCAAGGTGGAGATCCCGGACTGCCACACCCAGGTCGACCTGATCTGGGGCGGCACCGACGAGGTCATCGACCCGCTGGTCGAGGGCGGCGAGCGGTACGGCGACAAGAAGCTGGGCTCCAAGGGCACTCCGGGCAACCGCTCCACCGGCCCGCAGGGCTGGTACAACGGCGGCGACAAGAGCTGCACCACCCCGGCGGCGACCTTCGCGTCCAGCTGCGACGGCACGGTGACGGTGTCGCTGAGCAACGACGGCAAGATCTCCAAGTACCCGGTCGAGTTCGAGGTCCGGGGCGAGAACGGCTGGTCCAAGAAGGTCACCGTCGAGCCGGGCAAGGCCGACAACGGGATCGTGGTTCCCGCCGCCGACGCCGGCAAGGTCGAGGTTCTGGTCGACGGCAAGGTGATCGAGAACGGCACGTACGCCTGGGCCCGTCCCGAGGACTGCCCCCTGCCCACGGTCACCACCGAGGCGGACTGCAAGACCTTCACGCTCGTGGTGACGAACCCGAAGGGTGGCCTGCCGGTCAAGGCGGAGTTCACCTACGGCAAGCAGAACGAGACCCGTACGGTGGCGCCGGGCGAGTCGGAGAAGGTCACCTTCAAGGCCGGCAAGGAGGAGGCGGCGACCGTCGCGCTCCCTGAGCTGGAACTGGAAATGCAGGCCATCTACACCCCCGAGGGGGACTGTGGCGGCGGCGCCGGTGGCGAGGAGCCGGGCCTGCCGGTGACCGGCGCGGCTGCCGGTGGCATCGCCGCGGGCGCGGCCGCCCTGCTCGCCCTGGGCGCGGTGCTCTTCGTGATGGCTCGTCGGCGTCGGGTGCGCTTCACCGCCTGACCTGACTGACCCCCCGAGGGCGCGTCGACCACCCGGTCGGCGCGCCCTCGGCCTGTCCACCTACCCGATCGACCCCCCCGCCGGGCTGGCCGTCGGCCCCGGACCAGGGCGGACGAGCCGTCGGCCCCCGACCACGGTGGACGGACGGGGCGGCCCCGACCACGGCGGGCGGCCGGGGCTGCCCCGACCACGGGGGCGGACTGCCGGGGTCCGACGGGAGGAGCGTGCTCGGTCTCGGTGAGCTCGGGAGCCGGGCCGGTCAGCCCTTCTCCAGGTATTCCGCCCGTTCCTCGTCCACCAGGGCGGCGACCGAGGCGGCCAGCGCCGGATGCCGCTCCAGCTCCGGGTCCTCCTCGACCAGGGTGATCGCCTCGGCCCGGGCGTCCCGGATCAGGTCGGCGTCGCGTCTGAGCGACAGCAGCCGCAGGTGTGAGCGGCGCCCCGACTGGGTGGCCCCCAGCACGTCGCCCTCGCGGCGCTGCTCCAGGTCCAGCTCGGCGAGCTTGAACCCGTCGGTGGTAGAGGCGACGGCGTCCAGCCGCTCCCGGGCGGACGTGCCCTCCGCCGCCTCGGTGACCAGCAGGCAGAGCCCGGCCGCGGAACCCCGGCCCACCCGGCCGCGCAGCTGGTGCAGCTGGGACACCCCGAACCGGTCGGCGTCCAGCACGATCATCACGGTGGCGTTCGGCACGTTGACGCCCACCTCGACCACGGTGGTGGCGACCAGCACGTCGAGGTCACCGGCGGCGAAGGAACGCATCACCGCGTCCTTCTCGTCGGCCGGGAGGCGGCCGTGCAGCACCCCGATCCGCAGCCCGTGCAGCGGGCCCTCGGCGAGCAGCGGCGCCACCTCGGTCACCGCCAACGGCGGCCGCCGCCCGTTGTCGTCGACCGGCGGCGGCTCCTCGTCACTCGCCGGCCCCTCGCCGATGCGCGGGCAGACCACGTACGCCTGGTGGCCGGCGGCGACCTCCTCGCGGATCCGGCGCCAGGCCCGGTCCAGATAGGCCGGCTTCTCGGCTGCCGGGACCACGTGCGAGGCGATGGGCGACCGCCCCTGCGGCAACTGGGAGAGGGTGGAGGTCTCCAGGTCGCCGTAGACGGTCATCGCCACCGTGCGCGGGATCGGGGTGGCCGTCATGACCAGCACGTGGGGTGGCTGGTCGGCCTTGGCCCGCAGCGCGTCACGCTGCTCCACCCCGAACCGGTGCTGCTCGTCGACCACGACGAGGCCGAGGTCGGCGAAGTCGACGCCCTCGTAGAGCAGGGCGTGGGTGCCGAGCACGATGCCCGCCACGCCGCCGGCGATCTCCGCCAGCGCGCGGCGACGGGCCGCCGCGCCGAGCGAACCGGTGACCAGCTCGACCCGGGTGGCGTGCTCGGCGGCACCCAGCTCCCCCTCCCGGCCCAGCGGCCCGAGCAGGTCGAGGATGCCGCGATGGTGCTGGGCGGCGAGCACCTCGGTCGGGGCGAGCAGCGCGGCCTGCCCGCCGGCGTCGACCACCTGGAGCATCGCCCGCAGGGCCACCACCGTCTTGCCGGAGCCCACCTCGCCCTGCAGCAGCCGGTGCATCGGGTGCGCGGTGGCCAGATCCGCCGCGATCTCGACGCCGACGTCCTTCTGACCGGGGGTCAGCTCGTACGGCAGCCGGGCGTCGAACGCGTCGAGCAGGCCACCGGGCTTCGCCGGGCGGGGGCGGGCGGGCCAGGCGGCGGCCCGGTGCTTGCGCTGCACCAGGGTCAGCTGCACGGCGAACGCCTCGTCCCACTTGAGCCGCCGCCGGGCCCGGTAGAGCGCCTCCTTGCTGGTGGGGCGGTGGATCTCCCGCAGCGCGGCGTCGATGCCGACCAGGTTGCGGCTGGCCCGCACGGCGGCGGGCAGCGGGTCCTCCGGCGCGGTGAAGGTGTCCAGCACCACCCGGACGCAGCGGGCGATCACCCAGGTCGGCACCGCCGCGGCGGCCGGGTAAACCGGGATCAGCGCGCCGGCGAACTCCTCGATCTCCTCGTTGGCCGCCGCCTCGGCGTCGCCGCCCTCGCCGAGCAGGACGTATTCCGGGCCGTTGAGCTGCCGCTTGCCGCGGAACTCGGTGACCTTGCCGGCGAACAGCCCCCACCGGCCGGGACGCAGCTCCCGTTCCCGCCAGGCCTGGTTGCCGAAGAAGGTCAGGGTCAGGGTGCCGCCGGAGCCGTCGACGACGGTCACCTCCAGCAGGTTGCCGCGGCGCTGGCGCATCGGGCGTACGGCGGTGCGCTGCACCTGGGCCAGCACGGTGACCTGCTCGCCGACGTCGAGCGAGCGGATGTCGGTGTGCTCGCCGCGCTCGTCGTAGCGACGCGGGAAGTGGTAGACGAGGTCGCCGGCGGTGTGCAGGTCGAGGTGGCTCGCCAGGGCCTTCGCCGTCTTCTCCCCGACCAGCTTCTTCAGCAGCGTGTCCACCGTGGACGGCTCGGACGTCATTCGACCCCCACCAGGAGCGGATAGTTCGGCTGCCCGCCCGGGTACACGTGCACCTCGACGAACGGCCAGCGCCGCCCGACGTGGTCGCGTACCGCGTCGGCCAGCCCGTCCGGGGCGTCCGCCCCGGAGAGCAGGGTGACCAGCTCGCCACCACCGCCGAGCATCCGGTCGACCACGGCGGCGCAGGTGTCGACCAGGTCCACCCCGATCAGGTGCACCTCCCCCTCGACCAGGGCCAGCACGTCGCCGGGGAGGCACGGGCCGGCGACGGTCAGCGCCTCCCGGCTGGCGTAGCAGATCTCGGCGGAGCGGCAGGCGCCCGCCGCCTCGGCCATCGCGATCACGTCGTCCTCGAAGCGGCGCCCCGGGTCGCGCACGGCCAGGGCGGCGAGCGCCTGCACCGGGGACCGGGTGGGCACCACGCTGACCTTGACGCCGAGCCGGTGCGCCTCCCGGGCGGCGGCGCTCGCCACCGCCTGGGTGTCGGGGTCGTTGGGCAGGACCACCACCCGGGCGGCGCCGGTGGCCCGGATGGCGTCCAGCAGCTCACCGGTGGACGGGTTGCCGGGCACCACCGTCGCGCCCTCACCGGCGAAGAGCTCGGCGATGCCCGCGCCGGCGGCCACCACCACCGCGGCCCGCCCGTCGGGCACCGCCGGCCGGTCGTCGACCCCCGCCAGGCCGTCGGGCGCCGTCCGCCGGCCGTCGGGCACCGG
>NZ_JAMOKF010000249.1 GCF_023656545.1 Micromonospora phytophila | reverse complement strand
TCGCCGCCGGCCGGCGCGGCACCCCCGACGTCGAGCCGGTGGCGCAGCGCGGCGACGGCCTCCTGGGCCCGCTGCGCCTGGTCGAGCGCCTGGTTGCCGCGCTGGGCGGCGGCCACGATCTCCCCGCGCAACTCCCGGCGAAGCTGGTCGATCTCGTCCAGCAACTCCTCTTCCCGGGTCGACCCGCCACCGTCGGCGCGCAACGCGATCGACAGGCCGATCAGGACCACGGCCAGGATGGCGAGGACGGCGGCGAAGCGCAGGGGGCCGTTGCCGTCGGCGACCAGCAGGATCAGGGCCGCCACCGGCGCCAGGGCCACGCCGATCCAGAAGAGCACGTTGAGCAGGGACGGATTGCGCGTGTCGGCGGAGACAACCGGGGCGGGCATGGGTGTGCAGCCTACCGAGAGTTGCCCTGCCTGGGAACGGCCGGAAGCGCCGTCCGCCCCGGTTACCCGCGAGTCAACTTCCCGGCGGCCCGGTGGGACGACGGCGGCCGGCCGTCGGTGGCGCGGGGCCACCGCCGACCGGCCGGCGTCAGGATCATCCGACCGGCGACCCGGTCGGCCGGGGATCAGCCGGTGGCGAGCGCGCCGTCCGAGGAGAAGACCAGGCCGACGCTGGCGGCGCCGGTCTTCAACGCGTTCTTGGTCTGCGGGCCACCCGCGTCCAGCGAGCTGAACGAGCCGGCCTTGAAGTCGTAGACCTCGACGAGGCCGGCCTGGCACTTCGGCCGCTGCGGGCACTCCGGCGGACCGGCCAGCACGGTGGCCTGGCCGGAGCACTTGGCGGCCAGCTCGGAGAGCGTGCCGACGCCGTACTTGTCGGCGAAGGCCTTGGTCACGGCGAAGGCGTTCTGGTCCTGGGCGGCGGCGGGCGCCCCGAAGGCGATGCCCACCTTGTCCCCGGCGGCCTTGAGCGCGGTGACGGTCTTCTCCAGCTCCGGCGAGGAGACCGGCTGGGCGTTCTGCCCGTTGGCCTTGGTGTTGAGGAACTCCGCCATGGTCGCGGCGTACTCCGGGACGACCTGGATCTCGCCCTTCTCCAGCGCCGGCTCGTAGAGCTCGCGGTTGCCGATCTGCTGCACCTTGACCTGGTAGCCGGCGGCGGTCAGCGTGATCTTGTAGAGCTCGGCGAGGGTCTGGCTCTCGCTGAAGTTGCCGGCGCCCACCACGATCTCGCCGCCGGGGCCCTTGGCGATGCCGGCGGTGACGCCGTTGGCGGCGGCGAACTCCTTCGCGGCCACCTCCGGCGTCTTGCGGTCCACGTCGACGGCCTTGTTGAGCTGGATCAGCTTCGGCGTGTCCAGCGCCGCGGAGACCTTGTCGAGCGCCGCGACGAGCTGCGGGTTGGCCGCGTCGGCGTTGACCGCCGGGATGATGTTGTCGGTGTTCTGGAGCTTCTTGTCGTCGTCGAGGACGACGAGCCGGTCGCCGGCGACCGGGGCGCAACCGGCCCCGGAGGCGCCCTGCTGGGGCGCGTCGGTGCCGGACGAGCCGGCGTCACCGCACCCGGTGAGCAGCCCGGCGGCGGTGAGGGCTCCCACCGCACCGATCGCCAGGCGTGTACGTGCGCGCATGATTGCCCGCCTTCCGTGTCCCGGCGCGACCCCCCCGGGCCGGCCGCGTGTCCGACGGGCGATCGTCTTCCTCGGTCACCCGCGAGTTCCCACCCAACATCTTCCCCACGGGTCCGACAACCTGGCGCGAGGTTTGTCACCGGATCGTCACCGCGAGGTGGCTTCCCCGCCGAGCCGGTCCCACGCCCGCTGTCCGAGCGGTCCCCGGCCGGCGGCGTCGCCGTCGCCGGGTGCCACATCCGAGGTCGCCTGATGCCCGGCGTCGCCGCCACGGACGGTTCGCAGGCGTGGTGCGACCGCTCAGCCGCCGGCCACCGCGTCGGCCGCCCGGCGGTTCGCCCGGCGGCGGCCGGCCCGCAGCGGACGCGGGGTGGCCACCCGCTCGACCAGGGCCAGCACCAGCTCCACCAGGACGGCGAGCCCGGCCACCAGCGCTCCGCCGGCGAGGATCTGACCGCCGCCGGCGGCGATGTCCAACCCGAAGCCGGCGCGGATGATCTGCCCCAGACCGCCGCCGTTGACGAAGGACGCCAGCGCGGCGGTGGCCACCACCTGCACCGCCGCCGTCCGGAACCCGGCCGCCAGGTAGGGCACCGCCAGCGGCAGCTCGACCCGGCGCAGCAGCTGCCAGCCGGAGAAACCCATCCCCCGCGCCGCGTCCCGGGCCTCCGGATCGGCCTGCCGCACCCCCGTGTACGCGTTGGCCAGCAGCGGCGGCACCGCGAAGACCGCCAGCGCGGCCACCACCGACGGCCGGCCGAAGCCGAGGAAGGTCAGCGGCAGGATGGTAAGCAGGGCGAGCGTCGGGATGGCGAGCGTGACGTTGGCGACCAGCACCACCAGGCCGCCGCCCCGGCCGGTGTGCCCCAGCCAGAGCCCGATCGGCCAGGCGATCAGGCAGCCCAGCGCCACCGCCGCCGCCGACATCGACAGGTGCTCGCCGAGCCGGTCCAGGACACCACCCGGGTTGGTCCAGTTCAGCGGGTCGTTCAGCCAGCGCACGGCCGCCTCAACCGGGTTCACGCGGCGCTCCCGCGCCGGAGCCAGGGGGTCAGCAGGCGGCCGACCCCGGCGAGGACCACGTCGAGCGCCAGGGCGAGCAGGACGCAGAGCAGCGTCCCGGTCATGATCTGCGCCTTGTAGAAGTTGTTCTGGAAGCCGGCGAAGATGAGCTGCCCGAGGCCACCGCGCCCGATCACCACGCCGACGGTCACCAGGGCCACCGTGGAGACCGTGGCCAGCCGCAGCCCGGTGAGGATGCCCGGCAGGGCCAGCGGCAGCTCGATCCGGAACAGCCGGCCCCAGCGGCCGTAACCCATCCCCTCGGCCGCCTCGCGGACCTCGGGAGGCACCTGGTTGAGCCCGGCGACCGCGTTGCGGACGATCACCAGCAGCGCGTAGAGGACCACCACGCTGAGCACGGTCACCGCCCCGATGCCCAGGTAGGGGGCGACGAACGCGAAGAGCGCCAGCGACGGGATCGTGTAGAGCACCCCGGTGAACGCCAGGATCGGCCCGGCCAGCGAGCGGAACCAGTACGCGGCCACGGCCAACGGCAGGGCGACCAGGGCGGCGATCAGCACCGCCCGGGCCGTCAACGAGGCGTGCTCCCGCACGGCTGCGAGGATCGTGTCAGAGTTGTCCCGCACGTACTGCCAGGAGAACCACGGGTTACCCGGGTCGGCCCGGTAGCTCAGGCGGAAGGACATGTGTGGACGTTACCCCGGAGACCGCCGGCCCCGGAGGGCCGCGCGCCGCCTCGATCACGTTGGAAGGCATCAGCAAGCGCTACCCGGACGGCACCGAGGCGGTCCGCGAACTGAGCCTGGACATCACCGCCGGCGAGCTGGTGGTGCTGATCGGCCCGTCCGGCTGCGGCAAGTCCACGGTGCTGCGCATGGTCAACCGGCTGATCGAGCCGACCGGCGGTCGGATCCTCCTCGACGGCGAGGACGTCACCCGGGTGGACCCGGTCGGGCTGCGCCGCCGGATCGGCTACGTGATCCAGAACGTCGGGCTCTTCCCCCACCAGACGGTCAGCGCCAACGTCGCCACCGTGCCCCAGCTGCTCGGCTGGCCCCGGGAGCGCCGCCGCCAGCGGGTCGACGAGCTGCTGGAGCTGGTCGGCCTCGACCCGGCGCAGTTCGGCCGGCGCTACCCGCACGAGCTCTCCGGCGGTCAGCGCCAGCGCGTCGGGGTGGCCCGGGCGCTCGCCGCCGACCCGGTGGTGCTGCTGATGGACGAGCCGTTCTCCGCCGTGGACCCGATCGTCCGCACCCGGTTGCAGGAGGAGTTCCTCCGGTTGCAGGCCGAGGTGCGCAAGACGATCGTGCTGGTCACCCACGACCTGGACGAGGCGGTCCGGCTCGGCGACCGGATCGCGGTGCTCTCCCAGGGCGGCCACCTGGAGCAGTACGACACCCCAGCCGCCCTGCTCGGCGCCCCCGCCACACCCTTCGTCCGCGAGTTCGTCGGCGCCGACCGGGGCATCCGCCGGCTGGCGGTCACGCCGGTCACCCGGGAGGCGGTCGAACCGCTGCCCGCCTCGGGGGTCGCCGAACTGCCGGCGGTGGCGCTGGGCGGATCGGCGTACGACGCGCTGGGGATGCTGCTGACCTCGGCGGCCGACCGGGTCGTGGTGACCGACGGGGGACGGCCCGTCGGCGTGCTCAGCCGGACGCGGCTGCTCGAACTCGGCAGCTCCGACCGCTGACCCGGCCGCGCCCCGCCCGCCGGACCCTGGCCCGCCCGCCGGTCGTGTCGGGCCACCCCCCGGCGGTCCGGGCGCCAGCCACCGGGGCGGTGGCGGGTCAGAGAGCGGTGGCGGGATCAGGCGGCGGTGGCGGGATCAGGCCCGGCCGCCGAGGCTGGCGGTGCCGATGATCCAGCCGGAGAGGAAGCCGTACGTGGCCCCGGTGCCGGCCGCCTGCATCGCGGCCAGCAGCGACGGGTCGGGGCCGAGGAAGGCGGCGAGCAGCGCGGCGAACCCGCCGGCCAGGACGTACGCGGCCCAGCCGGAGAAGAACTGGCTCGCCGAGCCCTGCACCCGGGCCACCTGCGAGGCGGGCAGCAGGTAGAGGAAGACGGCCGCGAGGATCACCAGCAGGACGGCCCGCAGGTTGGTGGCGAGCAGCCCGCCGGTCTCCCCGCCACCGTCGAACCGCCAGGCCGGCCAGGCGAGCAGGCGCAGGAACCACCCGCCGGCGGAGTCCACGTCGGTGTGCCCCGCGGCCCAACCGACGTACGCCGGGCTGCCGCAGACGGCGACCAGGATGAGCGCGGCGAGCGCGCCCGTGCCCGCCGCGGTCCCGTAGCCGCCGGTGGTCCGCGGCCGGTTGGAGAGCGCCATGATCGTTCATTTCCCGGCGGGCGGCAGGGGGCAAACCTTCCCGGCGCCGCCGGTCACCGTCGCCTACGCGTGCTTCACCAGGTAGTCGATGAAGGCGGCCCGCAGCAGCGGCTCCGACTCCTCGTAGCCGTGACCGGTCAGCTCCCGCCACAGCGCGTTGGCCTCGTCGATGATCGGTCCGATCGAGTTCGGCGCGCCGTCGAGCACGGCGGCCTCGTCCGCGTTCGGCAGGTGGCGCAGCACCGACCAGAAGAAACCCACGTCGCGGCGCTCCCGGGCGACCGCGAACGCCCGCTCCCGCAGCTCCTCAGTGGAGAGCGTGTCGAGCTCCTCGAACGACCGGCCGGCGGCGGAGGCAGATGGTGTGTCGGTCATGCCGCCGAGCCTAACGGGCGAGATCACTCCCGGCTCGATGGACGCGGCACCGGGCTCACCGGTCGTCGGCGTCCCATCCGTGCGGCCGGGTCTCCCACTGCGGGACACCCCAGGGGTCCACGGGGCTGTCGGTCGACTGCGCCGGCACGGCCGGCGGCCAGTTGTCGACCGGACCCGGCCGGGGCACCGTCCAGCCCGTGCTGATCCGGCCGTCACCGGCCGGGAGCGGCTCCGCCGCCGCGCCCGGCCGGCCGTACGCCTCGACCAGCCGGGTGACCACCAGCCCGACCCCGAGCGCGGCCCCGCCGACCGCCCACCGACTCACCGTCCAGCCCTCGGCCTGCGCGTACGCGAGGAAGAGGGCGACCAGGCAGACCGCCAGCAGGGTGCCGAAGACACCACCCCGCCGGCCGTAGGCGCTGGTCCCGGCGAGCAGCGCGACGCCCACCGCCAGCACCGTCCAGTCCAGCCCGGCCTCGGGCGTCACCGGCCCGGCGTCGTTGGTGGCGAGGAGCACCCCGGCCAGCATGGCCAGCACGGTGGAGCCGACGAGCGAGGCACCGGTGACCACCGCCGCCACCAGGCCCCGGCGGCGGGCCGGGTCGGCCACCGGACGGAACCGGCCGACCAGCCGGCGGACCGCCCGCATCGAGCTGAACAGCCCGCCGAGCACCGCGACGGCCGCGAACCCGGCGAAGAGCTGGAGCGCGGCGCGGTCCGGGTCGTAGTCGCCCTGCGGCAGCACAGGCGCGGAGCGCTGTTCGATGTACACGATCACCCCGGCCGCGCCGGCGAGACCCGCCGCCCAGCCGGGCACGTGCAGCACCACGACGGTCAGCGCGAGGGCCAGCCCGCCGAGCGCGGCTACCACGGCGGCCGGGCCGACGGCGGCCGCCACCCCGCGGTCGCCCTGCTCGGCCATGTGCAGCGCGGCGGCGACCGCCACCGGGCCGATCGCCAGGTTCACCGCCGCGGTACGCAGGCTCAGCCCGGCGGCCAGCGCCAGCAGCCCGAGCACCACCATGTCCAGCAGCAGGGAGCGCAGGCCGTCGCCGCGCAACGTGGCCGGGCTCTCCCGCCACACCAGGTACGCGAGGACGGCCAGCCCGACGAGGAGCACCGCCTCCCAGGCGACGTGCACGGCCAGCCGGTCCCGACCGGGCTCACCGTGCGCGGGGTCGTCGAAAACGTTCTCGAGGACGGTGGCCGGCACCCCCGACGAGGGCTCGGCGGACGAGGCCCGCCCCGGTTCGTCGTACCCCATGACGCCGCCTCCCACGTGGCCGCTCGTCCAGGTCCGACGCGCGCGGGCGGACCGGGGCGGCCGTTGCTCTCCGGTCGCAGGCACCGTACCTGCGCGGAGAGCCGGGCGTAACCCCCGGATCAGCGCGGGCCGGGGCGGCTCTCCCGGTCGCCGGGCTCGCGGTCCTCGTCGTCCTCCTGCTCGGGCACGCGGCAGGAGCGCTCCAGCCACAACGCCGCCGCCACCAGGGCCGCCGAGGCGAGCAGGCCCGCGCCGGCGATGGGCCGGTCTGCCATGGCGGCGTCCGTGCGCTCCACGAAGAGCCACGCGGTCAGCCCGGCGTAGAAGCCGGCGAAGATCGCCCCGGCCAGGGCCGAGGCCTTCGCCAGCACCACGAACCGGGCGACCAGCAGCGGGTTGACCGGTTCGCGGCCCGGCCGGCGCTCGATCCGCCCCCGGGTGTTGGCCGCGGCGTACGCCTCGAGCACGGCGAGCGCGGCCAGGGTGACCACCGGCAGCCAGGGCAGGTCGGGCAGGTAGTCGTAGTAGAGGGTGCTGATCAGCAGCCAGGCCACCGCGGCGGCGGCGAGGCCGGCCACCAGCAGGGTCGAGATCCGGGTGGGGCCCATCCGGAACCGGTCGGGGCCCGTCCCGCCGGGACGTGGGGACTGCGCCTGCGTCATGCCGGCCGGCTCCACTGGGTCATGCCGTCGACTCTAACGCCAGATCGGGCCGGGGGCGCAGTTCCAGGGCGTCGGCGGCGACCGGGTCGGCGTTGAGCAGGTCGGTCAGCCAACCGTGCCCGGGCAGCCGCCCGTACGGCTGGATGTCGATCCACGGCCGCAGCACGAAGGCCCGCAGGTGGGCGCGGGGGTGCGGGAGGGTCAGCTCGGGGTCGTCGCTGAGCACCGGCTCGTCGTCGTCGCCCCAGACGGCGACGACGTCGACGTCCAGGGTGCGGGGCCCGAAGCGCCGCTGCGGGTCGCGCGTCCGGCCGGCCGCGCGCTCCGCCGCCCGGGCCCGCTCCAGCCAGTCGTACGGGGTCGCGGCGGAGTCCTGGACCAGCAGCACCGCGTTGAGGTACGCGGGCTGGTCCGGGTCTCCCCACGGTGGAGTCTCGTAGACCCCGGACACCACCAGCATGGCGTCGCCGAGCGTCGACACGGCACACCGGAGGTGGCCCAGCCGGTCACCCAGGTTGCTGCCCAGGGAGAGCACCGCCCGGGTCACCGGGCACGCGTCCGGGTCATCGTGACGGCCACGTCGGTGAAGACGTGCGGGACCGGGGCCTCCGGCTTGTGCACGGTGACCGTGGCGGTGGTGACCCGGGGGTCGGCCAGGCAGATAGTCAGCAGCCGGTCGGCGAGCGTCTCGATCAGGTTGACCGGTTCGCCGGTCACCACCGCGACCAGCCGCTCGGCCAGCTCGCCGTAGTGGACGGTGTCGGCCACCTCGTCCGACCGCGCGGCCGGGGCGAGGTCCAGCTCCAGGACGGCGTCGACGACGAAGTCCTGCCCCTGTTCGCGCTCGAAGTCGTACACCCCGTGCCGGCCGTGCGCCCGCAGGCCGGTCAGCTGGATCCGGTCGGTCATCGCTCTCCTCCGTCGTCCCCGGTGGTCCGGTCGCCCCGGCCGGCGCCCGCCACCGCGCCGGTGGGGGCCTGGGTGGCGGCGGCCGGCCCGGGGGTGGCGCCGGCGGTCGCCGGGA
>NZ_JAMOKF010000248.1 GCF_023656545.1 Micromonospora phytophila | reverse complement strand
GGCTCGCGGCGCTCGCGGCGCACCGCGCGGCGCTGGCCGACCGGCGGGCCGAGGTGGCCGCCGAACGAGACCAGATCGCCGCCGAGCACGACGACGCGCCGCCCGCCCCGGTGACCCGGCCGGCGACGCGCACCGGTCGATCCGGCGCGCCGCTGTGGCGACTGGTCCGCTTCACCGACGGGGTAAGCGGCGCGGACGCGGCGGCCATCGAGGCGGCCCTGCACGCCGCCGGACTGCTGGACGCCTGGCTGCACCCGGACCCCGAGACCGCGGCGACCGCGCTGGCCGGCGACAACCTGGACGGCTACCTGCTGCCGCTCCCGCCGCACCGGCGGCCGACCGGGGCCACCCTCGCCGACGTGCTGGCCCCCGAGGAGCAGGACGACGTACCCGCCGGGCGGATCACCGAGGTGCTCGCCTCGGTGGCGTTGGCGAATGTGGCCACCCCGGAGGCACCCGGCGAGCTGAGCGCCGCGCTGGTGACCGTCGGGGTCGACGGCCGGTACGCCCAGGGCGTCGGCGTCGGCCGGTTCGCCAAGACCTCCTGCGAGTACATCGGCGCGACCGCCCGGGCGGCCCGGCGCGCCGCCCGGGTCGCCGGTCGGGCCGGCCCCGCCGCCGGCGCCGCGCGTCACTGCGGCCGGGGCGGGGGTACGGCGATGAGCCGGCGGCTGGTGGTGCTGGACGTGGTGGGGCTGACCCCGCGCCTGCTGGCGCACATGCCCCGGTTGCGCGCGGTCGCCGACGCCGGCTTCCGGGCCGAGCTCGGCACGGTGCTGCCCGCGGTGACCTGCTCGGTGCAGTCCACCTTCCTCACCGGGGTGCTCCCGGCCGACCACGGGATCGTCGGCAACGGGTGGTACTTCCGGGACCTCGGCGAGGTGCTGCTGTGGCGGCAGCACCACGCCCTGGTCGGCGGGGAGAAGCTCTGGCAGGCGGCCCGCCGCGCCGAGCCCGGTTACACGGTGGCCAACGTCTGCTGGTGGTACGCGATGGGCGCGGACGTGGACTGGACGGTCACCCCCCGCCCGGTCTACCACGCCGACGGCCGCAAGGATCCGGACTGCTGGACCGACCCGCCCGAGCTGCACGACACCCTGACCGACGCCCTCGGCACCTTTCCGCTCTTCACCTACTGGGGGCCCGGCGCGGGGCTGCCCTCGTCGCGCTGGATCTGCAGGGCGGCCGAGCGGATCCTCGCCGACCAGGCGCCCGACCTGACCCTGGTCTACGTCCCGCACCTGGACTACGACCTGCAACGCTTCGGCCCCTCGTCGCCCCGGGCCGCCGCCGCGGCGGCCGAGCTGGACGAGGTGCTCGGGCCGCTGCTGGACGCGGCCCGGGCCAGCGACGCCACCGTGGTGGTGCTCTCGGAGTACGGCATCACCGACGTCTCCCGACCGGTCGACGTCAACCGGCTGCTGCGCGCCGAGGGGCTGCTGCGGGTCTACACCCAGGCGGGGATGGAGTACCTCGACCCGTGGACGTCGCGGGCCTTCGCGGTCGCCGACCACCAGGTCGCGCACGTCTACGTCCGGGACCCGGCCGACGTGCCGGCGGTGGCGAAGCTCTGCGCCGGGCTGCCCGGGGTGGCCGAGGTGCTCGACGCCGACGGCCGGGCCGCGTACGGGCTGGACCACCCGCGCGCGGGCGAGCTGGTGCTGGTGGCCGAGCCGGATTCCTGGTTCACCTACTACTACTGGCTCGACGACGCCCGCGCGCCGGATTTCGCCCGGCTGGTCGAGATCCACCGCAAACCCGGGTACGACCCGGCCGAGCTGCTCTTCGACCCGGCCGCGCCGGGGGCGGCGAAGCGGCGGGCGGCGGTGGCGCTGGCCCGCAAGAAGCTCGGGATGCGCTACCTGATGAGCGTGGTCGGGCTGGACGCCGGGGCCCGGGCGGTCCGCGGCTCGCACGGGCGGCTGCCGGCCGACCCGGCTGACGGACCGGTGCTGCTCTGCTCCGACCCGAGCGCCGCCCGGGACCGGCTCGCGGCGACCGAGGTGAAGGGCCTGCTGCTGGAGCTGGCCGGGCTGGGCGCACCCGACGGGCCGGGGGAGGCGCCGTGACCGTCACCGTCGAACCGACCGACGTGAGCGAGCTGCGTGCCCGCTTCGACGCCGAGCTGGCCGCGTTCCTCGACCGGCAGGATCCGGACTGGCCCGACGGCGCCCCGCGCGGCGTGTTCACCGCGCTGCACCGGTTCGTGCTGGCCGGCGGCAAGCGGCTGCGTCCGCTCTTCTGCTACTGGGGCTGGCGGGGGGCGGGTGGCGGCGACGGCACCCCCATCGTGATCGCCGCTGCCGCGCTGGAGCTGTTCCACGCGTTCGCGCTGATCCACGACGACATCCTCGACGGCAGCGACCGCCGCCGGGGCGAGCCGTCGGTGCACCGGATCTTCGCCGACCTGCACGCCCGCTCGTCCTGGCGGGGCGACCCGGAGGCGTACGGGCGTAACACCGCCCTGCTCTGCGGCGACCTCTGCGCCGCCTGGTCGGACCAGATGTTCCACGAGTGCGGGTTGAGCACCGAGCAGGTGCACCGGGGGTACGGCGTCTTCGCGTTGATGCGTACCGAGGTGATCGCGGGGGAGTACCTGGACCTGGTCTCCGGGGTGGGTGACGGCTCGGTGGCCAGCGCGTTGACCGTCATCCGGATGAAGGCGGCCCGCTACACGGTGACCCGGCCGTTGCAGATCGGCGCGACGCTCGCGGGGGCCGCGCCCGAGCTGGTCGCCGCGCTGGCCGAGTTCGGTGACCCGCTTGGTGACGCGTTCCAGCTGCGCGACGACGTGCTGGGGGTCTTCGGTGACCCGGCGGTCACCGGCAAGTCGGTCCTGGACGACCTGCGGGAGGGCAAGCCGACGGTGATGATGGCGCTGGCCCGCAGCGCCGCCGACCGGGCGCAGACCGCCCGGCTGCGGGAGCTCTTCGGCAACCCGGACCTGGACGCCGAGGGCGCCGCCGAACTCCGGCGGATCATCGAGGCCACCGGCGCCCGGGAGCGGATCGAGCAGATGATCCGGGTACGCGCCGACGCGGCGCTCACCGCCCTGGCGACCGCCCCGGTCACCACCGAGACCCGCGCCGCCCTCACCTCCCTCGCCGACCAGGCCATCCACCGCCCGCTCTGACCCTCGCCGATCCGGGGCTCGTCGTGCCTCGTCGATCTCCACGAGCGACGACGGGTCCTGGATCGCGCGCGTCGTGCGGCAACTTTTGGCTGGATCGACGAAAGTCCACGATGGATGCGCAGAAGGTATGGACACATCGACGTAGGCGATTTAATGTCGTGGCCATCACGAAGTTGTTTCGTCGAGGTGAACCGACGGCGCGGGAACCCATCGACTGGTGACCTCCGAGCACGTGGCCCCCACCCATCGGAGGTCACGGCCGGCCGGGACGGCACCCGGCAGGCCGCCTTCACCCCCGCTACGGCATCCGGCGCGACGGCGCGCGCCCCGCCCTGGCAGTCACTCGTCAGGAAGGGACACCCCATGTCCATCAGGGACGGCTCCATCCCTCCACGGACCCGACGGTGGTTCTCCGCCGGTTCGGCGCTGCTGCTGGTCGCCACCGCCGGAACGGTCGCCCTCGGCGCCGGCCCGGCCGCGCTCGGCGGCCCGACCGGGGCTCAGGCCCACCCCATCGTCGCCACCGACTTCCAGCAGGTCACGCTCGCCAAGGGCGTCGCCGAGGTCGGCGAGCCCATGACCATCGCGGTCCTGCCGGACCGGTCGGTCCTGCACACCGCCCGCAACGGCACGGTGCGCCGCACCGACGCCAGCGGCAACACCTCGGTGGTCGGGACGCTGTCGGTCTACACCCACGACGAGGAGGGGTTGCAGGGCGTCGGGGTCGACCCGAACTTCGCCACCAACCGGCACATCTACCTCTACTACGCGCCGCCGCTGTCCACCCCCGGCGGTGACGCGCCCGCGACCGGCAGCGACTTCTCCGCCTGGCAGGGCGTCAACCGGCTCTCCCGCTACACCCTCAACAGCGACTTCACGTTGAACACCGCCAGCAAGGTCGACGTCCTCGACGTGCCGGCCGACCGGGGCATCTGCTGCCACGTCGGCGGCGACATCGACTTCGACGCCGCCGGCAACCTCTACCTCTCCACCGGCGACGACACCAACCCGTTCGACTCCTCCGGGTACGCCCCGCTCGACGAGCGAACCAACCGCAACCCCGCGTACGACGCCCAGCGCAGCGCGGCCAACACCAACGACCTGCGGGGCAAGATCCTGCGGATCAAGGTGAACGCGAACGGGACGTACTCCATCCCGGCGGGGAACATGTTCGTCGACTCGGACCCGAAGACCCGCCCCGAGATCTACGCGATGGGCTTCCGCAACCCGTTCCGGATGAGCGTCGACAAGGCCACCGGCATCGTCTACGTCGGCGACTACGGCCCGGACGCCGGCACCACCACCAGCCGGGGCCCGAGCGGCCAGGTCGAGTTCGACCGGGTCACCGGGCCGGGCAACTACGGCTGGCCGTACTGCACCGGCACCAACACCGCCAACGAGACGTACGCCGAGTGGGACTTCGCCACCAACACGGCCGGCGCCAAGTTCAACTGCACCGGCGGGCCGACCAACAACTCGTTCCGCAACACCGGCCTGACCACTCTCCCGGGCGCCAGGGCGGCCTGGATCCGGTACGCCGGCGACGCCGGCACCCCGCCGGAGTTCGGCGGCGGCTCCGAGTCGCCGATGGCCGGCCCGGTCTACCGCTACAACGCCTCGTCGAGCTCCACCACCAAGTTCCCGCAGTCCTTCGACGGGCAGTTCTTCGCCGGTGAGCTGGGTCGGGGCTGGGTCAAGCCGATCCACCTCAACGCCGACGGCTCGCCGGGCACCATCGACACCTTCCCCTGGAACGGCAAGCAGGTCATGGACATGGCGTTCGGGCCGGACGGCGCCCTCTACGTCCTGGACTACGGCACCGGCTACTTCAACGGCGACGCCAACTCGGCGCTCTACCGCTACGACTACATCGCCGGCGGCAACCGCGCACCCACCGCGGCGGCCTCGGCCGACAAGACCTCCGGCGCGGCCCCGTTGACCGTGAACTTCTCCTCGGCCGGGTCGTCGGACCCGGAGGGTGGTGCGCTGACCTACTCCTGGAACTTCGGCGACGGCACCACCTCGACGGCCGCCAACCCGAGCAAGACCTACACCACCAACGGCACCTACACCGTCACGCTGACCGTCCGCGACCCGCAGGGCGCCACCGGCACGGCGAACGTGCAGATCGGCGTCGGCAACACCGCCCCGACGGTCACCATCGGCAACCCGGGCAACGGCCAGTTGTTCAACTACGGCGACACCGTGCCGTTCACCATCACGGTGACCGACCCGGAGGACGGCACGATCGACTGCACCAAGGTCAAGATGACCTACGTGCTGGGCCACGACAGCCACGGCCACCAGATCACCTCGAAGACCGGCTGCTCCGGCTCGATCACCATCCCCGTCGACGGTGAGCACGACGACGCGGCGAACATCTTCGCGATCTTCGACGCCGAGTACACCGACGCGGGCGGGCTGACCACCCACAAGCAGCACACCCTCCAGCCGAAGAAGCGCCAGGCGGAGCACTACAAGACCTCCTCGGGCGTCGCCCAGTACAGCAAGACGACGGCGGAGGGCGGCAAGACCGTCGGCAGCATCGAGAACGGCGACTGGATCGCGTTCGAGCCGTACAAAATCAACAACGTGACCTCGTTCAGCGCCCGCGTCTCCTCCGGCGGCGTCGGCGGCACCCTCCAGGTGCGCGCCGGCTCGGCCACCGGCACCGTGCTCGGCTCGGCCACCGTGCCGGTCACCGGCTCCTGGGAGACCTTCCAGAACGTCACCGGCACCATCTCCGGCCCGCCGGCCGGCACCACCACGCTCTACCTGACCTTCGCCGGCGGCGCCGGGGCGCTCTTCGACGTGGACTCGTTCACGTTCACCACGGGCACCGGCGGCGGCGGGACCGGCCCGATCAAGGGCCTGGCCGGTAAGTGCCTGGACGTGCGCGGCAGCGGCACCGCCGACGGCACCCAGATCCAGATCTACGGCTGCAACGGCACCGGGGCGCAGACCTGGACGGTGACGCCGAACAGCACCGTCAAGGCGTTGGGCAAGTGCCTGGACGTTTCCGGGGGTGGTTCGGCCGACGGTACGAAGATCCAGCTCTGGACGTGCAACGGTTCGGGTGCGCAGAACTGGTCCGCGCAGGCGGACGGCACCCTGAGGAATCCGCAGTCCGGCAAGTGCCTGGACGTCTCGGGCAACAACTCCGCCGACGGCACGGTCGTGCACCTGTGGACCTGCCTCGGCGCGAACAACCAGAAGTGGACCCTGCCCTGACCTGAAGGGGGAGGGGCGGCACGGCCCCTCCCCACCCCGGTATTGGAGAGCGACATGCGCAGACTCCTCCGACCCGTCCTCGGCGCGGCCACCGCCGTCCTCGCCGTCCTCGCCTGCACCACCCCCGCCAGCCCGGCGGCCGCCGCCGACGCCCCCTACGACGTGCTGGTCTTCTCGAAGACCGCCGGCTTCCGGCACGACTCCATCGCCGTCGGCACCCAGGCCATCCGCGACCTGGGCGCGGGGAACAACTTCACCGTCACCGCCACCGAGGACGCCGCCGCGTTCACCACCGGCAACCTCGCCCAGTACGAGGCGGTCGTCTTCCTCAACACCACCGGTGACGTGCTCAACGCCACCCAGCAGACCGCCTTCGAGTCGTACATCGGCTCCGGCGGCGGCTTCGTCGGCGTGCACGCCGCCGCCGACACCGAGTACAACTGGTCCTTCTACGGCAACCTGGTCGGGGCGTACTTCGCCTCGCACCCGGCGATCCAGCAGGCCAACGTCAAGGTCGAGAACCGGGCGCACGCGGCCAGCGCCCATCTGCCGCAGACCTGGACCCGCACCGACGAGTGGTACAACTACCAGACCAACGCCCGCTCCACCGCCCGGGTGCTGGCCACCCTCGACGAGTCGTCCTACTCGGGCGGCTCGATGGGCGCCGACCACCCGCACGCCTGGTGCAAGACCTACAGCGGCGGCCGGGCCTTCTACACCGGCGGCGGGCACACCCAGGCGTCGTACGCGGAGGCGAACTTCCGGGCCCACCTGCTCGGCGGCATCCGGTACGCCGCCGGCCGCAGCAAGGCCGACTGCCGGCCGGAGACCGGCTACACGGCGCTCTACAACGGCTCCACCACCGGCTGGTCGCAGGCCGGGCCGGGCAGCTTCACCAACTCCGACGCCACCCTCACCTCCGTGGGCGGGCTGGGCATGCTCTGGTACAGCGCCAAGCAGTTCATAAGCTACTCGCTGAAGCTGGACTGGAAGCTTGCCGGGGACGACAACTCGGGCGTCTTCATCGGCTTCCCGCCGTCGAGCGACCCGTACTCTGCGGTGAACAACGGCTACGAGGTGCAGATCGACGCCACCGACGCCGCCGACCGCACCACCGGCGCGGTCTACACCTTCAAGTCCGCCGACATCGCCGCCCGGGACGCGGCACTCAACGCGCCGGGGGAGTGGAACAGCTACGAGCTGCTCGTCGAGGGTGAGCGCCTCCAGGTTTTCCTCAACGGGGTGAAGGTCAACGACTTCACCAACACCAACCCGGTCCGCTCGCTCGCCGGCCACATCGGCATCCAGAACCACGGCACCGGCGACGACGTGTCGTTCCGCAACATCCGGATCAAGGAACTGGGCTCCACCCCGGGCGGGAACACCACCGTGCAGGCCGAGTCGTTCAGCTCGTCGGCCGGGGTCACCCCGTTCACCAAGGCCGGCGCGAACGGCGGGCAGACCCTCGGCTACATCGACCCGGGTGACTGGGCCGCGTACAACGGGGTCGACCTGACCGGGGTCACGTCGTTCAAGGCCCGGGTGGTTTCCGGCGGCCCGGGCGGGACCATCCAGGTCCGCACCGGCTCGACCACCGGCACCGTGCTCGGCTCGGTGGCGGTGCCCAACACCGGCAGCTGGACCACCTACGCCGACGTCACGACGAACCTCTCCGGGGTCCCGTCCGGCACGCAGAACCTCTACCTGACCTTCACCGGGTCGGGCTCGGGGCTCTTCGACGTCGACGACTTCACCCTGGTCAAGGGCGGCGGCGGCACGGGCGGCACCGGCCCGATCAAGGGCCTGGCCGGTAAGTGCCTGGACGTGCGCGGCAGCGGCACCGCCGACGGCACCCAGATCCAGATCTACGGCTGCAACGGCACCGGGGCGCAGACCTGGACGGTGACGCCGA
>NZ_JAMOKF010000247.1 GCF_023656545.1 Micromonospora phytophila | reverse complement strand
AGCGCCCGGCCGCCACCGGTCGCCGTCGGCCCGCCGGGGCCGCCCGGCGCAGCCGACCCCAGGGTTTGTACGTGGAGAGCACCGTCGCCACGATCAGCAGGGTGGTGGAGACGGCGGGGGCGACCACCAGGTCGATCCGTTCGCGGGTGGGGAAGGCCGCGCCCGCGATCCCGGCGTGCCGCAGCTTCGGCGTGAGCAGCAACAGCACCAGCCCGGTCATCACGGTGGTCAGCAGTAGCTTGACCAGCACCCAGCGGTGCCGCAGCAGCCCCCACGGGGTGAACAGGGCGCTGGCCACCCCGACCAGCCAGACGACTACGCTGAGCGGCGCGAACAGGACGGTGCCGACCAGCGCGGCCACCGGGTAGACGGTGGCCGGGTCGGCCCCGCGCAGCACCGCGACGCCGAGGGCGAGCAGCACCAGGTCGGTGCCGAGCCAGCCGAGCGAGGTCACCAGGTGCAGGGTGAGCAGGGCCTTGCGGGCGGGCGGCGGGAGTCGGCTCATGGTGGTGATGCTGCCGGCCCGCCGGCCCCGCGTCGTGGGCCCGGTGACGACATCCGGCGTACGCCGGTGGGCGTAGGGCCGGAGCGCCGGCGTCCCGGGCGAGCCGTCGGGCCGCCCGGGACTGGGGCGTCAGTAGACCGACAGGTGCACGTGGTTGGTGTGGTCGCTGGACGGGTCGCCGTTGGCGCCGCTGTACGACTTCCACCCGCTGCTGGGCAGCCAGATCTGCCGGTACCAGATCACGTAGAGCACCGCGAGCTGGTCGTTGTTCCGCACGAAGTACGCCGCCAGGTTGTTCCCGTACGTCTTGTCGCCGCCGGTGGCGTCCCCGCCGAAGCCGCTCGTCTGGGCCGCGAAGTCGCAGGCCCGGCCCTTCGGGTGCTCGCCGGAGCCGCCGGGTCGGTAGCAGGAGACGTAGCGGGTGAAGCCCGCCGCCTTGGCCTGGTTGAGCGCGTGCAGGGTGCGCGGGGTGATGCAGCCGTCGGCGGGCGTCGGGTCGTTGACGCTGCACGACTCGGACGGCCAGGAGCCGTCGGGGTTGCGCGGCGCCGCCCTGGCCGTCGCGGTGGAGGTGCCGCTGGTCGAGCCGCTGTCGACGCGGGGCTGCGGCCGGTTGGCGACGGTCAGCGCCCGCTCGGCCTGCTCCTTGCGCTTGGTCATCAGGGTGACCTGCTTGCGCTGCTCCCGGATCTCCCCGTCCAGCGCGATCCTGGTGCGGTTGGCCTCGTCGCGGGTCTCCTGGAGGTCGCGCAGCGCCCGGTCCTCGTTGGCGGCCACCGCGTCGAGCGCGGCGGCCCGGTCCAGGAACCCGTCCGGGGAGCTGCTGTTGAGCAGGGCGGACGCGACGCTGAGCCGACCGGTGCGATACGCCACCCCGGCGATCTCGCCGACCTTGCTGCTGCGCTCGGTCAGCTCGCTCTCGGTGGTCTTGAGCTGCGTGTTGAGCTGCTGCTGCCGCTTGACCGAGGTGTCCAGGGCCCGCTTGGCGTCCAGGTAGCCCTTGCTCGCGGCTTCTAGCTGGGCGCGCAGGGCGGGCGTGCCGCCCTCGTCGTCCTGGCCGGGGGCCGGGGCGAGCAGGCCGGTCCGGGCGGCGGCCACGGCCGGGGCGGCGGTGACCGGGGTGACCGCGGCGCCGAGGGCGAGCGTCGCGGCGATCAGGGCCGCCATCCGGGCGGCGCGTCGTCGTACAGGTGGCACTACTGGCATGCATGTGTCCTTCCGTCAGCCGCCGACCGGGTTAGCTGACGGGTTCGGGACGGAAGATCCCTACCGCTGACGCGGATGCACCCCACGAACATGGTTCCCCGGTACGCCCCCGCTGGGCGATTAGGCGGCGGCCACCGCCGGCACCGGAGGGTGCCGCCTGGCGGAGGCCGGGACCGAGCCTACCGGTGCCGGTGTGGCGATTGCAGCAGAAGTGACTCTCGGTGCGCGCCCAACTAACTCTAATTCCGACATAACCCAACAAGGTCGACCCGGAATTAAGGTTGTGCTCATCACCACTCGACGGCCCCGCAGGCCCCGGGAGACGCTCCGGGCTCGATCTGCAACGTGGCGTGCTCGATCCGGAAGTCCTCGTGCAACGCCGTCCGGGCCGCGGCCAGCACCGCGCCGACCTCCGCGTCGGGCGACATGGTCAGGTGCGCCGAGGCCACCTCCATCCCGGAGGTCAACGTCCAGACGTGCAGGTCGTGCACCTCGGCGACCCCGGGTACGGCGGCCAGCCGGTCGTGCACCGCGGTGACCTGGAGGTGCTCCGGAGCGGCCTGCACCAGGATGCGCAGCGCGGCCCGCCCCAGCCGCCAGGTGCGCGGCAGGATGAACACCCCGATCGCGACCGCCACCAGCGGGTCGGCCCACCACCAGTCAGTGGCCGAGATCAGCAGGGCGGCGCCGATCACGCCGAGCGACCCGAGTAGGTCGCCCAGTACCTCCAGGTAGGCGCCGTGCAGGTTGATGCTCTCCTTCGCCCCGGCGCGCAGCAGGGCGAAGGCGGCCAGGTTGGCGAGCAGGCCCAGCGCGGCCACCACGAGCATCGGGCCGGCGAGCACCTCCGGCGGGTCGCCGAACCGGCGTACCGCCTCGACCACCACGTAGACCGCGACGCCGGAGAGGAGCACGGCGTTGGCCAGGGCGGCCAGCACCTCCAGCCGGTAGAGGCCGAAGGTGCGCTGCGGGTCCGCGCTGGACCGGCGGGTGGCGGTGATCGCGGCGAGGGCCATGCCGATCCCGAGCACGTCGGTGAACATGTGTCCGGCGTCGGAGAGCAGGGCCAGCGACCCGGTGCGGAAGGCGGCCACCGCCTCCACCACCATCAGGGCGCTGAGCAGACCGAACGCGGCCCAGAGCCGGCCCTGGTGGCGGTGCGCGGCGTTCGCGACCGACCCGTGGTGGTGGTCATGACCTGCGCCCACCCGCTCACCCTCCGTCACCCGTCCGGACCACCGCCCAATCTATGCTCACATCGCTATGTGTGCAAGTGACGGGTCGGCGGCCGGGGCGGGTTCAGCCGGCCGCGTCGATGGTGGTCAGCCGCTGGGTCGCCCGGGAGAGCGCCACGTAGAGCGTGCGTACCCCCGACCCGGGGTCGGCCCGGATCTCGCCAGGGGCGACCAGCACCACCCCGTCGTACTCCATGCCCTTGGCCTCCAGGCTGGTCACCACCTGCAGCCGCGACGCGCCCAGCCCGCCCAGCCACCCGGCCACCTCGTCGCGGCGGGGCACCGGCGTGATCACGCCGACCGTGCCGTCCACCTCCGCGAGCAGCCCGGTGGCCGCCGCCACCACGGCGGTCTCCAGCTCCGCGGGCGGCACCACCAGCTCGACCGGGTCGACGCCGGTGGAGCGCACGGCCCGGGGCAGCGGGAGGTCCGGGTAGAGCCGGCGGATCTCGGCCGCCGCCACCGCGAAGATCTCCGCCGAGTTGCGGTAGTTCGTGGTGAGGGTGAACTGCTGCCGCTTCCGCCGGCCCAGCGCCTGGTCCCGGGCCCGGGTCAGCTCCTCGGGGTCCCCGGTCCACGCCGTCTGCGCCGGGTCGCCCACCACCGTCCAGGAGGCCAGGCGACCGCGCCGGCCGATCATGCGCCACTGCATCGGCGAGACGTCCTGCGACTCGTCGACCACCACGTGGGCGTAGTCCCGGTAGTCCTCGGGGCGCTCCCGGGCCGCCTCCCGGGCGGCGCGCTGCCGGTCGGCGTGCGTGCTCAGCTCCCGGACCCCGCCGGCGAGCTGGAACGGGTCGCGCTTCGCCCGGGCCGGCTTCACCGGCTTGCCGAGCAGCGCGTCCAGCTCGTCCAGCAGGGCGATGTCGGCGATCGTCAGCCCCTCGCGGTCCAGGCCCCGGTACGCCTCGGCGAGCAGCCGGATCTCCCGGTTGGCGAGGATCCCGCCGGCGTAGCGGCGCAGCCGGTCCGGGCGGGCCAGCCAGCCCAGCACGTGCCGGGGGTGCAGCCGGGGCCACCACGCCTTGAGGAACTCCCGGAACTCCGGCCGGTCGACGATCTCGTCCTCGAACGCGCGCTGCTCGGGCAGCCGGCCGATGCCCGAGCGCCGGGCCTGCGCCCAGAGCGCCGCGAAGACGCCGTCGAAACCGGCCCGGCGCACCTCGTTGCGGCGGGCGCCGCGCTGGAGCACCCGGTCCCGGATCCCGTCCAGCTCCCGGCGGTCCAGCCGCAGCAGCGTGCCCCGGTAGAGCAGGCGCAGCTCGGCCGGCCCGTCCGGTACGGCGTCCCGGGCCGCCCGCTCCAGCACCCGGCGCATCCGCAGGGAGCCCTTGACCGACGCCACCTCCGGCGGGTCGGTGCGGGTGGCGCTCATGCCCGGGAAGAGGGTGCCCAGCGAGTGCAGGGTGGCGGTCTCCTCACCCAGCGACGGCAGCACCGAGGCGATGTACTCGACGAAGACGGAGGACGGGCCG
Source organism: Micromonospora phytophila (assembly GCF_023656545.1). Lineage (GTDB taxonomy): Bacteria > Actinomycetota > Actinomycetes > Mycobacteriales > Micromonosporaceae > Micromonospora > Micromonospora phytophila. The sequence continues at coordinate 3,955 of NZ_JAMOKF010000247.1, read as the reverse complement.
ACCACCAGGATGCCGCCGCCGGCGTACCGGCTGCGGTCGGAGTAGAGCAGGTACGCGGCCCGGTGCAGGGCGACCGCGGTCTTGCCGGTGCCCGGGCCGCCGGAGACGATCGTCACGCCCGAGCCGGGGGAGCGGATCGCCTCGTCCTGCTCCCGCTGGATGGTGGCGACGATGTCCCGCATGCCCCGGCCGGTGGCCTTGGAGAGCGTGGCGAGCAGCGCGCCGTCACCGACCACCGTCATGTCGGCCGGGGCGGCGCCCGGATCGAGCAGGTCGTCCTCGATCCGGGTGACCCGCTCGCCGGAGGACTGGATCATGCGGCGCCGCACCACGCCCAGCGGCTGCGCCGGGGTGGCCTGGTAGAAGGCGGCGGCGGCCGGGGCCCGCCAGTCGACCACCAGCGTGGTGGCGTCCTCGTCCCGGATGCCGAGCCGCCCGACGTGCAGCACCTGCCGGTCGTGCAGGTCGAGCCGGCCGAAGACCAGCCCCTCGTGCTCGGCGTCGAGGACGTGCCGCCGCTGCGCCGCGTGGAACACCATGGCGTCCCGCTCGACCAGCGCCCCGAAGTTGCCCACCCGGGCGAGGCGGTACCCGTCGCGCTCGGCGCGGACCGCGGAGCGGCGTAGTTCGGCCAGTCGGGCGTACACCCGGTCGAGGTGCCGCTGCTCGACGGCGATCTCCTGTTCCAGGGTGGTCCGGTCGCTCAACGCTCGCTCCTCCTGACGTCGGCGGCGGGCGACGCGAAGCACGCGGGCCGCGCCAGGCCAACCGCAAGAGGGTACGGCCCCGACGCGACGGGCCGCGCCCGAGGTGCGGGAATGGATTCCCGGTCACTCCTGCCGGGCGGCGGCGGGAGCGGTCCGAGGCTCGGCGAACGGGGTGCCGGAGAGCACCTGGCGCAGGACGGCCCCGACGGCGGCGTTGACCTCGTCGGGGCGTTCCATCATCAGCATGTGCCCGGCGCCGGGGCAGACGGTCAGCTCGGTGGCCGGCAGCGCGGCGGCGATCGACTCCGCGCACGGCGGTGGGGTGAGCCGGTCGCGGTCGCCGACCAGCGCCGCCGCCGGCAGGTGGGCCAGCTCCGCCAGGGTCTCCAGCCGGTGCTGTGCCCCGATCGAGGCGCGGAACCCGCCGATCGAGCGGAGGGAGGCCCGGGCCACGGCCGAGGTGACCAGCCGGATGTCGTGCGCGTCGCAGCGGTCGCCGAAGAGCATCCAGCGGATGCTCGGGCGCAACGCCCGCAACAGCGCCCGGGGCGGTCGCCAGGAGCCGCACCGGGCGAGCACGCCCGCCCCGGTGGTCTCGGCGACCCGGATGAGCCGGGCGATCCGGGGCGAAAGCCCGTACGCGGTGTGGGTGTGCCCCTCGGCGGTGGTGGCGACGAAGACCAGCCCCGCCGTCCGGGCGGCGAAGTGCCCGGGGTGGCGGTGCGCGTACTCCATGATCGTCATGCCGCCCATCGAGTGGCCGACCAGCACCACCCGCCCGGTCGGGACCACCGCGTCCAGCACCGCGGCGAGGTCGTCGCCGAGCTGGGCCAGGGTGGCGGTGGGCAGCGCCATGCAGCTGGACCGGCCGTGCCCCCGCGCGTCGTAGGTCACCACGCGCACCGAGCCGTCGAAGCGTTCCCGCAGGTCGGCGAGCTGTCGGTGCCAGGCGCGCCCGTCCAGCGTCCAGCCGTGCAGCAGCACTGCGGTGACCTCGGCGTCGGCCGGTCCGGTCGTCTCGACGTGCAGGCGTACGCCGTCGGCAAGACGCACCTCGACGTGCTCCGGCATCGCCACCTCCCCAGGGCCGAACTGATCCGCGCACCGGGGATACCCGGCGGTAACACCGGCTACCCGTCATGACACCGCGCCAACCCTGTCGGTGAGAAGGTTCGCAACCCGGCCCGCGGTGCCGGCCGGCCGGCCAGGCTGGGGGCATGGGGTCGCCCCGGACGGCGCTGGCCGAGCTGCTCGCCGGCAACCGCCGGTTCGTCAGCGGCCAGCCGATCCACGGTCACGACGTGACGGCCGCCGCGGCCGCCGCCTCCGGCGATCAGCAGCCGTACGCGGTGCTGCTCGGCTGCATCGACTCGCGGGTGCCCCTGGAGGCGATCTTCGACCAGACCTTCGGGTCGATCTGCGTGATCCGCACCGGCGGGCACGTGCTGGACCGGGCGGTGCGCGGCTCCATCGAGTACGTGGTCGGCGAGCTGGGCGTGCCGCTGGTGATGGTGCTCGGGCACGAGCGCTGCGGTGCGGTCGCCTCGACGGTGGGCGCGCTGCGCAGCGGTCGCACCCCGGGCGGCGCGCTGGCCCATCTGGTCGAGCAGATCGCCCCGGCGGTGGCCGAGGTGGGCGTCGACGACCCGCGGGTGCATCCGCTGGCCGTCCGGCGGCACGTGCTCCGTACGGTGGCCGCGCTGCGCGCCGACGACCTGCTCGCCGCCCCGGTCGCCGCCGGCCGGGTGGCCGTGGTGGGCGCCCTCTACGACCTGGCCAGCGGCGAGGTCGTGCTGCTGGAGCCACCCTGACGCCCTGACGCCCGTCGCCCGCCGGGGCCGTCGGGCCGCTGGTCTGCTCCGGGGGGCCCGGACGCGGCGTGGCCGGGTGCCCTCGACAGACGCGGAACCGCCCGCCGGGATGATCCCGACGGGCGGTTCAGGTGTCGCGTGGGGGAGGGGCTCAGCCCTCGAAGACGCCGGCCTCGACGAGGCGCTTCTCGGTGGCGTCCCAGCCGTCACCCGGGTGGGTGGCGTTGAGGCCGTTGATCTCCGCCCGGATCTTGGCGGCGTGACCGGCCGCGGCCAGCACCCGGATCTCCTCGACGAAGGCCTCGGAGTCGGTGCGCAGGTGCACGGTCTTGCCGTTGGTCAGGTTCCGCACGTAGGCGTGCTTGCCGCCGTTGAGCGGGATGAGGTACTTGAACTCGCCCAGCACGCTGAGGGCGCCACCCTGGCCAGCCTGGCCGGCCCGGACTGACGCGCGCGCGGTCTTAGAGGTGTTGCTCGCCACGGAGGTACTCCTTGCAAGACGTACGGGAGGACGGAACGTCCGGGGGCTGTGCGAACCGCACTCGGTGAGTGGGCCCGCGGAAGATGTGCGCGGCACAGGCCGCCGATGGAACTGTACACGACCACGATCCCTGGCTGGTCATCGCGTCGTAGGGGGTCAACGGCCCTCACCCGTCCGGCTATTCCGTCGGCGAATTTTCCGATTCCCTGGCGCACCATCCGTCACACGAGTCATCATGTGTTCCAGTAGCCACTCGGGCGGACGAGGTCGTAGGGGAAGACGCACCTCGCTCTCCGGGAGGTCACCGTGCCAACGCGTGGCGTCGTATACGTCCACTCGACCCCGCTCGCCGTGTGCTCACACGTCGAGTGGGCGATCGCGCGCGTCCTTGTCGCGCCGGTCAACCTCGAGTGGACGGCTCAACCCGTCGATCCCGGCGCCCGCCGGGCCGAGTGCGGGTGGACCGGCCGTCCGGGAACGGGCGCCGAGCTGGCTGCTGCCCTCCGGCAGTGGCCCATGATCCGTTTCGAGGTCACCGAGGAGCCGAGCCCCGGCGCCGACGGTGAGCGCTTCATGTACGTCCCCGGGCGGGGCCTGTTCCGGGCCACCGTCGGCGCGGCCGGCGACATCCAACTCGGCGAGGACCGGCTGCGCAGCATCATGGCCGGCGCTCGGGCACCGGAGGCCCTCGCACACGCCCTGGACAAGGCGCTCGGCACCGCCTGGGACGCCGAGTTGGAGCCGTACCGCTACGCCGGCGACGGCGCACCAGTGACCCTGCTCACCCGCGTCGGCTGACCTCCGCCGATCCTGGACCGGTGGCGCCCCGTCCGCATTCCGCCGGCGCGAGGAGGAAGGTCAAGTTGCCCCGATAAGGGGGGCACTGGTGGGATGGGGCGCGTGTCGACCAACCCGCGCCGCGCCGGCGTCGCGCTCGCCGTCCTGACCGCGCTGCT